>NZ_JABANZ010000008.1:0-167383 GCF_013074405.1 Erwinia sp. JH02
TGCCAGGTGATCTGGAATAACGAAGCGGTCTGATAGATGGTGCCATCTCTGTCAATCAGGAAGTGAGCGCCGGTGGCGCCTTTCGTTTGATAACTGTGAAAGGTACTGCTGGCTGTCGGCGCATTGGTCTGATGCACAACGATGCCATTAACCGCATCCATCTTTCCACGCTCAATATTATTGAATATTTTCAGGATGATGCGTTCTGCATCAATATAACCACCCTCGTCGATATAAAGCATAAGTCCCTTCCTTAGGTTACAAAAATCAAATAATGGCGTTGGCTTTAATGTCATACCCCATGGAAACCGTGCCTGCCATTCCGCCCTCTGCATTTTGCAAAACATAATCCATCTTCACCCGTGAGAACGATAATCCGACCTTTTCTCGCGGACTGCGCATGGTGTCATAACCGAAAGACTCAACCCGGGTAATGATCACCTCCTCTAAGGTCACACGCAGATACTCCAGCGGAGAACCGCCGGCTTTGCGAACGGCCAGCACGACTTCCGGTATGTGCTTGCCAGTCAGACAGTATTGAAGAAGATTGGGGCTGGCTTTATCGAGGCGGTGATCGAAGTACAGATCGCCGACGGTCGACTTTCCGGCCCCCCCGCCGCTGCCTGAGTGCATGTTGGCAGGCTGACTGACGGCCCATTTCCAGCGTATAACCTCAATCTCACCTTTATGTGAAAAATCCAGAGATTCACCCTCAATCCCCTTAAATGTAATGAAAATATCCTGAGCCATACGTCCTCCTTGTATATGAGTAAAACGATAAAACTCATGGCTATTGGTTTAGCCTGAGCTTATTAGTGGAATAATTAATAAGCTGAATATTTATAAACAAGGGAAGGTACGGCTAATTGAGGAGGGTTATAAATAGTAAAAAAATGATTTTCTAATTGTTGCTGAAGAGATGAGGCCTGCTATCCGCTGTGCGATTAACACAGCCCTGGCGAGGCCTCAAGTAAAGGCGTTAAATTTTCTTGCAGCTTTCCAGCCAGCCGGCGGTATCAATCTTGCCGTTCTCCAGATATTTCTGCTGGTTCTGCCAGTGTGCGGCCAGGAAAGGTTTGAGCCCGGACAGACGCTTGTTCAGGGTCAGCATCTGATCAAAGACGCCAACCTCATGTTTCAGCCCTTCCTGCCCATATAAGGTCGCCGAATCTACCAGGCTACTGGCGTAGTAACTGGTCACCTGCTGTAAACTTTTTGTTTGCTCACCCAGTTTGGTTTTACGGATAGCACAGTTCTGATCGCTGCTGTCTTTATCCTTACACAGCGCCTCATAGTTATGTGTGAGGAAATCGAGGAAGCGACCATCATCCTGCAGCTTGGTGCAGAGGAACGATCCCAGGTTAAGGCTGGCGCGGATCGATTGCGCGCGCTCTTCCTGCTGCTGCTGATTGCTGGCCCGCAGCTGACTTTCCAGGTCATTGAGCTTTTTCTTCAGTGCGGCATCATCTACCCCTGAGGCCAGCGTTCCCAGTGCTTTGACGGTGTCTTTCGCTTCATCTTTTTTCTTATCTGCACCGCTACTGTCTGCCCCGAGCGCAGCCCAGCTTTTTTCCAGCTGCTTAACCCGGCCCGTTGAGGTCATCGCGGGGGCTACCAGCACCAGACGCAGCCCGGTGGTTTTACTGGTCGCAGGGCTGGTACTGTCGTAATAGTTCACCTCTTTGCGCGCCGAACTGCGGATCTCCGCTGCACTGGTCTGGAAGTTGCCCCCGCGCACCACAAAGCCCCCAGCCTGACCGTGCAGGCGATTGAGTTTATTGAGATAGAACGGGGTAAACATCATCTCCGAGACATTGCCCAACATATCATGCAGGCCAAGAGGATTCGGGCTGAGACGCCCGATCAGCTGCACCTTGCCATTGGACGATTGCGCACCGGAATACCACTCAAAGTTTTTCATGTCATCCATTGGATAATGGACATCACGAAACTCCGCGCTGTTGACCTTCAGTCCGCCACGGGCAGCAAACTCCCACTCCACCTCCGTAGGCAGGCGTAAAAAGCCAGCGGTACCGTCTTCTTTCGGCAGTTTATCGGCCGCATTACTGCGTAGCCATTCATTGTATTTATTCGCCACGCTGACCGCATCAAACCAGCTGATACCGGTCTCCGGCACGCTGAGTTTACGCGACGGCGTGGGGCAGGTTCCCTGCGTCAGTGCCTGATATTGCAATGCGGTAAGCTCATATTTTGCCATCAGGTAATAACGGCCTTTGCTCTTACCGGCATCGGAGAAGCTCCCGGCGATAAAAGCCGGATAGCTGTGTTCAACAAAGCCCCATTCTCCGCCATCCTGCCCCAGCGTGATCGGCAGGTCATCAAGGGGGCCAGCCAGAGGAATCTCGACCCGGCGAAAAGCCATCGATCCCTCGCAGGGCATCGGCAGAATGATATCGTCATCATCAGGTTTAGGATTGTAGCTATCGCCTGTCCAGGGCTCGGCCAGGGCAGGTGCGGCACTGGCGAGCAAAGCCAGAAACAGCCAGGATGACAATGAGGAAGGCGTAAAGGTCACGAACAGTCTCCGCTAATCAGTAATAAGAAAATAAGGGTGGCAGCATCACACCTCGCGCAGACTCTGCGCGGGTTCAATATGGATGGCACGGTAAGCGCCAATACTGGCGACCAGCAGCGCTACCACCGCCGTCAGGGCCATGGCCAGCAGGCTATGCATCGGCGTGATTTTGCACAGCATCTGCCCCGTGGCCTGGCTACCCGCCAGCGCCCGGTTAAAGACCTGGCTGGCAATCAGATAGATGCTGTAGCCACCGACATACGCCAGCAAACTGAGCAGACAGCCCTGTATCATCACGTAGAGGCCGACGGCCGGGCCGGTGAAGCCGAGCAGGCGCAGGACAGCGATATGCTTACGTTTGCGATCGACGTTGGCGATAAAAGAGCCCACCAGCGAGGCGATGCAGCCGATCAGGGCCGTCGCGGCGATGGTATTAAAAATCACCCCCAGCACCCGGTTAATGCTTTTCACATTTTCAATATCTGCCAGGCGGCTGGCGGTTTCGATGCGCTGCGCCCGGAGATCGCGCTCAAGACCGGCCACCTGATCAATATCTTTGGCGTACAGTCGGGCGCGGGCATAGCGCGGTGACATGTCGCTGAGGGGGTTGCCGCTGCTGACGCCGAGGGCCGGGGTAGCGAAGCCATCGCGGAAATGTTCCAGCATCAGTAACAGGGTCGGGCGAGTAAAGATGGCCGGGCGATTGAAGTAGGTAGCCGGTAAAATACCCACCACGGTCAGACGCTGACGCCCCCACTCGCGGCGCTCTTCAAACAGGCGGTTCACCCGGAGATCGATCGTCTCCCCGACGCTGACGGCCAGCTTGCGTGCGGCTTCCTGGGTTAACACCACCTCATTGTCATGACGCAGGATAAGGCTGCCCAGTAACGGGTCGCCTGACGCAGTGGGGATCACTTCGGCGCTTTCGATAAAATGGGTGCTGTCGGTTTGCAGATCGGCCAGCGTGTTCAGCGAACGCGTCTGCCCGATAGCAAAGCCCACGTCGGGCCGCTGTTGCAACTGTTCGATCCAGGCCTGGTCATAGCTGTTGCTGCTCAACATGCGGATCTCAAGATTACGCGGGTCTTTCGCCAGGTCGTCCTGTAACTGGCTGACAATGCCAAAACGCAGGCCGAACAGCAGCAGCAGAGGGGCTATCACCGCCACCAGCGAAGAAATGATGCAAAAGGAGATGGTGCGGTCGTGCCACAGGTCCTGCAAAGCGAGCCGGGCAAGCAGCGGAGTTCGGTTAAAGGACAAAGCGGGTTTCCCCCTGGACAGGCTCTGATGAATCGGCCGGATTCACGGCTGGGGCATCGGTGCGGGCGATCAGGCAAGGTAAGCCGAAACGTTCGACCAGTGGCCAGTCGTGACACACCACCAGCGCCATCATCCCTTCCTGACGCACCAGCTCAATAAACAGATTAAACAGCTGCTGCGCATTGTGAGGATCCAGCGCGGCGGTGGGTTCATCCGCCAGCACCAGCGCGGGACGATGGACAATGGCCCGGGCAAAGGCGGTTCGCTGTCTTTCACCAAAGGATAACTGCGCCGGATAGCGGGCCAGTAAAGGGCCCAGTTTCAGGGTGTCGATAATCCGGTTCAGCAGGGTTTTGTCGGGCGTTTTGCCCAGCAGCTGGCAGGGCAGGCGGATATTGTCGCGCACGTTCAGATAGGGAAGCAGGCCGCCATTTTGCAAGACGAACCCTAACTGGCGTGCACGCATATCGGCCAGCTCCGCCTGACGATCGCCATTGAGCAAGGCGGCAACATCCCGTTGCCCGCTCGCCTGGCTCAACATAAAACGCCCGATGTGGCTGGGGCGCAGCAATAAGCCGATGGCTTCCAGCAGCGTACTTTTACCACAGCCGCTTTCGCCGGTGACAGCCATCACCTCGCCCGGCCGCAGTGCCAGCTGCGGCAGCGAGACACGGTGGGCCTGGCTTCCCTGCCCCCGGACAATACACAGGTCCTCAATGTGCAGCATCAGGGCATCATTTCCAGCGGCACCGGGTAGACGCGATCGCGCGGATCGCTGCCAGCGGCAAGCTCAACCCAGCGATCAACATCGGCGTTATATTTCTGGTAGTGGCGCAGCTTGGCCGACAGCGTGCGAATAAATTTCTCCTGCGACAGCCCATCCCAGCTTTTCCATGTCTCTTCGTCCAGATTCAACACGTCGCTGCGATAAGGTAAGTCGGCGAGATATTCGCCCAGCACCCCGAGATCGTTGATTTTGGTATTTTCCTGCTGCTTAAGCTGGTTAGGATCGGCGCCCATAGTGGCGGCGACAGTACGTAAACGCTCAAACATTTTTGCCGGAGAGATCATGCCCTCGTTCGCGGCTTGCAGGATCTGACTGACCACATCGCTTAAATCACTTAGCTGTCCCTTAGTCAGCAGCACCCGCACATCCGTGGTGGGGATATTCTGCTTAATCAGGTCACGGTCGCTGATCCAGGCTTTAAACACCAACGGTGCCTGGGTGCCGTTCTTTTTGCCGAGATAGGCCAGCTGCATTGCATGACCAATCAGCGCCGTATCCTGCAGTAATTTCTGCTCGGGCGTCAGCTTCTTACCATCATCTTTGGCATAGATCGCACTGCCGATGGCTGCATCCCCCATATAGGCGGACTTCACCTGCGCGGTAATGGCAGAGGCCAGGGCATCAATCTGCTGACCAAAGACGGACAGATCGCCGGCATCCACCGTCTGGTACAGGTTGGACTGCGTGCTGTCAAAGTTAGAGAGATCGCGATACTGGCTTTCTGCTTTAGCGTGGTCATCTTTGCCGCTGGCGGTTTTCAGGTGCAGGGTATAGATGGCGATGCCACGATTGCCCGCCTCCAGGCGCAGCTGGCTGGCATCCAGACCGGTACCTGACAGTTTATTGCTGCCCTCAATGGCACCGGCATCGGTGATTAATACCACGTAGCGGGCGCCAAACGGGCTCCAGTCGATGTCGTCGATAGCCGACATCACACCGGCATAGGCATCTTCGTCATACAGCGAACTGGAGACTTTGGCTTCTTTCAGGTCGGCGACCTTTTTCAGGAAGTCCGGGCCATCTTTCACCTGATTGGGATCGGCGAAGATTTTGGTGCTGAATTCCAGGCCCGGCACCGCTTTGGTGTTTGAGCGATAGGACACCAGACCAAATTTCACCTGCTCCCCCAGATTCTCCTGTTTGATTTTATCGTAGATCTTATTCACCGCTTCCCTGGTGCGATCGATATACGGTCCCATTGAAATGGTGGAGTCGATAACAAACACCACCGAGGCGTTGAACCCTTTGATTTTGTTAACGCTCTCTTCTTCTTTGGCGGCGGCGGCGGCGGCGGTGGCGTCGGCTTTACTCACCGAAGCAACGTTCAGCAGGCGGGTATAGAAGCCCTCTTCTGTCATCACCTCTTCACCGCTGAGGATCGGCAGCAGGTAAAACTGCTTTTGCAGATCGACAAATAACGCCGGTTCCTGGGCCTGTACCCCGTCTGCATGGCCGTCACGCTTCAGTTTGGCACGCAGCGGTGCAACCAGAGAAACCGGGTCTGCTGCGGAGAGAATATCGTCCAGACTTTTTCGCTCTTTGAAAAACAGCAGGCGGTCGCGGTTGGCCGGATTGGTGAAGGCCAGGGTCAGCTGCATTTTCCAGTCAACGGTGCAGGCCTGGGGTAACCAGCCGATTTTTTTGCCGTAGCTGTCGGGCCCGACTTCGATCCAGCTTGCGCCCTTCACCTCTGTTTTTTGGTAAACGTACAGACTGCTGAAGGCGGGCTGTATCGTGCCTTTCGCTTCGCCAGCAGCGTTGCTCAGAGTGCAACCCGGCGTGGTGAGTACTCGCTGAAATAAGGTTTTTTTCCCTTCCTGCAGCAGCGGTTTATCGCCATCAGCGGCCAGCGCATGGCTGGACAGCAGCAGGGCACAAAGCGGCAGCGCCAGACGCAACATCGGGGAAGGGATCATTTTTCCAGCTCCTCAAGGCGTTGTTTGACCTGTTTATTATCCGGTTCAGCCTGCAGTGCGGTCTCGTACCAGTAGGCTGCCGTGTCTTTATCCGCCGTTTTGAAGCACTCGCCCGGCTGATGGGATTCAGGATCGTATTCACGGGCGTAAGCGATGGCGATCTTACTGTCACCCCCCTGTGCGCGGTTGGCATACAAACGCTGTGCCACGCCGCATTTCTTCGCCTCTTTGGCGGCCTGAATAATGGTCAGTAACGCCTCGCTGTCGAGCTTCTGCTCAACACAGCCCTGCACGAAATCGAGCTCTTTCTGGCTATTCAGGTTAGCAACGGTACAGGTGCTGGCAGCGGTGGTCTCTGCCGTTTTTTCTGCGCCTGCCGCAGGTGCCGAAGAGGGTTCCGTCGTGGCCGACGCTGGCGGCACCGCGGCGGCGGACGTGGCTTCCTGTTGCGCATCAGCAGCAGCAGGGGTGGCAGTATCGCGCCCCAGGAACCACCAGAGCCCGGCGGCGATCAGCAGCAGGGCCAGCACGGCACCGGCGATAATGGCGATCAGCGGTACACGGGATGGCGTGCTTTTCCCTTTGGGTTTATCCGCGGCAGACACGGCAACCGTGGGCGCAGGCTGGACAACGGGCGGGGCAACCGGGGCGGCTACCGGCGGGGACACCGGTTCCGGCGTGGGCAGCACGCTGCTGCTGCTGTAGTTGCCGGTCTGGCCACGCGCCTCCGACGAGAACAGCTCATCGCGCGCCAGCTGGAGCGTGGTGTTACGCACTTCACCTGAGGCCAGTTTGACCTGGATTTGCACCTGGCTGGCATTGGCCAGCAGTGGGTCAAGGATCGTTGGGCCAAGACGAAAACCACTGCCGCCTGCCAGCGCATAGCCGCCAGCGACGGTAAACCAGTGTTGTGCCGCCCCCCATCTGCCATCAGGTTGCAGGTAATCCTGCTCGTTGTTGCAAAGAATAAAGGTCAGGTCAGACAGGATGGCCTGCTCGCCGCGCAGGCGCACCATCAGTTGTGCCGTACCCGGCGCTGCCGGTTGGCAGGCGAAGATTTTAGCTAGCATGGGGTGTTCTCTTGTTTCAACTGGCGGATAATCTGACCCAGCTGCTGGTTATGTTCGAAGGAGATATCGCGCGTGGCGCTGTGGCCGGCGTTGTCCAGAATGACGGTCATCAAGGCCGATAACCAGTCACCCATCCAGGCCACACCGGGCTGCGGTGCCACGGCTGCCAACTGAGGTAACGCATCGCCGGTCAGCGGTGTCTGACGCGCAAACACTTTCTTTTTCTCACCCACATAGCTGTTGGGCACCTGCTCTTCCGGCAGAGAGAGATAGCCGAACCAGGCAATAAAATCACGCATCGCCAGCTGGGTACGCAGCACCTGACGCGCCCTCAGCTGGTCATGATGGGTATCTGCCTGCTCCTGACCCGCCAGCGCCTGTTTCAGGGTGCCCTCCAGATCGAGGCGAGTGGCGGCCGCAATCAACTCTTCAGTGAGCAGATTCATCAGCTCGCTGTTCAGGCCGAGGGCGGACCAGTGGGCCGTTTGCTGCGGTAACTCCCTCAGATGAGCCACCCAGGCTTTGAAGGCCTGATGGGCGAACTCGTCCTCCTGGCTCACCCTTACAGACGCAGGCGCGGTGTCGGCAACGGCGGCCACCTCCGCCGTCACTGAACCGGAGAAGGGATCGCTGGCAAACGGATTGCTGCCAAACGGATTATCGCCAAACGGATTGCTCGCCAGCACCTGAACGGGGCGCGGGTCACCGGCCGCCGCGGATGCCTGATCCTCATGGCGAATACTCAGATAGATGTTGTTGAGTTCAGGCGTGGGAAGTTCCAGGCGACTGATCATTTCACCGATGCTGTGCGCACTGGCGGATAACCCCTGCCACAGATCTTTGGCAATCGCCTGTTTCTTCGCCCGCTGATCTTCGCCACCCTGTTCATACCAGCGGCCAAGCTGTTGATCGCCGGTTTCATGGCGGCACTGCACTAACTGCTGATGCAGGCGCTTCAGTTTGAAATCCAGATGAGCAACGCGGCGCAGGGCTTCGGTGAGGCGACGCATCCCGCCATCGTTCAGCGTCAGCATCGCCTTCCATGCATCCTGCGGTTCGGCCAGATATTTCCGCACCAGCTCGCCATCGATAAAGGTATTGCCCATTCTGTCGAGCACCTCGTGATAGCGTTCAGCCAGGGACACTTCTTTAAGTACCTCCTGACCGGGTTCACGCACCAGGTCCAGGAAGGGATTATCAATCCCCGGTTTACGCACCAGGAAGACATTCTGGAACGGTTTCCCTGGCATCCACTCCTGGAGCCATTCGTAATGAGCAAAACGCTCGCGCAGGGTGATATGCAACATATCTTCCCAGCCCATTTTTAGCTGAGTGTCAGTATGTTCCAGGCTGTCGCTGATGCGTTTGTCACACATCGTGATGGCCCAGAACAGACCCGGGGCGCCGCTGCGTTCACCCGCCTTACCCTGAGTTTTTTCAACCCACCGGTTTAACACCGGGCCGACATCGGCCACGTCGCTCTGCTTGGCGGCACTGGCGCACACCACCAGCGCATTCATCTCCTGGTTATCGGTGTAGCGCTCGAAAAGATAGGCCACTTTACCGCGCAGCAGTAACTGCGAGATGGGGTTGAGCCCGCCCTGACCGGCATCTTCCAGCTTGTCAATTTTGAGGCGTCCGCGGTAACCCGGGAAATCAAGCAAATCGACCTGCTCCACAATGCTGTCCTGCGGGACTTCCGCCAGCGGGAAAATCAGCTCCGCGGTGAGCGCGGTCAGTTCGGCTTGTGACAAAGAGGCGCTGACGGATTGTTGATCGTCGTTCCAGTAACGGATATCAACATTGCGATCCTGATGGGAACCGAGGCGATTCAGGCTATCGACGTTCATGATGCTGCCGCTACTGTGATCGGTCAGCGTCTCCAGCGGCGCAAACACCATTCTGGCATGGTTTATTTTCACCAGCACCCTGGCCAGTGAACGATAGGTTTCCGTCAGTGCGCTCTGTTTACCCCACAGCAGAGAGAACAATTCTGCACGTTCTTCCGGACGCAGCCCAGGGGCTATTTTCAGTACCTGCGGCCAGTAAACCGATCTGAGTTTTCCCACGGATCTTTTGAACGATGTATCAAGGTAGTCCCATAAAGACACCACATCTTCGCTGCTGACGCCGGCGCAGATTTCACGCTGTTCGGCACGAAGCAGGAAGGGACGCAGGTGTTCTTCAATGTGGCTTTCATCGAGTTCATCGCCCAGTTGCTCCTGATTAAAGTCGTTAAACCAGGTGTTCGTCAGGATTTTGGCAATATCGATTTCGCTAAACAGACGCAGCGGGACAGGGTAACCCGCAGGTGCTTCTGGTGCCTGTCTGGTAAAGCGCGTGACCAGGCCCGTGGCCTCCTTACCCCCCCCAACCGGGTTGACCTCTTTAATAAAGTCGACTCGTCGGTCGCCATAGGCCGCTTTCAGGCTGCCGTGGCTGCCCGCTGCCAGCGCTGAGATCAGGTAGGACTTGCCCGCCTGAGAAATGCCGAAAAAACCCACCGTCATCGGCGTCGAGGCGACATGTTGCAGATTGTTGGCCAGATTGCGGGTACGCAGCAAACTGAGGTTGAGTTTGTCCGCCTCGTTATCCAGGCGGCGCGAGCCGACACGCACGGTTTCTACCCAGCCGCGTGCATCCTGACAGCTCCGGGCGATCGCTGCCCAACCTTGGGTAAGAGATTCTGGTTCGCTGTTCATTATTTTTTCACACTCCCGCTATCGAGCCAGTGCCGGCTGTCAATGAGCCCGGTATCGGGCATGGTATTCAGTTCCAGTTCTAAATCCCCTTTGCTAAAGGATTTATCGGTGTTGCTGCTGACATCTGCGATGGTCAGGCGATCGCTGATCAGCCCTAACTGGCGCGCGCGTTTGCCTTTATCCACGGTCAGCCGCACCCTGAGATAAGGGGAGCCGCTGTCACTCGACTGCGCCGTGGAGAATTTTTGACGGCCCTTTTCGTTGAAACGCAGGGTGTAGAGCGGAGCGGCAGACCAGCGTTCGGCATCCAGCTGGCGATATCCCAGCCGCAGATCGCCACGCATCACGATGCTTTGCATTGCGCCCTCGCCCTCTTCGCTGCGTTCGCCCGGCAGGGTGATCTGGCCATTCTCTGACTGGATATGGCGGTAGACCACATCGGCATCACGCAGCAGGTTATCCATATCGATAATGCCAATATGGCGAATGGTCGAGTAAGGCTTCAGCGCCGAGACACGGAAATGGAAGTTAGGAATACTGTGATTGGCGCACAGCTGTGCCAGCATGGCGCCGACCGAGGCGGTGCTCTTCGGATCGTCGATATAGCCATTTTTGTGGAACGGATACCAGGTGCCGGTCTGGTAGCCATGCAGTGGCAGAATGCGTCCCGGCGGTAACGGCAGATTGCGACGAATGATCGCCTGGATGCCCGGTAGCTGTGAAGGCCGCCCCGTCAGCAGCAGCATGTCGCAGTGATAGCAGGACAACACTTCGCACAGGGCAGTGAGCACCTTATCAATGTTGAACTTGCCCGAGCACAGATCGTTATGCACCTTCACCAGCGACAGGTTGAGGGTGATATCCACCAGCCTGAAATCATTCGGGCCACCCGCTTTTTGCACTTCGCGACGCACAAAGCCATCGACTTCGTCACGAATACTGCCAGCAGGCAGTAACTCACTCACCTTGCGGTTGATCAGCAGGTGGGTTTGCTCATCCAGCGGATCAAAGTGCTCGTAGCTGCTCAGAATATGCAGCGCCAGTGGCACAAACAGCTGCAGGCTGAGTTGCTGACGCAGTACGGCTTCAGCAGCACTGATATTTTGTGATCCGCACAGCTGCGACATCAGCGTTTCAACCGTGACTACTCCGGCATCACGCAGCGCCAGCTCGAAGGCGGGCAACACATAGGCCTGGATCACATCCAGCAGAATGTCGTCACCGGCGGTTTTGAAGCTGTCACGAAAACGCTGATGGGGAATGATATGTGCGTTAGCGCCGCTGCCTTCCAGGCCATTGCGATCCAGACGGTAGTCGGTGATCACCAGGTCCGTGGTTCCACCTCCGATATCGAGGGATGCCAGCGTGATGGTTTCACGATCTTTGCGGTCCGGGCGGCCAAGGGTATTGAAGAACACCTCCGGGTGGCCGGCAAAGTTCTGATTGATCTCGGTGTACAGATACACCAGCTGCGCACAGGAGGCCTCGTCCCATTCCACGCGAATTTTTGGTAAGGGGATACGGATATTCCCCTGGGTGGATAACTCCTGTTCATCCAGATACGGGTCATTCTCGCCGTTGTGCCAGCGCAGCGATTTCCACACTAACCCCACCGCCTGACGCATGCGGTCATCCAGGATACAGCGTTCAGCCATCGGCAGGCCTGGCGGCACCGTCAGAATGATATGACGGAGCTGGCGAGGAATACCGGCGTGGCCCTGACGGGTACGCTGTTCCACGCTGTTAATCTGGCTGATGGCCTGGGTCAGCACTTCCGACAGCATAAAGGTCATCAGCGAGCTGCGTGAATAGCGCGGTGTGAAGACCGGAATGCGATCCATCTCGTCTTCAATGGTGTGCAGCGCCTCGCCTTTTTCGTCGATGAGGTTGGCAAAGGGGGCCGCGGTCGCCAGCGGGTTGGTGTCCTGCACGTAGCTGCCGTTGAAACGCCAGCCCTGGCCATAAAACTTCTCATCCCACAGGTAGCGCTTAGGGCTGGACAGACCGGTGGAGCCTTCACTGCCGCGGCGGCGTGCCGCTAAACGTGTGGCTTCCCCGCCGATGCGGGCGATGGTCGGCCACTGGAACGCGTCATGTCGGCCGCTGCGCACAGAGCAATGGTCTTTGCCGAAAAAGGCCTGAGAGAACTCCACCCGGCTTTCAAAGGGATCGGTGTAGATGTGCTCAGGATTGCTGAGATCGCGCAGTTTCAGCACATAGTTGTGCATCAGACCGGAACCTGACTGGCCATGATCTTCAATCAGGATCCCGCAGGTGCGTGAGTTACCGACGTCGAGGATCAGATCCACCGGGATCGGTTTAATGGCATTGGTTTCGCGATTGGCGATCATGCGGAACTGCGGCAGTTCGATGGCAGGCGCGGTCTGGGTTTGCAGCCCTTCCACCGGAATGGCCATCAGTGACAGCAGGTTAAGGTAGTGCGCCAGAGGA
Organism: Erwinia sp. JH02; assembly: GCF_013074405.1. Taxonomy (NCBI): domain Bacteria; kingdom Pseudomonadati; phylum Pseudomonadota; class Gammaproteobacteria; order Enterobacterales; family Erwiniaceae; genus Erwinia; species Erwinia sp. JH02. The sequence continues at coordinate 12,723 of NZ_JABANZ010000008.1, forward strand.
TAGTGCTGCGCCAGCTCCTGCTCCTGTTCATCCAGGTCACGGCCTTTGCTGCTCTCTTTGAACACCTCTTTCAGCCAGTCTTTGACCCAGTCCTGCGTCAGATACCAGTTGAGCGCATAGGTGGCGGTTGCCACGGCAAAGGTCGCACCGGCGTTGACGTCTTCCTGATTAGGACTGAGGTCGGCTGCCGACTGCTGCCGGGCCATGATGCGGGTATCCATCGCCAGCGTCATGCGGTGAGTGTGGCCATCCATGTCCGGTTCCGGCAGTTTGACCAGACGAAAACGCGCCCAGTTCAGCGGCCCTTCCTGATAGACATTCGGCGGGCTGAAACGGAACAGGGGCAGCGGTAACCAGACGCTGTCCAGTAGCGCCAGGCTGGCATCCACCGGAATATCGTACTGGCTTTTGGCCTTCTCAATCGCGTCAGGCGTCGGTTGATAGAAATAGTAATCGCGCTGCTCGTTGTAAATCAGACGCGTGAGCACGCCATTGGCTAATTTAACAAACTCCCCCGCAGGCAGACGTTTTGGCGTCAGGCCGAAATCCATAAACTGGATACCGGAGTCGCCGACCAGGGTGATTTGACGATCAAAAGAAACAATCTCAGGCAACATAATTTAATCCGTCCCTGTTCAGGTATTGGGTTGAAGCATACGAATAGGGAAGGTTTTTTCCCCGTCGTTGCTGCCGACACACTCGGCGTGATCGGCGGCAGGCGATTTGCAGGCGATGACGGGCGCAATAAAGTCTGAACCGTCGCTACATTTCATCTGCTCTGGGTTAGTAATGCTGAGCGCCCCCTGCTGCACGTCGCCCCTGGCGGGGCCCTGGCAGGTGACACCGCTCGACTGGCGCACGCTGACGGTGCCCTCACCTTGCTTAAAGTTGTATTGCAACTGCAGCGGGCGGCCCGTGAGTTTGTCCTGGATACCGCCGTTTACCCGCCACTGGCCGTTGAGAAACTGTGCCGGACCATTAGGCAGGGTCGGCGGGATTGCCAGCGGTTTGCCCGCAGGCGGGATCACCGGCGGGACGGTATTGGGTGCCACTGCGGGCGTTTCAGCACCCGGCTCTGGCGGCGTGGTGGGCGCGGCCTCTGGATTCGCTGCAGCTTCCGGCGTCAGTGCGGGCTGAACCGGATCCGTCGTGGCTGCGGGCTCCGTAGCCTGCGCATTGTCTGCCGCGGGTGGCGTGTCGCTGGCGAGGGGTTGTGGTGCTTCCGTCGCTGACGGAACGCCCCCCACGTCCTGAGCGCTGCCCGGCAGGCTGGCTCCAGGCGCGCCTGCGGCGGCACCGTTTTGCCCTGCGACATTCGGCAGTTTCAGGTCCGGCATGGCCGGCATTTCCGGCAGCTTCACGTCGGGCACCTGAGGATGGCCCTCATTGTTGACCGACAGCGCGGGGGGTTTATTCCCCGGGAAACCCGGCAGGCCCGGCAATGACAGCGTAGGAACGCAACCACGCAGCAGGCCAAACAGCAGGGCCAGTAACAGCAGCCCCAGCAGCGCCCAGAGTAACCAGCGCCAGTTCCAGCGGCGGCCACGTGTGACCGTCTCCACCACTGGCGGGCTGGCCACGGTAGCAGCCGCGCGCGGCGGCGTGGTGCCAGGGATCATCGCCGCCGACGGCGCAGGCACCGATGCAGGTTCCAGCCAGTGCAGGGGGCTGCGCGTTTCACCACCGGGATGAACAAAGCCCCAGAAGGTGATCACCAGCACGCCGTTGACCAGATAGACAAAATCATAATCGGGGAAATGGCTGACTGATTTCAGCAGCTGAGCAAAGACCCGGCGATCGCCACCGGCACCGCTGTTCTCAGCGTTAAGCAACTGTTCACTGAGTGCCTGTACCGCGATCTGGAATTCGCTGAACTGCTGACGCGCGGAGGCGCGCTCCGTTTCACTGGCGCTGCTCCACGGAATAATGTCGCCAGGAAAGCTGCTGTACCAGTCGGTGCGATCGCCCCCCTGATCGTTATGCGGGACGGCAAGGTGACGGGCCAGGTCACGTCCGGCATCAAGACGGTAGATCGCTTCGCGTAGCTGAAATGCCATCTTGAACACGGGGTAGCCCGTTTCACCCAGCGCCTTAAATGAGGAGTTATGTCCGGTACGTAGCAGTGGTCCCTGAATCGCATTTCGCATTGTCTAAACCTTGTCACGCTGTGAATGAACGAACGTTATAATGAATGTGGCTAGTTTTTGCTCGCACCCGGCTTCCATTTAAATCCCCAGCCGTAATACTTATCCATCGGCTCCCGATCGCGGAAGAAGCGGTTAAGGCGTTCCACTTTTATCTCGCCATCGACGTTTTTTAATCGGGCGATCGCCGCAACATTATTGCGCTGACTGCCCTCCTTCAGGGTGGTGCTGATCGGCGCCTGGCCCGGTACATGCACCGTGATCGTCGCATCGGTGCCCTGCCAGTTACTGGCTCCGCCAAAAATGAAGCTGTAAATCAGTACCTCATCAATCTCCGCCCAGCGGCTGCCGTTGATGAAGAGCCACTCACCGTCCTGGTTGTTACCGTTACGCAAATCTTCTTTCAGCTGGATGTAAGGCGGTTTTTCATAGTCGCCCGCGGCGTGGCTGAGGGCTTCCACCCCGCTGATGTCGCCATTTTTAAAGCGGACAAACGCGGCGATATCCAGGTCGATAGGCTGCTGCTGCTGGCCCTGTTTCCAGGTCAGGTTGATTTTGATGCGCCCGAAATCCTTGCGTTTCGCAAGGTTAATACTGGGGTTATCCTGCGTCAGTTCAGTACTGGCGGGTGGCGTGGGGGCAACGGCAGCGGGGGTTTCACGCGGTGCCGGCACCACGGGCTCGGGGTGAGAACGATGGTGATACCACCACCAGGCGAGGGCGAGCAGTAACAGTAAAAGCAACAACAGCAATAGCCAGGGCAGCGCGCGTCGCCACCACGGCACCACCACCACCGGGGGCGGGGCCTCCGGTGCCACAATGACCCAGTTCACCAGAACCGGTTCATCGCCGACCGCATAGCAGTCCAGCTGCTGTGAATGGACGAGTAACTGCTGCAACGCCTGAGCGGGTTGCTCCTCGCCACGGGCGGTCAGCTGCTCAATCAGCCCGGCCAGTATTCCACGGTAATTCTGGAGCTTGCTGTGGAGCGCCTGCTGTTCCGCTTCATTCAGTGCCGACAATGGCCGGGCAACGCCCTGGCGGTCGGTCCACCACTCCAGATGCCCGGCAGGATCGCGCCGGGCGGTGGCAAACACCAGCGCAAGAGACGGAGGGAGATAGCGCTGGATAATCGCAACCGTCTCCTCATAGGTGGCCAGAGTAGAATCATTAATCGGCGCTGCACGTGTTAATCGTTGCATTACACAGGGTCGTCTTGTGGTTATCGTTGGCATCCGCCGCCGGTTCGCGGCGGATCAGCATATCGTCACATCAAAGGGCGCGTTACTGCAGCGTGTTCGCCTGCTCCAGTGCTTCCACCCTTTTCCTGGCGTCGGCCACTTTTTTCTCAATAGCGGCAACGTCGCTGGCGCTGGTGGCCTGCTGCGCTTGCTGTTGCAGTGCCTGCAACTGTTTAATCTCTTTCTGGCTGGCTTTGCTTTTGACGTTGTCGGATTTAAGGCGTTTCATTGTCTGCGCCAGATCGGTACGCGCTGCCTGCAGTCGCACCTGTTCATTGCTCAGCTGTTGATCCGTGACCTGCTGCCGGTTCTGGGTATTGGCCAGATCCTGTTTGGCGCGCTGATTTTCCCACTGACTGAGCTGGACCTTCTGCTCTTCTTCACTGACTTTCTGCCGATAGCCACCGGAGGTGGTGCAGCTCAATTTCGTCAGGAAGCTGGGATCTTGCGCCTGCAGGTCGCAGTCCTGAGGAGAGGTGGCACAACCGGTAAGCAATACTGAAGCGAGTAATACATATTTTCTCATGAAATGTTCCATGAAATGAGGAAAACAAATAAGGTTTTAAGGCCAGTAACAGGTGTGAAAAGGGGCTGACAGTTCTGTCAGCCCCTCTGCATTAACCCAGTGAAATAGCCTGGCGCTGACTGTAAAGACCGTTCGCTTCTGATTCCAGAGCGGCGATTTTACTATTCAGCTGGGTATATTCTTTATTTAATGCGGCCAGATTGGTTTTATCTGTTTTATTCGTCGTTGATTGTCCCTGCAGGGCGACTTTATAAGCAGCATCTTTGTCTTTCATGACTTTAATCTGGCTTTTCATTTCTTTGATATTGGCATCAATCTGATCCAGCTGCTTATTGGCGCTGGCTTTATCAAAACCGGCTTTATCTTTCTGGATGCTGATTTGGGTCAGAGTTGCCTGGTTGTCACTGATGACCTGTTTCATCGCCGTAGAGGTTTTCTCTACCGCCGTTGTATCTTTGCGGATGTCAGTGCCCATTGCCTGCAGGCGAGCAGCAGTGGTGGCGTAATCTTTTTTCAGGCTATCCAGGTAGTAGTTAGCCGTCATCCCCACCGCACAACCCGCGGCGCCCCCAATGGCAGCACCGACCAGCGCTTTTTTACCGTTACCGGCCAGCGCGCCAATACCCGCGCCCGCCAGAGCACCCGTTAAGGCCCCCACTCCACAACCCTGTGCGCCCGATGCACTAAAGAACTTAGCCTGCTCACCGCTGGTCAGTCGCGGGTCGGCTTTTGTACCGGACAACAGAGAACTGCCGGTATTGGCACAGCCGCTCAGAAGCAGAGTGGCAGAAACAAGTAAACAGGTTGCGCTACGGCTAAAAATCTTCATCAGTGTTTCATCCTTAAATAATGGACGGGCTGTGTGTGTGACCCGTTAATTTCATTTTTGTGAAAATTTGTCTTAAGAAGAGATATTCTTTCAGGATTATCGCGCAACGGAAGAGGTGTTATCGCGGGATAACATCTGGCGGCCAGCAGAGAGGATTAAATAATCTCATCGGGGGGCGCAAGTGCTCGACATCCTGATTCTGGTTATTTTTTGTACATAAGATTATTCGTAAATTTTTTTATGTTTTTATACATTGTTTCATGAATAAATGTAATCAAATTTGAACCTGACCGTTCAGGCTTTCTTCTACGAATGGAGGAGAGGGGCTTTTAGGGGGGCGGGACCGCCTGAGGGGCGCAAGCACTCGGTCAGACGATACGCTTCAGGATTTTCTCTAATACCGCTTGCTCATCATCTCTGCACAAATACTCCGTGACCTCCCGCGCCCAGCCTTCGCCATCACCGAGCACGGCACGACTGTACGCAGGGGCATAGAGATCGTGGCTGTCATACAGATTAATCAGCGTTTGATTCACGCCATCAAGATTCACAGCGGGGTTCTTTTGCTGCTGGGCAGCCAGCGCACGCACGATCTTTTCCTGATGCGCCGGGTCCGTCGGGAAGGTTCTTTCCCCCAGTTCACTGAGCACCAGAAACGGCGGCGGCATGCCCTCTTCGATGGCGGCCTGTAAACGGTAGTGACCATCAAGAATAACGAATGAACCCAGCCCGGCAATGAAGCGCACCAGTACTGGCGGCAGCGCCCCTTCCCGGCTCTTCTTGCGCCACCATTTCAGGCGCCCTGCGTGCGGTTGAAGGGCGTAACGGGCCAGCAGCGGGGTGCCATTCCACCACCAGTCAACCTGCGAGACGCGCGTCGGGGCCATCAGGTTCGGCATATCTTCCGCGAAGAGTGACCAGCTAAAACCGATATTCCCGCTGCGGGCAGGGGCGTGAAAACGCCAGCTTTCCACCGGAGACGTTTGCTGAAGGGAATAAGGTGCAACGGGTGCGGTGGGTAGCATCGGGCGCAGCAGCCAGCGGCCGGCGGATAACAGCGGAACGTCAGGCGTCAGCAAATGGCGGGCAAAATAGCGGCACCATTCGCCCATCCACGCCTCTGGCCCGGAGCGACGAATCGACTCCAGCGCCAGCGAAGTAATGGGCGGTAATAACGCATATGGATCAGGATGCTCAGCGTTAAACACCCGCCACAGGCCGGAATGGTCTTTTAGCATCGAAGCCCAGAACAGCGGCGCACCGCGCAGTGATAGCGCCATGCGGCCATGATGCCCGCTGTGCATCTCCAGAATGGGCTGCATGGTGGGTTTCGGGCTCTGTAATTCCAGCCCCAGCCAGGCATGATTGCGGTCGTGCAGGTCCTTCCACCAGTACTGTGACATCCGATGTTCCTTACGCCAGAGAGGGGGAAATTTTAAGGGAGTGAGGGGAAGATGCAAGGGGTGACCATGCATCGTCTATCCGGGGCCTGTTGTTGGTCGGGATGCGCCGGGGAAAGAGTGAGCACACCGCGGGCCAGCCGTTCATTTCTGATAAAAATGTCGACCAGGCGTTCCATTAACGATATTGAACGTTCCTCTTTCCCTTTTGCGGGTATCCGTCTCTCGCCAACCCCGATAGGCTTGCGATTGGGACGAGGGATTGCTGAATAATTCATGAAACAACTGGCCCTGCTTCGTTGGACAACACCGAGTTCTCCAGACAGCCCTCCCCTAAAAGCGCCTGAAATTGCGGAATAAACACGAAAAAACCATCCGTAGCACCGGATAAAACCGGGCTGTAAACGCCACCCTCAGTCCCAGACATTTTTGAAAACTTTATTCTAAGAATTATCGGAAACTGCCCTGTTAACACTCACACTTATATTTACAGCTCTTAACAATTCTTTTATCATCCGCGCAGTTTGTTTATTAAGCACTTTCATAAAAAAATCAAGAGAAGTCACAGGGATGATGCGCAACACACCGACAGGGACGGCCCGCGGCACAACGCCGTTCATTTTTTCAGCTTTCACGCTTATCGCGCTGATGATCCCCTCTTCCCCGTCTGCCGCCCCGGTCCCTCCACCTGAGCGTCCTGCGGCTGAAAAGAACATGATCGACCGGACGCTTCAGTCCCAGCAGCAGCGGCAAAGAGCGCTGGAAGAAACCCTGACACCGCCCACCCCGGACGTGCGCCTTTCGCCGCCTTCCTCCTCGTTTGGCCGCATTCACTTTGCGCCAGAAACCCCCTGCTTTCAGATAGACCGGGTGAAACTGAGCGGCCAGGAGGCCCTGCCGCACTGGTTGCCGCTGCAGCGCCTCGCCCGTCAGGGTGAAGGCCACTGCCTCGGCGGGAAGGGCATTAATCAGCTGATGAGCACCCTGCAAAATCGCCTGATTGACCACGGCTATGTAACTTCCCGTGTACTGGCCCCGAATCAGGATCTGACCCGTGGAACCTTGTCGCTGGTGATCATGCCCGGCTACGTTCACGAGGTGAAACGGAGCCCCGACAGCGATCGCTGGCTGACCCTCTGGACCGCTTTCCCTGCTCATGCCGGAAACCTGCTCGACCTGCGTGATATCGAACAGGGGCTGGAAAACCTGCAGCGTCTGCCGACGGTGGAGGCCAATATGGAAGTGGCACCCGGCGAGCTGCCGGGCGAGAGCGATATCGTGGTGCAGTGGCAACAGCGCAAGATGTGGCGCCTGGGGGCCTCGCTGGATGACTCAGGTTCCGTCGCCACCGGGCGTTATCAGGGTGGTGCGACCCTGTCGCTGGATAACCCCTTCTCCCTAAGCGATCTCTTTTATCTTTCCGGCACCCGCAGCCTCAAAACCGGCGACGATAAAGGCAGTAAAAACATCACCGCCCATTATTCGGTGCCTTTTGGCTACTGGATGGCCAGCGCCACGGCCAGCGATTATGACTATCACCAGACGGTGGCGGGCCTGAATCAGGACTATCTCTACAGCGGCAAACGCAAAAACCTCGACGTCCAGCTCAGCCGGGTACTGCACCGCAGCGGCACGCAGAAGACGTCCGTCAGCTGGGACGTGCTGACCAGTGAATCGCGCAACTACATCGCCGATACCGAGGTCGAGGTGCAGCATCGCAAGACCGCCGCCTGGCGGCTGGGGCTGTCCCATCGTCACTATATCGGGCAAAGCACGCTGGATGCGGGCATCAGCTATCAGCGCGGTACCCGCTGGTTTGGGGCCATCCCGGCCCCGGAGGAGTACAACGGCGACGCCACGGCGAAGAGCAAAATCGTCACCCTCAGCGCCGGTCTGGATATCCCCTTTGAGATCGTCGGCGAGTCGTTCCGCTACAACGTGCAGTATCTGCGCCAGATGAGTTCAATGCCCCTGACGCCGCAGGATGAATTCTCCATCGGCGGACGCTGGACGGTGCGCGGCTTCGATGGCGAACGCAACCTGAGCGCCAGCCGTGGCTGGTTCGTGCGCAATGACCTCGCCTGGCAAACGCCGTTGCCGCAACAGGAGTTCTATCTGGGCGCGGATTACGGCGAAGTCGGCGGCACCAGCAGCGCAGGCATGCTGATTGGTCAACATCTGGCAGGCGGCGTTGCCGGCCTGCGCGGCACTGTTTTTAATACCGGGTACGACGCCTTTGCGGGCGTGCCCTTCTCGAGACCTGACGGCTTTAAAACCAGCCCGTACACCCTGGGTTTTAGCCTGAACTGGAGTTACTGAGTCGTCACCTCACGACATAACGGGTTTCCATTGATGAGTGGGATTTAAGGATGAATAAAAATCTGTATCGTATCGTGTTCAATAAAGCACGCGGTATGTTGGTCGTGGTGGCAGAAATCACCCGAAGCTGTCGTGCGGTAGCCTGCCCGGCGTCTGGCACCGCCAGCGTGCAGCGTCAGTGCATCACTCGCCTGAATGCCCTCGCCTTCGGCCTGCTGCTGGCACTGGGCGCAGTGCAACCGGCAACGGCCAATGTCGTGGCCGATAAGAGCGCGCCGGGTTCGCAGCAGCCGACTATTATCAGCAGCGCCAACGGTACACCCCAGGTCAATATCCAGACACCGAGCCAGGGCGGGGTCTCCCGCAACGTTTACAGCCAGTTCGACGTGAACAACAAAGGCGTCATCCTCAACAACAGCCGTACTCATGCCTCCACCCAGATCGGCGGTATGGTGGCCAGCAACCCGTGGCTGTCGCGCGGTGAAGCCAAAATCATCCTTAACGAAGTGAACTCACGCAATCCGAGTCAGCTTAACGGCTACATCGAAGTGGCGGGCAAAAAGGCCCAGGTGGTGATCGCCAACCCGTCGGGCATTACCTGCGACGGCTGCGGCTTTATCAACGCCAACCGCGCCACCCTGACTACCGGGCAGGCGCAGCTGAACAACGGCAACCTGACCGGCTACGACGTCAGCAAGGGCGATATCGTTATTCAGGGCAAAGGGATGGATACCTCCCGCCAGGATTACACCGACATTATCGCCCGTTCGGTAAAAGTGAACGCCGGACTCTGGGCCAATGACCTGAAGGTCACCGCCGGGGCCAGCACCGTTGATGCCGCCCATGAAAAAATCGTGGCCAAAAACGGTGATGCGGCGACGCGTCCTCAGCTTGCCGTGGATGTTGCCAGCCTGGGCGGGATGTATGCAGGAAAAATCCGCCTCACCGGGAGCGAAGCGGGTGTCGGCGTGCGCAACGCCGGGAATATCGGGGCCCAGGCCGGAACGGTGGTGGTCACCGCCGATGGCCAGATTGATAACAGCGGCAACCTGAACAGCGCGGGTGATATGAGGCTGACCGCAGGCAGCGTCAGAAATAGTGGAAAAATCTACGCTGGCGGGAGTGCGGAGGTGAACAGCCGGGGCGAAATCGAACACAGCGGCACCCTCGCCACCGCCGATAATCTGACCCTGCGCGGAAACCGCATCACCGCGACCGCACAAAGCACCGTTGCCGCCGGTATCGATAAAGACGGGCAGGCAGGCGAGCATGGCAACGTCACCCTTTCCAGCCACGGTCGCCTGACCCTGCAGGGACAAAATATTGCCGGCGGCACCCTCACCGCCAACGCTCAGGGGATTGATGCCAGCGGCAGCCGGACGGCAACAGGCAATACCGCCCTGGACGCCGGTCATGGCGATCTGGATCTCAGCCTGGCCAGCGTGGACGCCACCGGCAAGCTTGAGGCCCGCAGCACAGGCCGCCTGCTGAATGACGGCGGCACCCTGAGCGGCAAAAATGTGGACCTCAACGCCCGCAGCATCACTAACCGCGAGGGCAACCTTGTCGCCGGGCAGCGCATGGACATCACGGCGGATACGGTCAGCGGCGACGGAAAAATCCTCTCCGAAGGCGATCTGAACCTCAGCCTGCAGCAGGGCATGACCAACCAGAGCCTGCTGCTGGCAAATGGCGACCTGACGCTGACCAGCGGCGGCACCGTGAACAACCAGGGCAAACTGCTGGCGGGTAAGACGCTGACGCTGCAGGCCGCCAGCGCCACCAATGCGCGGGACGCGGAGCTGGGGGGCGGTGAATCCCATCTCTTACTGAGCGATTCTTTGGTCAACCGGGGCCTGATCGACGGCACCCTGACCCATATTGACACCGGCACCCTCACCAACCTCGGCGCCGGGCGTATTTACGGCGACCATATCGCTATTAAGGCGAACACCCTGGATAACGGGGCAGAAAACGGCGTGGCCGCGACCGTGGCGGCCCGCGATCGGCTGGATATCGCCGCCGGGGCGCTGAACAACACCGGCCATGGGCTGATCTACAGCGCGGGTGCGATGGGCATAGGCGGCAGCCTGGACACGAATCTGAACGCCACCGGGCGCGGCGGAGTGCTGACCAATCGCGGTGCCACCATTGAGTCGGGCGGCGATATGCGCCTTGATATGGAGACTATCCATAACCTGAATAACCATCTGGTGACGGACGTGGTGGTGACGGGGACCAGCCGCCACCATGAAGCCGTGCTGAGCGGCAAGACTCAGCGCTACGACTGGAGCCAGGTTAACACCAGTCAGAAAAATAAGTACGGCGTCCACTCGGCGAAAATGCCGGACGGCAGCAGCAGCGATAAATTCTACGAATACAACTACACCCGCACCGTCCAGGAAACGCGTGTTATTGAGAGCGATCCGGGGAAAATTCTCTCCGGCGGCAACCTCACCATTAACAGCGACCAGATGAATAACCTGGACAGCCAGGTCATCGCCGCGAAGGTGCTGGGTGGGGTGATTAGCCTGCTCAATAATGATGCCACCAGTGGGGTGAAAATCATCACCGACATTGGCAGCCAGACCCGCTGGTATGCGAAGAAAAAGAAAAAGAAACTGGGCGGTACCAAAACCTCGCAGGGGAAAGAGTCCAACAGCTACCGCCCCTCTCCGGTGACCCAGACTATCTCCCTCAGTACGATGGCATGGGAAGACAATAACCCGGCCCAGGGCGGCAGCGATCGCCCGGTGGCGCTGCCTGCAGGCCAGACGTGGGAAAGCGCGAAAAACAGCAGCGGCGAAGTCGTGCGCACCGGCGTCGGGGACACCCGCGTTCCCTCAGGCAGCCTCTATACGGTTCACGCCTCCACGACCAGCCACTACCTGGTGGAGACCGATCCGCGCTTTACCCAAGAGCGCACCTGGCTGGGCTCCGACTATATGCAGAACGCCCTGTCACCGAACGGGGATACGATCCTTAAACGCCTCGGCGACGGCTTCTATGAACAGCAGCTGATCCGCAACCAGGTCACCAGCCTGACCGGCCAGCGCTATCTCAGCGGCTTCGACGATGATAATGCCCAGTACAAGGCCCTGATGGATGCCGGTGTCGCCTTTACCCGTGAGCACAACCTCACCACGGGCGTGGCGCTCAGCGCGGAACAGATGGCCCTGCTGACATCAGATATGGTGTGGATGGTAGAGCAGACCGTTCAGCTCCCGGACGGCAGCAGCCAGCGCGTGCTGGTCCCGCAGGTGTATGTGCGGGTGAAAGAGGGCGACGTGGATGGCAATGGATCCCTGATGGCGGGCAACCGCGTGGCATTGCAGGCCGCAGACGACCTCAACAACAGCGGCACCCTCGCCGGGCGCGAGATCACTGCCATCGCGGCGAACAACGTCACTAACAGCGGTCTGATCCGCGGCGGCACGATCGATATCGCCACCCTCACCGATTTCAACAACGTGGGCGGCACACTGCTGGCGGACGATGCCCTGCAGGTCACTGCCGGACGCAACCTGAACAGTACCAGCACCCTGAGCGGCGATGACAGCAACCGCAGCCTGGATCGCACCGCCGGGATTTACGTCCAGAATGACAGCGGCAAACTGGTCCTGCAGGGCGTGAACGACATCAACCTTAACGCCACTCTGGTGGGTAATAACGGCAAAGAGAGCACCACCGTGCTGAGCGCCGGGCACAACCTTAACCTCGGCACGATCGCCACCACCCACAGCGAACGCGGCGACTGGGGCGGCGATAATTATCGCGACCTCACCCAGCGCAGCGACGTCGGCAGCCAGATCGCCGGCAACGGCAGCGTGCAGCTGTCGGCAGGCAATGACCTGAACGCCCTTGCGGCCTCGATCAATGCCACCGACGCCCTGAGCGCGGTGGCCGGGAACGATATGAATATCGTGGCCGGGGAGTCCGCGTATCATCTGACCGAACACAGCAGGCAGACCAGCAAGGGCTTCCTCTCCGGCCGCTCGCTGGAGACCCACGATGAGATCGAGGCCACCCAGGCAACCGCCAGCAACGTGACCGGCGACAGCGTGACCCTGCTGGCAGGTAACAATCTGACGGTACGCGGCAGCAACGTGGCGGGCGAAAACGACGTCCGGCTGGCGGCGGGCAATAACCTGACCCTCGACACCGCCGAAGAGCAGCGTCAGGAAAACCATCTTATCAAAGAGAGCAAATCCGGCCTGATGGGGACCGGCGGTATCGGCTTCTCTTACGGCCGTCAGAGCGTCAAAACCACCGACGACGGCAACAGCACCGCCCACGCCATCAGCACCGTCGGCAGCAGCGCGGGCAGCCTCAGCCTTGAAGCAGGCAACGACCTCTCCGCCCGCAGCGCTGAGCTGATTGCCGCGAAAGAGATGAGCCTGGCGGGCAAAAACGTTGCCATTACCGCCGCCAGCGACAGCAGCGCACAGACTCACAGGGTCGAGCAGAAACAGAGCGGCTTAACCCTCGCCCTCTCCGGCGCCGTCGGCAGCGCGCTCAATACCGCCGTCGAGACCGCTAACCAGGCGCAGGAAACCGAGGACAGCCGCATCGCCGCCCTGCAGCAGACCAAAGCGGCACTCTCCGGGGTGCAGGCCGCTCAGGCCGCGAGCCTGGCCAGCGCCCAGTCCGGGACGCCGGGCGCGTCAGACAATACGGTCGGTATCAGCCTCTCTTACGGTTCTCAGTCGTCTACGTCCACCCAGCACAGCGAGCAGGTTACCGCCCGCGGCGGCAGCCTGACCGCCGGGGATAACGTAAAAATCACCGCTAACGGCGGCGGCACCGACGGCGATATCCTGCTCCAGGGCACCACCGTTCAGGCCGGAAAAAACATCGACCTGACGGCTAACCGCGATATCACCCTGACGTCCGCGCAGAACACCTCCCTGCTGACCGGCAGCAACAGGAGCAGCGGCGGCAGCGTCGGGGTCGGCATCGGCGTTGGCTCCGGCGGGTTCGGCATCAGCGTCTCCGCCAGCCTCAACAAGGGCAAAGGCCACGAAAGCGGCAATGGCACCACCCATACGGAGACGCTGCTTAACGCCGGGCAGGCGGTGAACCTGGTCAGCGGCCGCGACACCACCCTGAAGGGCGCGCAGGTCAGCGGCGAGACGGTCAGGGCCGACGTCGCCCGCAACCTGACGATGACCAGCGAGCAGGACAGCGACCGCTACGACTCGAAGCAGCAGAACGCCAGCGTCGGCGGCAGCTTTACCTTCGGCTCCATGACCGGCTCCGCCAGCGTCAACCTCAGCCGTGACAAAATGCACAGCAACTACGACAGCGTGGTTGAGCAGACCGGCATCTTCGCGGGCAAAGGCGGCTTTGACGTCACCGTCGGTGAACACACCCAGCTTAACGGCGCGGTCATCGGCTCCACCGCCACCGCGGACAACAATAAGCTCGACACCGGCACCCTCGGCTTCAGCGATATCCACAACCAGGCCGACTATAAGGTCGAGCACCAGAGTATCGGCCTCAGCACCGGGGGCAGCATCGGCGGCCAGGCCATCGGCAACATGGCCAACACCCTGCTGGCGGGCGTCAACAAAGACGGCCACGACAGCGGCACCACGAAAGCCGCCGTCAGCGACGGCACCCTGGTCATCCGCGACCAGGATAAACAGGCCCAGGACGTGGCGAACCTCAGCCGCGACGCGGAGAACGCCAACGGCAGCATCAGCCAGATATTCGACAAAGAGAAAGAGCAGAAGCGCATTCAGCAGGCGCAGCTGATTGGTGAGATTAGCACCCAGGTGTCCGATATCGTGCGTACCCAGGGCGCCATCAGCGCGGCGAAAGATGCAAAAGACAAGATGGGCAGTATCACCGATGCCGACAGGGACCAGGCGCAGAAAGACTGGGTGAAGGCCCATCCGGGTCAGACCCCGGATGAGAACGCCATCAACGGCCAGGTTTACCAGAACTTCTACGACCAGGCGTTTAACGCCACCGGGCTCGGCACCGGCGGCGCCGTCCAGCAGGGTATCCAGGCCGCCACCGCCGTGGTTCAGGGCCTGGCGGGCGGCGATATCGCTGCGGCCATCGCTAACGGTTCAGCGCCGTATCTGGCCGAAGCGATTGGTCACAGAATGGGTATCGACAATAACCCAGAAGCAAAAGCGGTGGCCCACGCCATCGTCGGCGCAGCGCTGGCGGCCGCCCAGGGGCAGAATGCGGCGGCGGGCGCGACCGGCGCGGCGCTCGGTGAGATAACCGCAGGGATACTAAAGGACCAGCTGTACGGTGATACCCCGGCTGCTGACCTGACCGAAACGCAGAAGCAGACCCTGAGCGCTCTGGCAACCCTGTCCTCCGGGCTGGCCGGTGGCCTGGCCGGAGACAGTACCGAAAGTGCCGTTTATGCGGCGCAGGCAGGGAAGACGACGGCGGAGAATAACTATCTGAGCGAGAAACAGCAGGCTCAGAAAGATAAAGAAATCGCAGCATGTCAGACCCTGGCCTGCAAAGCCGGAGCGCAGGCGAAATGGACTGCGATAGACTTGGGACAGGATGGCAGCTATGCAGCGGGGATGATTGCCGGAGTTCCGGCAGGGCTGTACGACACGATAGACAGCATCGTGAAAACGGCCAGCAATCCGCAGGAAACCTATGACGCCCTGAAATCGCTGTTTAACAGTGGAGATGTACTGGGCAACGTGTCGGACGCGGTAAAACAGTCCTATATTGACCGTATCGATCGGATGGAAGCGGAATACCAGCGAGCCGGAGCCAGCGGTTCATTTAATGCGGGTGTTGAAGGCGGTAAGCTGGTTACGGATATCGCCGGGCTGCTGGCTGGCGGTGCAGGGGTTGTTAAAGGTGGCGCGGTACTGACGGAGAAGGTTGTAGCAAAAGTAGTATCGAAAGCTGAAAAAGCCATACCTGATATACCGCCATCAGCCTGGAAATCTGGAGAGGGTGAATTTAGTCCCAAACCGGATAAGACGGTGACGAACGTTGAGCATCCCATTGGTAAATATGACTTTAATTCATTGAATTACAAAACCAGTATAGATAAAGGCACCACCACTATTACTTACCCTGATGGGATGAGTTTCAGAATTGATCAGCCGAAGCATCTGGCAACAGTCGATGGATTCACACAGAAAAATGGGATCTCGGGAGGACATAACTCCAATGCGTTTTACACTGCGGCTGAGGAATACAATGTGAAAATTGTGAGTGAAACACCTACGGCTGTGAAGGGAATATCAGAAGTAAAATATCTGATACCTACTAAAGATCGTACCGGGGAATTGACTGGAAACTATAAAAAAAATCTCGAGACAAAGACGATTTATGATCCTAAAATATTTACTGATAATAAAATTTTAGACTTAGGTCAGCAAGCTGCTACAAATGGATATAAAGAAGCTGTATCGAAGGGAGTGAATCAATATGATGCCAGTGCAGGTGGGGTAATATTCAGGATTTATCTTGATCAGAAAACTGGGCGAGTTACTAACTTTCACCCCAAGTAGAATTTTAAAAGGGAGTAAAATTTTGACTAATATCATCAGTTCTAATCAGGATGAGTTTTCAAAGCTTAATGAATTTTTATTTGAGCTACCATACGATTATTCCAACAATGATTGGATTGTTAAGTCTTATTTTAATCGCATGTATAATGATCGAAAATTTATGGAAGTAATTGAATGTCTTGCCAATGGGCATGGATATAATACTGATGGTTCATATTGTAATTTTCCAGATATGGAAAGTTATGATGAAAGTGAGCATTTTGAAGGTGTTGAGTTTTCATCGGGCTATCCACCTTCTGAAGCAGATACATTCATTGTCAGTGAAGAAACTTGTTATCAGTATACCCGTATAGCCTGTGAAAAATATCTCAAGCTTCACCCCGAAGATACGGAAAAAGTTAACGAATTACTGGCTAAATTTCCCTCATGATTTGAAAACCCCAACCCTTACGGTTGGGTCTTTACTCTATACATCAGTGAGTTATCAATAGAAGGTTGTACCTAAGCCATCGTTACCGACATGGAAGGCCGGTGAAGGTGAATTTAGTCAAAAGCCGAATGGGGCGGTTCCTAATGTTGAACACTCAGGTGGTAAATTCAACGGCAATAATATTCCTTATGATAAACCAATTCTTAAGCAAGAATATGTCGATATTCTATCTCCAGAGATGAAACAGCATATCTTGTATGGTGATAAGCCGGGGAGTTGTGGTCATATTTTCCCAGGACACCCAGGAAAACTACTTTCCCGAATAACTGGTCGGCAGAGAAGATCATTAATGAGGTCGGAGATATAGCCACTTCCCCTAATACTAAGTGGTTCGCGCAGACCGGAACCGGTGGTGTTTATACTAGTAAAGAGCAGGTGACTATCTTGATGACTTTAAACCTTCCCCCACACCTCTGGAACTGGTTAAAGAGCAGGCTGGCAAAGGTTCACAAACTGCATATATCAGGATGGATCATATCCTTAACGGGGAAGTGAAAACCCTCAAGGATGGGACAAAAGCTGGATCTGGTGGCCACTATATTCGTGATTCAAATATTAAAGTAGATAAGGTCACGGGTACACCTGATTCCAATGGCGTTTCGACAGGATATATATCAGTGAGAGATCCAGCAACGGGACAATGGATAAATAAGAAAGCTGAAACTACATTCTTCCCTGAGCAGTGGTCAAAAAGACAGACGGCTCAGGAGATTGAGAGTGCGTTCAAAAATTCTGAAAGAATAACCTAATACAGAAATGTGGAGCGGGAAATCATCTAGCGGTGTGAAGATTCAAGGCTATTATGGCAAACCCGATGGAACAGGTGCGACTGCATGGCCTGTTTATACAGGGAGGAATAAGTAATGTTGAATGATAAAATCATTTTCTGGTGGGATGAAAATAGTAATTTATTTGTTCCTGTAGGTGGGAAAATACGTAACTCCTTTGATGGAGGGGTATTGGGGTATGGAGCACGTGAGATTTCAGGATGGTTATCCAATGACATTCAATATGGTATTCATTCTGTTGACATCTGGATAAAAAACCTCACTGAGCTTGCATCAGGAAAAACAACTGAAGGCAACTTCGGAATAGGTAATGCCCATTGGGTGATGGTTACGCATGATAAAGTATTTATTGGGTGTGAGTATGTGGAAGAGCAACAGGTGCTTTTAACCATAGAGCAAACATTATATGTGCTGGAGCAGTATCGTTTATTCCTGGAAGGATCTTATACAAAAGACTTCCCGCCAGAACCAATCGATGTTGAGTATCTTGCAGAAGGTAGAGATGCTATCACACAGTATGAATCTTTAGACGGGGCATATTGTTTACCTTATTAATAATTAATAAAAATCCCGCACTTAGCTGACGGGATTTTTTTACAACCAGACAGTGGAGAGTAATTATCTGAGTGCGGAACAGACCACGCCCTAGCTAGAAAAATAAAAACCTTCCTCCACAAATGAAGAACGAAATCGACTAATAGAGCCTGTATCCAAAGCTGAAGCTACTCAGCAGCAGAACGATGGGGGAGATTTCAAAAGAATAACTGACTCAACAAAAAGATTAATTATTCAGATAAATTCAATCCCCAGGCTGCAACACAGATTGCAAGAAACTGACATAATATAGTATTAATCAACTTAACCCAGTGATTGATAACTATGAGAAACTGCAATGGAGTAACAATATACCTAAAGCAGCAATTGCGACTATTTCTTTGGCGATACCCGTGCTGAGTAAAGCGGTTGCACCTGCAATTGGTGAATGGGTAGGAAGCCAGGCGGTTGCTCAGAGGCTTGTTGGTGCAGGTATTGCAGGTGCAGCCAATACAACCTCACAAATACAGAACATGCTCAACGACCCGAAAGAACAATTTAATCCTGCAAGCTTGTTTATTGCAACGATTTCTGCGGGAGTAAGTACTGGCATGAAAATGCCGGGAACTGTTATCGTCAGCACCGTGGGGGCTGGCATAGATGGTATGATTGATGATAAAAATCCAATCCCCAAAATGGTGGGTGCAGCAGGAGGAGCATTCTTAGGATATTACAGTGGGCTAGGTGTTGAAAAAATTACAAACGCATATCTAAATCCTTGGAAAAATGGTTTCAAAGACTCGAAAAACTCGATTTTTCCTTGGATCACAAACCCACCAAAAATAAGCCCTATACCATCGCAGGGTGGTGCTGCAGTTGGTTCCTATTTCTCAGAAAGAGCGGGTAAGCACTTTGAAGAAAAAACAGAGAGTGCCATAAAATGAAATTATTTAGAGAGCTATTATTTCTATTCTTCTTTATGGCTGCATTCACGCTAACGTTTACCATTGGGAATATTTTTGTTTCTTTTTCTGATAGGATTTTGTTATTTTTACAGGATAGTCAGTGGAAACAGTACGGCATGGTTGATTTATGGAATGATACTCATTCAGGCATCATGATTGGATCTACCTTAGGAATCATATGGTTCATTGGGTTACAGTTTTTCAAAAAAAATAGAAAACCCTGGTAAGTAATATTAGTAATCCAACGGGAGAATCAAGTACCGAAAGTGCAAACAAAGTATTAAATGACACCGTCGAAGAAACAAAAAAAGAGTGGGGAAATGAAAAAAAATACATTACTTCACCTACCTTTCATTTATTTTATCATCAATGATGATCTTCATATTTATTATAATTAAACTATTGGCGGCCATATTTTTCTATGTAACTAAAGGTATATTTTATTTCGGTTATGAAAGTCTCATTGAATATGCAGTGATCGCGATATGTTCGGGTTGCTTTTTAAGCACAGCTTCTTGTCTTATTCAATATTTTCAACATAAAAAGAATAGGTAATTCATGACAGGCTAAAACACTTATTAACGATAGATGAGGTGGTATAGGTAGGTTTTCGGAATACAAATTCCTTCTGTCTACTTTATGAGACCGCTACGACTCGAAGCAGCAGAACGCCAGCGTCGGCGGCAGCTTTACCTTCGGCTCCATGACCGGCTCCGCCAGCGTCAACCTCAGCCGTGACAAAATGCACAGCAACTACGACAGCGTGGTTGAGCTGACCGGCATCTTCGCGGGCAAAGGCGGCTTTGACGTCACCGTCGGTGAACACACCCAGCTTAACGGCGCGGTTATCGGCGCCACCGCCACCGCGGACAACAACAGGCTCGACACCGGCACCCTCGGCTTCAGCGATATCCACAACCGGGCCGACTATAAGGTTGAGCATCAGAGTATCGGCCTCAGCACCGGGGGCAGCATCGGCGGCCAGGCCATCGGCAACATGGCCAACACCCTGCTGGCGGGCGTCAATAAAGACGGCCACGACAGCGGCACCACCAAAGCCGCCGTCAGCGAGGGCACCCTGCTCATCCGCGACCAGGATAAACAGGCCCAGGACGTGGCAAACCTCAGCCGCGACGCGGAGAACGCCAACGGCAGCATCAGCCAGATATTCGACAAAGAGAAAGAGCAGAAGCGCATTCAACAGGCGCAGCTGATTGGCGAAATCAGCACCCAGGTGTCGGATATTGTGCGTACCCAGGGCGCCATCAGCGCGGCGAAAGACGCCAGAGACAGGATGGGCAGTATCACCGATGCCGACAGGGACCAGGCGCAGAAAGACTGGGTGAAAGCCCATCCGGGTCAGACCCCGGATGAGAACGCCATCAACGGCCAGGTTTACCAGAACTTCTACGACCAGGCGTTTAATGCCACCGGGCTCGGCACCGGCGGCGCCGTCCAGCAGGGTATCCAGGCCGCCACCGCAGTGGTTCAGGGCCTGGCGGGCGGTGATATCGCTGCGGCCATTGCTAACGGTTCAGCCCCGTATCTGGCCGAGGCGATTGGTCACAGAATGGGTATCGACAATAACCCCGAAGCAAAAGCGGTGGCCCACGCCATCGTCGGCGCAGCGCTGGCGGCCGCCCAGGGGCAGAATGCCGCGGCGGGCGCGACCGGCGCGGCGCTCGGCGAGATAACGGCGGGGATACTAAAGGACCAGCTGTACGGTGATACCCCGGTTGCTGACCTGACCGAAACGCAGAAACAGACGCTGAGCGCTCTGGCAACCCTGTCCTCCGGGCTGGCCGGTGGCCTGGCCGGGGACAGTACCGGAAGTGCGGTTTATGCGGCGCAGGCAGGGAAGACGACGGCGGAGAATAATACGCTGTATGCGGACGATGCAAAGGTACGGCAAGATACGAAGTGGCTGCTTCCTCATCTGGAAGGTGAGAAGAAACAGCAGGCTGATAAGTTGATTGCAAACCTAAATGCCAAGGATCTGGCATTTGATGAAGCTATAGATAAAGCCTGTCAGAATCTATCCTCAGAACAATGCCGAGGGATGCGTCAAACCCTGTCAGAAATGGGAAAAAGTTACGATAAAAGTCTGGATGGCGAATATATTGCCACAATGCGTGCGGTCTATAAGGATGATGCCGGGAAAGCCGATGGGCAGATATGGAAGTACGCCAACGCAGATGCAAAGGCACAGCGTGTCGCTGACATTCAGAAACTGGCAGCTATTCATGAGATCAGCCCGCAGATGGCTGAGATCCTATATGACACAATGGCAGGTATACACACGACGGCTGCTATTGGTGGCACAATATATGGATTGAAAGGTGCCGGAGTGCCAGCCACTGCATCCAAAAGTACGACGTCTCTGGTTGATGCAGAAAAGGCAGCGCTTGAACGTATAGCGCAAAATGCTAAAAATACGAAGGATCTGAGTACTAAACAACCGAATACCTTATTGATAGAACAAGAGAAGAAAACTTTATCCCAGACTGCGGAAAAGATTCTAACTTACAATCGAACGGGTAGTGGTTTGAAAGCTGATCCAAGCCACAGAAGTTCAAGTTTCTTATCTAAAGAGCAGTTAGAAGCTGGAAAAGTGTTTACTATCGTTGGTGGAGATGGCATTAAAAGGACATTACTACAAGCAAATGGGTCATTTAACGGTGGAAATGGCATCTTTGAATATATCGTAGATCCATCCGGATCCATAACTCACCAACGATTTATTTCTGGTGGTGTTATTAATGGAATGCCAAACCAACGAGTAAAAAAATAAATTAACATGGTGAAAAAAATGATTTTCAACTCAATAATTGATGATATAGAACTCAACTGGGATGATATTTCCTGGGGATATAAAAAACACCTCATTGGGTGGAAAGACCTCGTCAACTATGCTAACAAGGAAATTTTACTTGGGAATACGAATGAATTTGTCAATGAAATATCATTAATTGATAAAAATAGTACTTATAGACTAGACGAACTTTTAGAAAAAATTGTAACTTCACCTGATGATTACAATAACGAAAAATGGTTATACATTAGCTTATTGCAACTATTTTCTTTAAAGGAGAGTATTGAAGACCCTTTAGGAGAAGTTGAAAAAATTTATGAAGATTTTGATTACCCAGAGGACATTGAGTCTTTTGTTAGATATATGCCAGTAAATGAAAATTATGATCCAAGCAAACATACTCCTGAGGAAAACACTCAGCGACTATATGAAAAATGGGCTCTTTACTTAGATAGTAAAAAAATGTTTAAAAAATAGATATACAATAATCATATCTTTGTTATGTGCCTTATGAGATCGTTTTTTAATATAACCCCAGCATCGGCGGCCAGGCCATCGGCAACATGGCCAACACCCTGCTGGCGGGCGTCAATAAAGACGGCCACGACATCGGCACCACGAAAGCCGCCGTCAGCGACGGCACCCTGGTCATCCGCGACCAGGATAAACAGGCCCAGGACGTGGCAAACCTCAGCCGCGACGCGGAGAACGCCAACGGCAGCATCAGCCAGATATTCGACAAAGAGAAAGAGCAGAAGCGCATTCAGCAGGCGCAGCTGATTGGTGAAATCAGCACCCAGGTGTCGGATATCGTGCGTACCCAGGGCGCCATCAGCGCGGCGAAAGATGCAAAAGACAAGATGGGCAGTATCACCGATGCCGACAGGGACCAGGCGCAGAAAGACTGGGTGAAAGCCCATCCGGGTCAGACCCCGGATGAGAACGCCATCAACGGCCAGGTTTATCAGAACTTCTACGACCAGGCCTTTAACGCCACCGGGCTCGGCACCGGCGGCGCCGTCCAGCAGGGTATCCAGGCCGCCACCGCCGTGGTTCAGGGCCTGGCGGGCGGCGATATCGCTGCGGCCATTGCTAACGGTTCAGCACCGTATCTGGCCGAGGCGATTGGTCACAGAATGGGTATCGACAATAACCCAGAAGCGAAAGCGGTGGCCCACGCCATCGTCGGCGCCGCGCTGGCGGCCGCCCAGGGGCAGAATGCCGCAGCGGGCGCGACCGGCGCGGCGCTCGGCGAGATAACCGCAGGGATACTGAAGGACCAGCTGTACGGTGATACCCCGGTTGCTGACCTGACCGAAACGCAGAAACAGACGCTGAGCGCTCTGGCAACCCTGTCATCCGGGCTGGCCGGTGGCCTGGCCGGGGACAGTACAGGAAGTGCGGTTTATGCCGCGCAGGCAGGGAAGACGACGGCGGAGAATAACGACATGAGCCTGCCGGGCGGTCTGATGAGCTACGGTCAGGCGGTTGCCTCATGGGATCAGTATGCCCAGGATAACAATCTGACGCTGGAGCAGAAACAGGCCGGGCTGGATAAGCTGGCACAGGGTGATTTACCTGCTGGACAGAACCCAGCTACCGGGTTATTAACGGCGTGGGGTGCAGGTGCAACCACGATTGTGGTACCTGTTCTGTTGCCAGCTACAGCAACGGTGGGAAGTGTTATCGGTGCGGGCGCAATCGGTGGATCGGCTAACGTGTTTAATCAACTGAACAGCGGGGAGGCATTCAGTGCTACTGATGCGCTTATAGCCACTGGTATCAGTGGATTAACCCAAGGTAAAGGGCTCTGGTTAACTGAAACTGCAAGCATTACCGGTGCATATGTAGGTGCTAAGTTACAGGGGAAAGATGCTACAGCCCCGATGATCGGTGCAGGCTTGGGAACCCTTGGCGGTGCCACTATAGGAAAAGGTGTGGAGCGACTGCAAACTACAATACCTCAGTTTGCTATACCTAAACTCACAGGAGCTGTAGCTGAATCTGCTGGTTCTGAATACCTTGGAAGTTCCGCACAGAATCTGACCGAAAAAGTTCAGCAGAAATTGGAGAAAAAAAATGATGCAAAATAAGAAAATTAAACTCTTAATAGTATTGGTCACTTCATGGACAGCTGGCCTTTTCATTACTCTTGTAGGTGGTCGGTTGCTTATATCTCTAGCATCCTATTTTTTAGTGGGTGATTTTGATTTTGATCGAAATGACCTAATCAGAGGAGCTGAAATATCAGTTGGATGCGGAATTATTATCGGTGTAGGGCAGTGCCTTATGTCGAAAGAGAAGCCATCCCCCCCCTCAGCTCCGTAATAAAATAGTAATCCCAACCTCTACGGTTGGGATTTTACCTGATAACCAGTCAGTTACACCTTAATCGCCCGCTTCTGCGGTCCGGCAATCACCAGGATAAACTCGGGGGATCTACCGCTGCTTGCGGGCGTACAGCGTACCGCACACCTGGCACAGCCCCCTCATCACCTCCGGCTCCGCTGAGGGTGATCTCAACGTCAGTATCAGACAGTCCGGCAGTATCCAGACGCTGAGCGGTGCCCCGGTATCAAACCCCACCTCCTTCAGCCAGCCGCCCTTAGGGTAATGGCCGGAACGGTGATTCAACTAAGGAGGTATACCGCCATGATTTCAAATGATATTTATCTTAATGCATCATCGTTTATGATGTTGTTTTTTTTGTTGCTGTGGGGAGTATGTTTTTTTATTTTTGTATATAGAAGACTTGGTGGGCCTAAGATAAGCAAGGACTCCTTGCTTTACTTTAATTTTATGTTTTTTAAACGTGACACACTATCAAATTGTGCACTGATGTTGCTTGTTCTTGCCTATATAGCAGCTGCAATCGCTGAACACCGCAGAGTTTTTGATAATTTACTATTGATATCTAACCTTTCCGGAGGTATATCATTTTTTCTCTTTGCATTATATGGTAAATATTTTTACCAAGGATTGGTTGATGATAAAAAATCACTTTTTTTTATTAGGATTTTTTTAACAAAACTAGATCTATCTTTTGGTGCGATTTTTCTTTGGCTATCAAGACTAGCATATATAACATGGTTGATTATATTCATAATTAATTAAATTTCATGAATTAAAAAGTCCCAACCTTACTGTTGGGACTTTTACTTTATAACTACTTAGTTACACATTGGCCGCCCGCTTCTGCGGTCCGCAATTACCAGGATAAACTCGGTGATGTGCCTCTGCTTACGGGCGTACAGCTTACCGCACACCTGGCATAGCGCCCTCATCACCCCAGGCTCCCCTAAGGGAGGTTTAACCGTTACAACAACCTGAGCATCACCAGCGGGCGCGCAGAGGCCCCGGTTCTGGCTTTGTAAGTGATGCTATTGGTTCTGTTGGGGGAGAGTTTCTTGGTAATAAAGTGAAAGATAAATTGAATGAAAAGGATACTAATAATGCTAGTAAATAAAAAAAGGCATAAGATAACTTTAACACTTTTATTTTTAAGTATTTTTTATCTTACTTTTTGTTGTTTTATTTTCTTTTTTATAGCTAATGCTGCTATTGATTTAATTTTTGATGGCAAGGTAATTTTAACCAGAAAAGTAATCATCGATATTATAGTTGTAAGCGTTATTGCAGGGGTTGCAGGAGGTTCGCGTTCATGGCTTTTCGCCAAACTGGATGAACGCAAAGCCCGTAAAAAGCCGCCATCAGATTCTCATTAACCCTGAAAATCCCAGCCGTTTGGCTGGGATTTTTGCCTGCTGTTCAGATATTAATATTCAGTTATTCACCATGCGCCCAAGCTCCAAGGTGATAATCGCCAGCTTACCGGTATCAAACTCAAACGTCTCCATCCAGCGGCCCTTAATGGCCAATACCCTGCTGGCGGGCGTCAATAAAGACGGCCACGACAGCGGCACCACCAGGGCCGCCGTCAGCGACGGCACCCTGCTCATCCGCGACCAAGATAAACAGGCTCAGGACGTGGCGAACCTCAGCCGCGACGCGTAGAACGCCAACGGCAGCATCAGCCAGATATTCGACAAAGAGAGTGAAGCGTATTGCGGCTTACCTGACGAGCGCCTTCTTTTTGAACTTGTAAGTAAGACTTACAGGTTGCGTTTTGTTCAAGTTCGCCTTCTTCGTAAATGGCTTTGATATGCTGAGTAATGGCTTGAGGTGTAACCTGGTACAGATCGGCGATAGCTGCTTGCGAAAGCCACAGCGTCTCTTGTTCAAATCGACATTCGACGCGCACACTCCCATCACTGCTGGCAAACATGACAAACTCGCCTGCCGGGGACTGAATAATGTGTTCCTTTGTCATGTTGCCTCCGCTTGGTCTGATTTAGCGCGTTTGAGTTGTTTAGTATGCCAGAGATCGGGGCGGGATCTCTTTACTCAAAAAATCGACTGTTACTGATAAATCCTGCTTTCAGCTTTCACCATGTTCTGGAAAGTCAGTAGTATCCATTAGAGATAAGCCATGAACTCAGCCCGGCGAGATAGTGTCTTGGTACGTGCGGAAGCATGATATTTACTGGTTGACTTGCAAAGACACCAACAATGTAAATAACCAGCAATGAAGGGGGATTTATTGAATTCAGGAGAGTATGAGAGGCAATGTTTGGCGGAAGATCACAGGAGTGATAAAAACACTTTAATTTCATGTTTTTATTGAATTTTCCGTAAAGAAACATTTATTCCTATACACAATCTTATACACAAGCAATCTGGGTGAGATCATTCTTCTGAGTAAAGGACTGAACTAATGCCAAAGAAAAATGATTTTCTAGAAAACTGTTCACCCTGTTCACCTTTGCTATTTTTGTAATAAATTTCAATGGTTTAATCGATGATCAGTTATACCGTGACTCTTCACCACTCTTCACCCCGGGTGAACACTCCTATCTCAAAGCCCAAAAATCTGGCCTGAGCCGGTTCAATGGTTTTGGGTGGCTAAGGTGCTCAGACTGAGCTGGTCACATTCAAGCAGAGAGTTAAGCCATCGTAAAAGTTGTATGACGGCTATGAGCGAGGAGCGGACCTTGAGTTACTGTATAATCTCAAAAGTGAATGATAAGGTTACCGGGATGCTTACAGAAGGACCGAGGATTGGGCGGAGCAAAACTTACCTCCTGCCCCCAGTTTATCAGGAAGGGTACTGCTAGTAATAACTAAAGAACATTGAAAAACGTCCTCTGCGGCATACAGGTCGCAAAGGTATAGTCAATCAGGTGGCCGACAGAACCCATTTTATGCGGGTTTTATTCTTCAAGTGGTGGGTTTTGTTTAAAGGAAAAAGTTATTTTACTTTCTTCAGCTGAGCTTTGAAAACTGAAATTTAAATTTTTAAATTCATCACCTAGACCGTTTTTATCAAATTTCTGACAACTTAGATTACCCCACATATCCTCACAGCATATCGAAAAAACCTTGGGTTCTGCTTTCCTTTCATTAAGTAAATAATCACCAAATGTTTCTTTAGATAATGTGTTTGATATTCCAGAAAAAAATGATAACTCAACATCATTATCGTTGCACTCAACTCCAATCCATTGATGTATTTTAAAAGTTATTTTATCAAAATTAATTCCGTTTATTGTTATTTTTTTTGTGTCAAGATCTGAAGTTATTTCTTTGGCTATAATAGAAGATTGCAATAATAGGGCGAATTGAGATCTTGTTAAACTTGATAGAAGTTCATCATTTTTTAAAGTGTCTTGAATGGCATCTGTAAAGTTTGATATCATCATATTATCATCTTTCATAAAGGCTTTAAGCATATCAGAATTGCTAAGGTAGTCTTTTAAATATTTAATCTCTGTGTGTTTGTAGTAGTAACACTTATCAGAAATGCAGAGTACGCCAATGGCTGGGTTTGCCAAGAAATTGGTATCGTTATCATAATATCTGCTCAATTCACTTTTCTTGGCATTACTTGAAAATGCAAATAGAACGGTTGGAGACTTTCCGCCAATTGATCGAAATCTTCTAAACTTTCCAATTGTTGTTTTCAACTCTTTAACTGTCAAAGTTGATTTAATCTCAATGTTATATCTAACTGCTTCGATAGGAACGAAAGCAAGATCATTATTTATATATGGTGGTAATATTTCGTTATCATAAACAATAATATCACTTTCATTTGATTGGTCACCATGTGAGTTCTCCATTATACCTCTTGAAATCTCATACCTTCTTGGAATGACGTCTTTTATTATTTTTATCAACTCTATTTCATTCAACCCCCCCCTTTACCCCCTGGTGTTCTACATTTTTATTTACAGCATACTCTTGTTTTAATGTTTTTATCCTAGATGATATTTTTTTCTGAAATAATGCTCATGTCAATGTTCCATCCTCTTTTAGAGATTTTATAACTTGTGAACCATCCAACACCATTAAGTACTGTATATATATAATTAACTAGCGTTCAAAGCCACCAAAACTATGAGATTTTTTATGGATTTCATTTTTAGGGATAAGTTTGGCGATCGGAAATTTTTGTACGCTAAGCCTGTTCAAAAAATAGGCTTAGCTGTAGCAATATGGTGTAACTCCCGCGCCAAACAGCGTTTTCAGGGATTTGTCCTTAATCGGGTAACCTAAATGCGACACTTCAAGAGTGACAATTTAAGAGCGATAACTGCTGACGTAAAATCAATCCCTTACGCATCGAGATTGGTTAAATAATGTGATTAACGTACAAAATTGCCCGATCGCCAAACTGACCCCAAAAGGTTTTTGATAAAAAGAGCTGGCTTCTGAAACGTCCGCATCTGGCACAAACCGGCCTAAGCCGGTTTGATCTTATCGAGAGTAATTAGCCATCACAGCGCGGCAACCAGTCAGATTCGCATTCGTCACTCAGCTCCAGGCTGGTTTGAATGCCGTTCCTCGTTTTGCGCTTCAGCAGTTCTATTTCGTACTCCTTCAGCGTCTGCGGTATGGCCTGCCCGAACGCCGTCAGGCTCATGGGGTGCTGATGCCCCCTGGACTCCATAAACGACAGATACGCGTGGTACAGGTAGCGCTTCGGGTTCAGGGGCCGGATATTGGCATTGCCGATAAACAGCCCGGTCGGGGTTGCCAGCGGCATCAGGTAGCCGCAGAAGTCGACCAGCGGATCCGCGTGGCGTTTTATTTCCAGCGCCTCGCCCGAGGTCTGCTGTGCCTGGAGCAGCTTTCTGGCTTCCTCTGGCCTGGCAAAGCGCTGCATCAGGTGGCGCACGATGACCGCCAGCTCCAGCCGGATTTTGTCCAGCAGCTGAGGGTCGCGCTCGTCCGGCGGTATCGCCTCCGGGAACGGCAGGATAACCCGGCGGCGCGACACGCCCCCGCTGCGGTCGCTGAAACGCATCGGGTTGTTGTTCACCGCCAGTATCACCGCCGGGATATAGGCCGAGTAGGCGTCGCGGTACTTCGGGTCAATCGCCACCGCGTCGCCGCCGGTAATCGCCTTGATGCCCGCGCCGTCCCCGCTCCACTTCTCCTGGTCCGGCAGGGTGATAAACGAGTAGCCAACCACGCTGGCACGCTCGCGCGGCGACTCCAGCGTTTCAATGCTGGCGGAGGTGGTGTTGTCCTTCCCGGCCAGCAGGGTGCCGATTTCCGCCATCATGCTTTTCCCGCTGCCGCCGGGGCCGGTCACTTCAAGAAACATCTGCCAGTCGTAGCGGTTCGCCAGCACCATAAAGAGCGCCGCGAGAATACGCTCCTGCTTGTCATGATTGCAACCGGCGGCCCGCGTCAGCCACTTCCAGAAGTTCGGCGCATGCTCTGCGAGGCTTTCCCCCGGCTTCGGCGCGGTGTAGCTCACGCTGTTCACCGAGCGCAGCCAGTTCTCCCGGTCGTGCGGGCTGAAGGTGCCGGTGGCGGTGTCATACACCCCGTTACGAAAGCCAATCAGGCGGCGCGCCGGGTCGCCCATCTGCGGCACCATCAGCTTCAGGGTGTCCAGGATGCTGTTAATCCCGGCGGCGGAGAACGGGGCGCGGGCGGTCTGGAACAGCGCGGCAATCTCCCGGCGCAGCGTCTGCTGGGGCACGACCAGCCAGGCGCCGTTTTCGTAGCGGCAGATTTCCTCCCCCACCGGCGGCACGGCCAGCGCGTTGCCGTAGTGCACAACCAGCAGTTCCGCCTTTTCACTGGCGCTCATGCCTTTCAGGTCGGCCTCGCTCACCGACTCAAACGGGCCGGGCGCAGGCGGCTGCGTGAACGCGGTCAGCAGCGCACGGGCGGCGGTATCGCCCTGCGTCGTCCACAGGTCGTTCCAGTCACCCGCCACCGGCGGCAGGGCCGTCTTTCCGTCGCAGGCTTTCGCGGCCTCTTCAGCCTTGCGCTGGCCCGCGCCGTTGTCGTCATTGTCAGCGGCCAGCAGCATCAGCGCGTCCGGGTACTGCCCCCGAAGCTGGCGCGCCAGCTCCGGGAGGTTGTTCGCACTCAGGGCTACGTAAACCGCCTGGCCGGTGAGGCGGTGCACGGTCAGGCCGGTGGCAACCCCTTCGGTCAGCCAGAGCGTTTTACCGTCCGGGACGCCGCACAGGTGGAAGCTGCCCTTTACCCGCCCGTCCGGCAGGGTGCGCTTGTCGCCCGCTGCGTTAATGAGCTGCACGTTAACCACGCGGCCCTCCGCGTCGGTGAGTGGCACCAGCAGGTCACCGGCCTGAAAGGCGATGCCGCCGCAGCGCACGCTGGCGGCCAGCGTCAGCGCCCGCGTACCGTCCAGCCCTTTCGCCAGCAGGTAGGCGTTGTCGGTACGGGCCACGGCGGTGGCAATCAGCCCGGCGGCCCGCTCTGCCGACTCAGCCTGGGCGCGGACTTTCTCCTCCGCGCTCTTTTCCGCTTTCACCGGCAGACCGGACGCGGGCAGCGTGCCGAGCATGGCGGCCACCTTTAGCGCGGCCTCCTTTGCGCCCACTTCCAGCACCTTTTCCACCAGGTTCAGACCGTCACCGGCCCCGCACTGGTTGCAAAGCCAGGTGCCGCGACCGTCGCGGTCGTCAAAGCGGAAGCGGTCTTTGCCGCCGCAGGCCGGACAGGGGCCGTGATGGCCGCCCGTGGTAACGGGGATGCCAAGTGCGGGCAGCAGCAGCGGCCACTGACCGGCGGCGCTTTTTACGGTGTCTGAGACAATCTGTTTCATGGTCTGCTTCTCCCTCAGTGCAGCGTGGCGCGGCTGGCGGCGCAAAGCTGCCCGCAGAACAGCTCGTCCATCATGGTGACGCCGAGCGGGGTCAGTCGCGGCGGTGCGGTCAGCAGGTCAGACCCGACCATATCGGCCAGCATGGTGCAGGCCATCTCCATGCCCGCCTCCGGGCCGTGGCGGCGCACATAAAAGCCCTCCAGCTCGAGGGCGATGGTCATCTGCAGTTCGTCGAGAGTCGCCGCAACGCGGATGCCCTGTTGCCCGCAGGCGTTGAGGTAGCCTTGCGCCAGCGCGCGGCGGTAAACGGCGGTGCGCACCTCCACCGGGAGGCAGGAGTGGTTAGCAGTCATGGCGCAGCTCCTGTTCCATAAAGCCGTTCTCACAGGTGGCGACTACCTTGCCGAGCTGGTCGGTCAGCAGGGCAATCACCGAGGCCAGCGCCTCGCCGTCAGGGACGTGACGCCTGTCGCCGGTGGCAATGACCAGCGAGAACATATCGAGAACGGTGACGCCGACGCCGTGGGCGTGCTGGAGGCGCAGGAAGTCGGCGTGAGGGATGGCGTAGGTTTCGTCGCCGTGCATGCGTGCGGACAGGGTATTCATGCGGCCACCGCCTTAACGGGCACGCGCCCGGCAAACGACAGCATGTAGTCACGCACCAGGCTCAGGCGGGCGGTGCGCTCGTCGGCGGCCACGGTGCGCAGCATGCAGGGACGGGCGTCAGCGCGTGAGCGACGGACGGCGGCAAAGATAAAGGTGAATTCGGGGTGAGCGGTATGATGAGCCGTAGCCATGATGGCAGTCTCCAAGGTTAGCTGTTTAAAGCTACCACCGGAGTTCCTACACTCATGGGTGGTAGCCCGGACGGGGGTAGGAATACCGGCAACCTTGGAAACCGGCCAGCCCGAAGGCTGCCCCGCCCGGGCCACCATTACGCAGACGGTATAACGGCGTGAGAACCGTTGCCCGTAAAATGGGTGCACTGAGGCGAAGACACAAAAAAACACGCGTGGCGCGTGCTGTGTCGCCAAGATTAAGCTCGGGTTCCTACGCCCGGCTGCCGATTTTGCGGCAGCGGGAAAACTATAGACCGGCGGCTCGCCAGAGAAAAGGCTTTTTTCACACATCGGGCCGTTTTCCTCAGCAATCGGTCAGGACGTGATCGGACTGCTGCGGATTTGATCGGAACGTCGCTTTTTCTTTTCCACCGTTTACGGCTTCAGGCTTCTGCCGCTCTGTTCGCACGCAGATATGCCCGTGCGCGCCGCTGTTAAAGGCAGGGATAACGCCGGTCTTTCCGGTAGCGGCGGCCAGCAGGTTTTGAGCCAGGTATGCCGCTTCGTCAGGCGTCAGGGGAAAGCTGCGGGTGCCTATATTGAGGGCGATCATGCCGCACCGCCTGCGCGCTGCGCGATACGGGCCTGCATCCAGTCGTCAATCTCTGACGCCAGCCAGGCGACGTTCTTGCCGCCGAGGGAAATCTGCGACGGAAACTGCTCCCGGCTGATTAAGTCGTAGATGGTCGAGCGTGACAGGCCGCAGGTGCTGATGACTTCGGGCAGGCGCATAAAGCGATCACGCGGGTAGTGCAGATGGCCCGCTGGCGGGATAGCAGGGGTAGATGAAGGAGAAGTGCAAATCATGGTGTTACCTCGTTTTTGTATCCGTGCGGCGCTGGCCGGTTCCGGCGGTACTGTTTCGGTAACCCCTTATTTTCAGCATATTTACCCCGGATGCAACAAGGTGGGGTCGGTCAAAAAACACACTTTGTCCACCAGAAAAAGTAACGTGTTACTGAATAGAACTGGATAGAACTGAATAGTGATGAGCTGAATAATTTCTGTACTTTATTCATAATCAAAATAAGGGGAAAACAAGAAAAATGGAGTTAAAAGTTCTAAAAAAAGCTCACCAGAGAAAAAGCTCTTCAAAGGAAAGGTGAACAGTGGTGAACACCCGGTGAATACTCATCACCAGAGTGTTCACCCCATTACTTACTGTATTTATTATCTTTTTTCTTAAGGTGAACAGTAGTGAATAGTTTTAGTAAAACTAAAATCTCAAAGGGGGTATATCAGGGCTGAGGCGGGTCTGTTTGCTCACTGACAGGCAAGAGGCAATGAAATGATTTGTTTGTTGGTACGCAGCAGAATGGCCTCACCCTTTACAGACGACGAGATACCACCATGAGCAACGCAGAGCCGCAGACCGCAACAGAGAAGTTTGAAGTCGCCAGGGCGAAACACACGGAGAACATGAAGCGCTATAACACTATCTGCGCTGATATTTTACGCTGTGATAAAGAGCGAAAGGCAGCAATTGAGGCGGGAAAGGAAGCCGAAACCAACTGGCGCAGCCGTTTTCGTAGTCTGCGGGGTCAACTGACCGATGAGCTAAAGGCAGAGCACAGCCAGCGTATTGCCAGCCGGGAGCTGGCCGACGAGTTTACCGGCCTGATATCGGTGCTTGAACTGGATAAGCAGAGTGCAATGCTCGCTTGCTGCTCCAGCGGCAAAGCGTATGTTGAGACGTACCGGACGGCCTTTGAGGAAATCACCGACCGGCACTGGGAAGCCGCGATGAAAACCATCAGCCCCGAGCTACTGTGGGCCATTCGCCTGCGGCTTCAGCGCGAGGAAATCCTGCCCACGCACGGTGAAGGTGGCAGCGCATCAGGCGCAGTCGCGGGACTGATTGGCAGCAGACTGACGAGAACGGCATCGGCGCTGCCTCTGAAGATGCTGGAGGAGATACCGGCACTTAAGAACATTGGCATGCACACACCGCCCCTGACTGGCGTTGATATGGACCTGTATCGCAGTCCGCAATCCCGCGCAAAACTGGGAGAGCGTATCAGAGCGCAGCGCGAAGTGATTGAAGGAGGAAAAGCATTATGATGCACTGCCCATTCTGCAAAAGCCCTGCACATGCCAAATCAAGCCGGTATATGTCCGAGCAGGTGAAGGAGCGCTATCACCAGTGCACTAACCTCGACTGCTCATGCACGTTCAAGACGCACGAAAACATTACAAAGGTCATCACCTGCCCGCCTCAGCAGGAAACGCAGCCAGTGCCTCCAGTGTCGCAGAGTAAGGCGCAAACAATCGGGCGCTATGGTTCAGCCTTCCGGTCGCATTAATCCCCCTTCAGCCGCTGCCACCACAGCGGCTTTTTTTTGCCCGCCGTTCGTCCTTTGAAAGCCCTTTTTCTGGCCAGCCCGCTTTGTAAAGAGCCGTGCATGCATAAGGTGCATGGATTTGCATGCAGATTGCAGGGCATATAATCCCCATTAAAGGCAGGCATGGCGCGGCCTGAGCCACCTCATGCAGCTGCATTAAATACGACCGATAAAGCGGGCAGGCGAGGCGGGGGTAGCATTGCGCGCTGGGTGGATTATTTATTTCTATTACCTAAGGCCTATACCTCGTTGTACTGTTTTGGCTATGTAACAGCGTTGGGTGGGTTATCGCTGTATATGTTGTGACGAGCATTCAAAAGGGGGGTAAGGACGTAAAAATGCGCCCATGAAGTAGGCGCATAGGGATATTATTTAGCATTAGTGGTTGAAATATTGTTTTCTATTTATTGTCGCTCGACGGGGATGCGATAATGCAGTTAACTCCATTGTAATTGCTATTCCTGGTGCAAGTTGCTTCGATATTTATTTTGTTTAGTTGGTTTGTTTTTTGTGGGGCCTTAAAGATTAATAGCGCGATACATATGGCTAGCAGAACACTTAAAACCCCAAAATAGAATAAATTGGCCTTTCCAGTACTGTGCATATTTTTCCAGAACAAAATGTTTTTTGGGCTGCTATTACCTATAGTTTCCGTAAGGTTTATATTTGGGAGGTCAGATGCGATCTCTTGTTCAAGTGCTAGTCCCTTTCTAACAGCTCCAAGAAGCAAAGGGTGGTACCAATATACATCGACAAAATAGAACAATAACCAAACAATGGATGCACCTAAAGCGAGAATGGCAGCAACAGAGTGATTATATCCAAAGGCTATAAATTCAGAGCCAGAATTAAAACTTACACCAATGGCGCCAATAAAAGCCGATAATATTAGAATGCCAAAGTTTCTGACCTTCATCTCAAGGTCATTAAAATGTTTTTGGACGTCAATAACCGTTTTCCAAACATCAATTTTTAACTTTAGTTGCTCTAGCTTCATAGCATCTTCATGTCGTTTTAATTCTAAATCAGTCATTTCATTTACCTTTGAATGTGGTGAAATTAAAGAAAGATAAAATGTCTGAAAATTGTTTGGCTACATAAGTTGGTTTTGCACCAAATGAGTTTTCTTTAATTTTTCTCTCCCGCTCTACGTCGGTATCAGTCCAGTGAGTTACAGCGCGGAGTAATTCATATCCTTCCTTGTTATCTTCAAAATGACCGGTTCCATAACTGGCAAATACATCTGAAACATTCGCCTTTTGAGCCATTTCAATATCTTTCATCTCACTATCACCAATATATACACACTCTTCAGGTTGAGCCCCTATGAATTTTATAATATCCAGAAGAAGTTGTGGATTAGGCTTAATCTCATCAATAGGTGTATATTCTTGTTTTGTATGAACTAAATCGTACTTGCTTTGTTTTTCCTCACCATCTGGAATTTCATGATCTTCTGGTGAGAAAAGAACATCTATTACACCATCTAATCCTAAGCGAGTTAAGCGGAAGTTGGAGTAATATGCTTTAGATTCAGTATATGCAACAACATAACAACCTTTCTTTTTAAGGATATTCAAAGTGTCCATAACTGTCGGGTAAAGTGTAAGATATTTCTTTCGCTCACTTCTAAAAGCATGTATGGCATCATTCATCACTGAATTAATGGTATTTCTATCACCATATTTTTCTTGTAACAAAGGAATGCTCTCTAAAATAAAAGAGTATTCAGCAGTGCCATATTTTTGGTGAATCGGTTTTATTTGTTCAATAAGTTCTTCTTTAGAGAATCCAGAAATTTCAACAACCTTATTTAACATGGCGTTAAAACTATGATACCAAACACTAAACCAATCGAATAGTGTATTATCAAGATCGGTTATTAGTACTGTCTTTTTCATTCTTACCTCTTACTAATTGGTTTAATATACAGTATATAACATTAATTATAACTATTCTATATTTTGTAGATGTCGAGGATTTTGTCGCTGTACCATTGCATCATAGATCTTCTTTTTTCAAGATATTGAGCATGATTATACGTACCTCGAATGGTGTTTTTATCAATATGCGCCAATTGTATTTCTATCCAAGCACTAACAAAGCCCTGCTCGTGTAAAATTGTCGACATTGTGTGCCTGAAGCCATGTCCGGTAGCACGCCCTTTATAACCAAGTAGTTCAATTACCTGTGACACACTTTCTTTCGAGATTGGTTTGCTACGGTTATTCCGACCAATAAAAATATATGGGTAATGACCGGTAATTGGTTTGAGCTGCTTGAAAAGATCGACCACTTGAGTAGATAAAGGAACAATATGTGGCCTGCGCATTTTCATCCTCTGTGCTGGTATTTCCCAAATACCTTTATCAAGATCAACTTCATCCCAGGTAGCAAAGCGCATTTCCTGCGTTCTTACACCAGTTAACATAACAATCTTAGTCGCATTTTTAGTGATGATGCTGCCGGTATACGCTTCCAAATCCCGAATAAAATGAGGTAACTCTTCAGCAGATAAAAAAGGATGGTGCTTTTGCTTAGGAACGGCCAGAGCGATAGCTAAATCAGGCGCTGGATTGTATTCAGCGCGGCCAGTTATGATCGCATAGCGATAGACCTCACCGCATCTTTGCCGTACTTTTCTGGTTTTCTCTAGTGCCCCACGCTTCTCTATTCGTCGCAATACTTCAAGCAGTTCTAACGGTTTGATTTCACTGATAGGGCGTTTACCAATGAACGGGAACACATCTTGCTCAAATGTCTTAATAATTTCTTCGCGATAGGCCACTGTCCAGCGGCCTGCTTTGTTAGTGTGCCATTCTCGACATATGGCTTCGAATGAGTTCTCTGTTGAGAGTTGCTGTGCCAGTTTTTGGGCTTTACGTTCTTCCACTGGGTCTGTGCCATTTGCTACCTGCTTACGAGCTGTATCGCGTTTCTCACGTGCTTCTGCGAGACTCACAAGGTCGTAGTTGCCAAATGACATTAGCCGTGCTTTACCGGCAAAACGAAAGCGGAAGCGCCAGCCCTTTGAGCCGTCTGGATTGATGAGTAATGACAGGCCTTGTCCATCGTTCAATGTGTAGGGCTTGTCTTGGGGCTTTGCTCGTTTAATTTGAATGTCTGTGAGTGGCATGTGTATAAGTCAAAAATGTGTATAAGAGATCTATACACATCACTATACATATTTTTCACGGATTCAGGGAGAACTTGTCGGACGGTTACGGATGAGTGATTTGATATATATATTGAAAATAAAGGATTTTTATACGTTCTCGGATAGCTGCGGAGGAATTTTGGCGGAAGATCACAGGAGTCGAACCTGCCCGGGACCGCTCGCGGCCCCAACTGGATTTGAAGTCCAGCCGCCTCACCGGAGACGACGATCTTCCCTTACTGCAGAGGCGCTGAGTATAGCATCGCCAATGACCACAAATAAACTCCGGTTTTTAGCATTATTTCACTGATGTCCGCCACCGACAGCAAGCTGTCCGTTTTTGGTCTTCTTTCCTTGCCTAATCCCGTCCATCATAGCGTTAATCCCATTCAGCAGGAGTCCAGAAATGACCGATACCGTACTGTTAGTGATTGATGCGCAGCAATCCTTCTATGAGCGTGGCTACAATGAAGCCCCGGAAACCCCGGCATTCGAAAAAGCGTTAAGCACGCTGGTCGCGGGCTGCCAGGCGAAGGGCATTCCGGTAGTAGATGTATTCCATGTGGAAAGTGAAGGTGCCTTTGCGCCGGAATCCGGTCTGGTGGTGCGTCTGCCGTTCCTGGATCACGAACCGGTCGCCAGCTTCCGTAAGAAAGTGCACAACGCCCTGACGGAATCGGGCCTGCAACAGTGGCTGGAGCAGAACGCGGTGAAGCACGTGATTATCACCGGCCTGCGCTCTGAGCAGTGCTGTGAAACCACCGCCCGCGTGGCGTCGGACTTCGGCTACCACGTGACCTATGTGACGGAAGCGACGCTGACCTTCCCAATCACCCATGATGGGATTACCCTGAGCATTGCCGATTTACGTCACCGTACCGAAAGCGTGCTGATCAATCGTTTTGCCGATATCCGTACCGTTGAGGGCCTCCTCAAGGAGCTTGCATAACATGACAACCCCGGTGTGGTTTTTAACCCTGCCCGGTGTGATGACGCTGGACCTGACAGGTCCGGCGGAAACGCTGAAGCTGGCGGGGAATGCGTTTTCACTGCGCTATATCGGCCCGGATGAGAGCGTTCTCACCTCCACAGAGATGGTTATCAGCCGCATTGAACCGCTGCCGGAGGCATTGCCCGCCGGGAGCCTGCTGGTGATCCCCGGCGTCAGTGACTCAAAAGTGTGGTTCGACACGCCGCAGGCGGTGGCAGCCCGCAACTGGCTGATGCGCATTCAGCCCGCCATTCATGCCCGCGAGGTGACCTTAGTCTGCGTCTGTTCCGGGTCACTGCTGGCGGCAAAAGCCGGGCTGATGAACGGCGTGCAGTGCACGACTCATCATGAGGTGATCGAGCGACTGAAAGTGGCTGAACCGGGAGCGATCGTGAAAGAAAACCGCATTTTCGTTGAAGATCGCGGGATCTGGACCAGCGCAGGGATTACCGCCGGGATCGATCTGTCACTGCATCTGATTAACCGCCTGTGCGGCGCGCAGACGGCGATGGATGTGGCACGTGAAATGGTGGTCTATTTCCGGCGTTCGGGGGAAGATCCGCAGTTGTCGCCCTGGCTGCGCTATCGCAACCATATCCATCCGGCGATCCACCGTGCGCAGGATCTGCTGACCCTGCAACCGGAGCAGGAGTGGCCGTTGGAGGATATTGCCGCCAAAGTGCACGTCAGCGCACGCCATCTGACGCGTCTGTTCCGCCAGCATCTGGGCATCAGCGTACGTGACTATCACGAACAGCTGCGGCTGACGATTGCCCAACAGCGTCTGCAACAGGGCGAAGGCAATGAACGCGCAGCACTGTCGGCCGGGTTCTCTTCCTCGCGCCAGCTGCGCCGTGCGCTACAGCGCTGGCAGGCGTGAAAAAGGAGGGTGATAAAACCCTGAAATAATCGTCGTCAAAAAAAAGGCCGTTCTGCTCACTCTCACCAGTGAGCACCCCACCCGATTTCAATTCGCTCAACGTTTGTGCTAGTGTTACTCGTAACATTCGCCCTTTTTCGCCCTAAAAGCTAAACCGATTTAGCTACCATAAGAGGCGATTCCGGCTTAACAAAATACGAGGCACATCATTATGAAGAACCTGTTAATTGTTGCCGCTACCGTGGCGCTGGCACTGCTGTCGATTTACTTTTTGTCGCCGTGGCCGGTCTGGCTGGGTACGCTGGCGGCCTGGGTGACGACCGGCTCGTTCTGCCTGCAGGTGCTGCATATCGTGAAAAATAAGGATACCAGCGGCCTGTCACTGGGGATGTGGGCAGCGCTGTTCTTTGGCGTTTCCTGCTGGACGTGGTACGGCCACCGGATGAACGATGTGCCGGTGATGGTCGCCAACGGCATTACCTCCCTGCTGGCGCTGACGGTGATTCTGCTCAAACTGTGGCACGAGCGCCCGCTGCCTAACCCTAACCGCCGCAGGCTGGTACGCATGCCCGGAGTGATCCTTAATCCACGCATCCGCCGTTTGCGTCCGCTGAAAAACGCCCCGGAGCAGGAGAAAAACGTCAGCTAACCAGGTGGCGTTTATCCAGCTTCTGCAAGCCGAGTGCCAGCAGCAGGCTGCCTGCCAGGGTAATGCCGAATATCAGCGGGATATCGATCAGCGGATGGTCGGTGTTATCCAGGTCGTGGGTGCGCATAAAGTGAATAAACAGCGCATGGAAGCCGTAAATCGGCAGTGAACAGCGGGAAATCAGGGCAAAGAACGGGTTAACGTGGTCGTTAAGGGTGTTTTTAAACAGCACCAACAGGCTGACGGCGGCGAAAAATACCGCCGGGCCGCAGTAAAGATACCAGGTATCGGCAAAAGCTCCATTGATCGCGAACTGCCGTTTGGTGCCAAAGGCAATCATCAGCACACAGGCCACAAACACCCCACCCGCCAGCCAGGAGACGCCGCGTTTTTGCGTTTCCATCATCCCAATCGCCCGGCCAAACAGGGCGTACAGCAGGTAATAAATAGTATCACCGTTGATATACAGATTGATCGGCAGCCAGTGGAAGCGGGCAATAGAGCTGTCGACGGTGTTGGGGTTAGCCAGCAGCGCGATTACCAACGTCACCACGGCCAGGTAACCCGCCCGCACCGGCTTCACCTGGATCAACGGTGACAGCAGATAAATGACGATAATCGCGAAGAAGAACCAGAGGTGATAGAACACCGGCTTTTGCAGCAGATGCTTCACCGACATCGCTTCATTTATCGGTGTCAGCAGCGTGATGTAAATCAGCGCCACCGTGCTGTAGAACAGCAGGCACAGCACGATGCGCAGGAAATGCCGCCCCTGGGCGCTGCGTTCTCCGAAGAACAGGTAACCAGAAATCATAAAGAAGATCGGCACGCAGACGCGTGAGGCCGAATTAAGCAGGTTGGAGAGATCCCAGCTGTGCTCACCCACCGACATCCCGGTGGTCACATACCAGGTGGTGGTGTGGATCATAATCACCATCAGGCAGGCAACTGCGCGTAAATTCTCTATCCATCCAATCTTTTGCGACATTTCATCCTCTGTTCCCGGCAAAATCTGCATTAATGCGAGAAAGAGGGTAGCCAGGTCGCTGCGCTTCAACAACCGGAGAGGGGAAAAATAGGACCAGGATGAAGGGATTATGTGGTGGAGGCGACAAAAATTCCTGAATCCCCCCTCACGGCATTTTGGTAATAGGTACGGTCAAAGGGTATACTGACGCCCACTTTTTATCACCACTCGTATCGCGTGCGAATCCAAATGCAAAAGTTTGATACCAAGACCTTTCAGGGGCTGATCCTGACCTTACAGGATTACTGGGCACGCCAGGGCTGCACCATCATCCAACCTCTGGATATGGAAGTGGGCGCTGGTACTTCTCACCCAATGACCTGCCTGCGTGCGCTGGGTCCGGAGCCGACGGCCGTTGCCTATGTGCAGCCTTCACGTCGCCCGACCGATGGCCGCTACGGTGAGAACCCGAACCGACTTCAGCACTATTACCAGTTCCAGGTGATCATCAAACCTTCACCCGACAATATTCAGGAGCTGTACCTCGGCTCCCTGAAAGAGCTGGGCATGGACCCGACCATCCACGACATCCGCTTTGTGGAAGATAACTGGGAAAACCCAACGCTGGGTGCCTGGGGTCTGGGCTGGGAAGTGTGGCTGAACGGTATGGAAGTGACGCAGTTCACCTACTTCCAGCAGGTTGGCGGTCTGGAATGTAAACCGGTTACCGGTGAGATCACCTAC
This sequence comes from Erwinia sp. JH02, assembly GCF_013074405.1. Lineage (NCBI taxonomy): Bacteria > Pseudomonadati > Pseudomonadota > Gammaproteobacteria > Enterobacterales > Erwiniaceae > Erwinia > Erwinia sp. JH02. The sequence continues at coordinate 53,996 of NZ_JABANZ010000008.1, forward strand.
GGTCTTGAGCGCCTGGCGATGTACATCCAGGGCGTGGACAGCGTTTACGATCTGGTCTGGAGCGACGGTCCGTTGGGGAAAACCACCTACGGCGATGTGTTCCACCAGAACGAAGTGGAGCAGTCCACCTATAACTTCGAATACGCTGACGTCGACTTCCTGTTTACCTGCTTCGAGCAGTACGAGAAGGAAGCGCAAAGCCTGCTGGCGTTGGAAAAACCCCTGCCGCTGCCTGCCTACGAACGTATTCTGAAAGCCGCACACAGCTTTAACCTGCTGGATGCGCGTAAAGCGATCTCCGTCACCGAGCGTCAACGCTATATTCTGCGCATCCGCACCCTGACGAAAGCCGTGGCTGAAGCTTACTATGCCTCCCGCGAGGCACTGGGCTTCCCGATGTGCAAAAAGCCCGAACAATTAAACAACGATTAAGAGGCAGCCATGACTGATAAAACCTTCCTGGTGGAGATCGGCACCGAAGAGCTGCCACCAAAAGCACTGCGCAGCCTGGCAGAATCCTTTGCCGCCAATTTTACCGCTGAACTGGATGCCGCTGGCCTGGCCCACGGCGAAGTCAGCTGGTTTGCCGCGCCGCGCCGTCTGGCACTGAAAGTGGCGAATCTGGCCGCTGCGCAGCCCGATCGCGAAGTGGAAAAACGTGGCCCGGCCATTCAGGCCGCTTTTGATGCGAATGGCGTCCCGAGCAAAGCCGCTGAGGGCTGGGCACGGGGCTGCGGCATCACCGTTGATCAGGCCGAGCGTCTGAGCACCGATAAAGGTGAATGGCTGCTGTATCGCGCTCAGGTCACTGGCGAAAGTGCCCAGGCCCTGCTGCCCGCGATGATCGCCACCTCCCTGGCGAAGCTGCCGATCCCGAAACTGATGCGCTGGGGCGCGTCCGAGGTGCAGTTCGTGCGCCCGGTGCATACCGTCACGCTGCTGTTGGGTGATGAGCTGATCCCGGCAAAAATTCTGGGTATCGACTCTGCACGTATCATTCGCGGTCACCGCTTTATGGGCGAGCCGGAATTCACCATCGATAACGCTGACCAGTATCCGCAGATCCTGCTGGAGCGCGGCAAGGTGCAGGCGGATTACGCTGTACGTAAAGCCACCATCAAAGCCGATGCTGAAGCCGCTGCGGCAAAAATTGGCGGTGTTGCCGATCTGAGCGACAGTCTGCTGGAAGAAGTCACCTCCCTGGTCGAGTGGCCGGTGGTGTTGACGGCGAAGTTTGAAGAGAAGTTCCTCGCGGTACCGGCCGAAGCGCTGGTCTACACCATGAAGGGCGATCAGAAGTACTTCCCGGTTTACGACAACGCGGGCAACCTGCTGCCGAACTTTATCTTCGTGACCAATATCGAATCGAAAGATCCGCAGCAGATTATCTCCGGTAACGAGAAAGTGGTGCGTCCACGTCTCGCTGACGCCGAGTTCTTCTTTAACAGCGACCGTAAACGTCGCCTGGAAGATAACCTGCCGCGTCTGGAAACCGTGCTGTTCCAGAAAGAGCTGGGATCGCTGCGTGATAAAACCGACCGCATTCAGGCGCTGGCGGGCTGGATTGCTGCGCAGATCGGTGCGGATGTTAATCACGCGACCCGTGCAGGCCTGCTGTCCAAGTGCGACCTGATGACCAATATGGTGTTTGAGTTCACCGACACCCAGGGTGTGATGGGGATGCACTACGCGCGTCATGATGGCGAAGCCGAAGACGTGGCCGTGGCGCTGAACGAGCAGTATCAGCCGCGCTTTGCCGGCGATCAGCTGCCGTCCAACCCGGTTGCCTGTGCGCTGGCTATCGCTGACAAGATGGATACCCTGGCGGGTATCTTCGGTATTGGTCAGCATCCGAAAGGCGATAAAGACCCGTTTGCTCTGCGTCGTGCTGCGCTGGGCGTGCTGCGTATCATCGTTGAGAAGAACCTGCCGCTCGATCTGCAAACCCTGACAGAAGAAGCCGTGCGCCTGTATGGCAGCAAGCTGTCTAACGCTAAAGCAGTGGATGAAGTGATCGACTTTATGCTGGGTCGCTTCCGTACCTGGTACCAGGAAGAAGGCCACAGCGTCGATACCATTCAGGCGGTACTGGCACGTCGTCCAACGCGTCCTGCAGACTTCGATGCGCGTATGAAGGCAGTATCGCACTTCCGTACGCTGGAGCAGGCAGCCAGCCTGGCAGGTGCCAACAAGCGCGTCTCCAACATTCTCGCTAAAGCGACTGAACCGCTGAACGACAGCGTGCAGGCGTCACTGCTGAAAGAGAATGAAGAGATCAAGCTGGCGACCTACGTGTCGGCGCTGAGCAGCAAACTGCAGCCGTTCTTCGCGGAAGGACGCTACCAGGATGCTCTGATTGAGCTGGCACAGCTGCGTGAAGCGGTGGACAACTTCTTTGACAAGGTGATGGTCAATGCCGAAGAGAAAGAAGTGCGTATCAACCGTCTGACGCTGCTGGCGAAACTGCGCGAGCTGTTCCTGCAGGTAGCGGATATCTCTCTGCTACAGTAATGTGATGCTGTTACGGGCGGACCGAAACAGGTGTCCGCCCCTACGGGATCCAGGTTGCCCCGAACCGTAGGGGCGACCATTTTTTCCGGTCGCCCCGTGCCGATAGTTTGCACCCGCCGTATTTTTCGCTCGTCGACATCCCGCTTTACAATTCCGCCTTGCCCTCCTCCCCCCATTTCCTTACCCTGTGCGGTTTTCGCCAACCAGGTTGAGACATCATGCAATCCTATGGATTCGCTGCCAAAGCAGCAAACACCCCGCTGGAACCCTTCGAATTTACCCGCCGTGAACTCCAGGCTAACGATATCCACATCGATATCCACTACTGTGGTGTCTGCCATTCCGACCTGCATATGGCGCGTAACGAATGGGGCGTCAGCCAGTTCCCGCTGGTGCCAGGCCATGAAATCGTTGGCCGCGTGGTCAGCACCGGCAGCGCGGTCAGCACCTTTAAAGCCGGAGATCTGGTCGGCGTTGGTGTGATGGTCGACTCCTGCGGCCACTGCGCCCAGTGCCACGAGGGTGAAGAGCAGTACTGTGAAGCAGGCTTCACCGCGACCTACAACAGCGACGAGAAAGTGATCGGCGGCAAAACCTTTGGGGGTTATTCCGACAGCATCGTGGTCGACAGCAAGTTTGTGGTGGCCGTGCCGGAAAACCTGGAACTCAGCGCCGTGGCCCCCCTGCTGTGCGCGGGCGTCACCACCTGGTCACCGCTCAAGCACTGGAACATTCAGGCGGGCCAGCGCGTCGGCGTCATTGGCCTGGGTGGCCTCGGCCATATGGCGGTGAAACTGGCTGCTGCGCTGGGCGCGGAAGTGGTGCTGTTTACCACCTCCCCAGCCAAAGGGGCCGATGCACTGCGCCTCGGCGCCAGCCAGGTTGTGGTTTCGAAAGATGCGGAGCAAATGGCCGGGGTGAAAAACAGCCTGGATATGATCCTGGACTGCGTTGCCGCCCCGCACGATCTTGACCCGTACCTCAGCGCGCTGAAAACCAATGGTCATCTGGTGCTGGTCGGTATTCCTGACTCACCGCACACGTCGCCGGACGTTACGCCTATCGTTTTCAAACGCCTGAGCATTTCCGGGACCTCTATCGGCAGCATCAAAGAGACGCAGGAGATGCTGGATTTCTGTGGTCAGCACAATATCGTGTCCGATGTGGAAGTGATTCGTCTCGATGAGGTTGAGCAGGCATTTGAACGGATGCTGAAAGGGGATGTGAAGTACCGCTTTGTGATTGATATGAAAGCCGGGAAATAGTCATTAGCCTAAAAACAAGAACCCGCCTGATGGCGGGTTTTTTCGGTCAGTCCAGCAGCTGTCTGCTGAGACACGGATTCGAGTGTATCAACTGCATTAATTTTTGCGCACTGCCTGAGGGTTTGGTTTTTTTGGCTTCCCAGTTTTTCACTGAAGAAACACTGACACCTAACGCCTGAGCAAATTCATCAATCTGCATGCCGGTAATTTCCCGAACTCGCTTTGGCTCGGGCTGCGCCACATCACTCTTCAGGGCCGGAATGACATGCATCATAGGGCGGGTCATAACAATCTGCTCCAGACTGGAAAGCAGTTCGGACATGGGATCTTTAGTCTCCATAAGCACTCCTCGAAAACTCACTAAACGTGAACAACCAGAGGGAAAGAACCTTAAATCCAGGTTCTCAATGCTGGCATACATCAGCCACTGGGACGCTTTTTGGGGCAGCACAGGGAAACGCCAGGATCATAAGTATGAGATCATTTTGCGAGATCGGGATCATATTTTTTGTTTATTTTTCCATCCTGCGTTGCAGCCCGCCTCACAAATACAGCGCAAAAATAAGTTACACAGACATCGCTATCCATCAAAAGTGATTTCGACTATTCTTTACCCAACATTTGTAGTTTGAATAAAACCGATAAGTATTTGTTAACAGGAGTTAATTTCTTATGATGACAGGATCATCACGCATCTTGACGCGTCTGCTGGTGCCCGTTATGGCGCTATTTATGGTGTTACAACTTACTGGCTGTGGCGATAACGAAGCCGATCAACGTAAAGCGTTTATCGATTTCCTGCAAAACACCGTTATGCGCAGCGGCGAACATCTGCCCAGCCTGAGTGAAGATCAGAAGCAGAAATTTGGTCCCTTCGTCAGCGATTACGCGATTCTTTATGGTTTTTCTCAGCAGGTAAATCGTGCCGTGGATTCCGGGCTGAAACCGGTGGTTGATGAGCTTTCAGCCATCCACACTCCGCAGGATTACCTGACACGCCGTGATGCCCTGCGCCAGGTGAGCGGTTCTCTTGGGGTACTGACCCAGCAGATTCAGTCCGCGAAAATGCAGGCCGACAGCAGCAAGGCGGCACTGAAACAACCGGAAGATTTAAAAACCGTGTACGACAATGTGTTTAACAAAGTGGTCACTCAACCTGCTGCAACACTGGCACCGCTGCTGCCCGCGTTACAAACCCTGAGCCAGGATGCGGTACAGACCGGTGACTTCCTGCAACAGCAGGGCGCAAACGTCAGTTTTAACGGTTCTGCGATCCAGTTCCCGACCCAGCCTCAGGCCACGCAGTACAATACGCTGATGAGCAATCTGAGCACCAATGCCCAGGCGTTGACCCAGGCGCAAGCCGCGCTGAAGGGCAATTTCCAGTAAATTCTGCATCAGAGCTGACAATCGTCAGCTCTGATGTTCCTTCCCCTCTCACCTGTCACTTTCTTACATAAGACTCATCTCATGTTTCGACGGGCAGAAGAAGTGTGATCGCACGCATTCAGCCCTCAAATAATTTGTGATCAACATCACAAATCAAAAACAAACAAACAACATACATTTGTGATACACATCACATCACGCGGTTGTTATTGTTTAAATATTCGCCACAGTCCTTTTCATACACTCCTTAAATGTGATCGTTATCACTAAAACAACCCATGCACCCCACCTAACATAGTGATCTACATCACACTTATCCCGACAGCTACGCAGCGTCATATTCGCGTGATAGAGTCCGCCTGCATACAGTGATACTGACGGCTTCCCACTGTCGGGTCTAAAACAAAAATTCAACGCGCTCTCTTATTTGGCGGCGCGTACCAATAAGGGGTGTTTTTTATGTCCTCATCAGATATCAAGATCAAGGTTCAGAACTTTGGTCGCTTTCTGAGCAACATGGTAATGCCAAACATCGGGGCGTTTATCGCCTGGGGTATTATCACCGCACTGTTTATTCCTACCGGATGGCTGCCAAACGAAACACTGGCGAAACTGGTTGGCCCAATGATTACCTACCTGTTGCCACTGCTGATCGGCTTTACAGGGGGTCGTCTGGTCGGCGGCGATCGCGGCGGTGTGGTAGGTGCTATTACCACCATGGGCGTGATTGTGGGTGCGGACATGCCAATGTTCCTCGGTTCAATGATTGCAGGTCCTCTGGGCGGCTGGGCGATTAAAACCTTCGACCGCCAGGTTGACGGTAAAATCAAAAGCGGCTTTGAAATGCTGGTGAACAACTTCTCTGCCGGTATCATCGGCATGCTGTTGGCTATCCTCGCATTCCTGGCAATTGGTCCACTGGTAGAAGGTCTGTCCCATATTCTCGCCGCAGGCGTGAATCTGATGGTGCAGAACAACCTGCTGCCACTGACCTCGATCTTCGTGGAACCGGCAAAAATCCTGTTCCTGAATAACGCCATTAACCACGGTATCTTCTCGCCACTGGGTATCCAGCAGGCCAGCGAAGCCGGTAAGTCGATCTTCTTCCTGATCGAAGCGAACCCGGGCCCAGGTATGGGCGTACTGATGGCCTATATGTTCTTTGGCCGTGGTAATGCCAAGCAGTCTGCCGGTGGCGCTGCCATTATCCACTTCCTCGGTGGTATCCACGAAATCTACTTCCCGTATGTGCTGATGAACCCGCGCCTGATTCTGGCGGTGATCCTCGGGGGTATGACCGGTGTATTCACCCTGACTCTGCTGAACGGCGGCCTGGTGTCTCCGGCTTCACCGGGTTCCATCCTGGCGGTGCTGGCAATGACGCCAAAAGGGGCTTACTTCGCGAACATCGCCGCGATCTTTGCCGCCTTTGCTGTCTCCTTCGTGGTTTCTGCCATTCTGCTGAAAACCAGCAAAGTGAAAGAAGATGACGACATCGAAGCCGCATCACGTCGCGTACAGGAAATGAAAGCCCAGTCTAAAGGCCAGTCAACTGCCCCTGCTGGCGGTGCTGATGGCCTGCATAGCGATCTGAGCCACGTCCGTAAAATCATCGTTGCCTGCGATGCGGGTATGGGTTCCAGCGCCATGGGTGCCGGTGTGCTGCGTAAGAAAGTGAACGATGCAGGGCTGACCAACATCTCCGTGACCAACACCGCGATTAACAGTCTGCCGGGCGATGTCGACCTGGTGATTACTCACCGCGATCTGACCGAACGAGCGATGCGCCAGGCGCCTCATGCCCAGCACATCTCGCTGACCAACTTCCTCGACAGCGGCCTGTATAACGACCTGACAGCACGCCTGGTGGAAGCCGGGCGCAGCGCGGGTCACCGTGAGAAAGTGAGCACCACGCTGAGCGACAGCTTTGACGAAGGCCAGGATCACCTGTTCAAACTGAGCGCCAGCAATGTGTTCCTGGGCAATCATGCGGACAATAAAGAGCAGGCCATTCGCTTTGCCGGTGAGCAACTGGTGAAAGGCGGCTACGTTGAGCCGGAATACGTTGCCGCAATGCTGGAACGTGAAAAGCTGACACCGACTTACCTCGGTGAATCCATCGCCGTGCCGCACGGCACCGTGGAAGCAAAAGACCGTGTGCTGAAAACTGGCGTTGTCTTCTGTCAGTACCCGGCAGGGGTTCACTTCGGCGAAGAGCCGGATGATATCGCGCGTCTGGTGATTGGTATCGCGGCACGTAATAACGAGCACATTCAGGTTATTACCAGCCTGACTAATGCGCTGGATGATGACAGCGTGATCGCCCGTCTGGCGACCACGACCAGTGTGCAGGAAGTTCTCGACCTCCTGTCCGGTAAAACCAGCGCGTAAGCGGGTTTCATCATCACACCTCTGTGTAGGGCTGGGCATGCCCGGCCCTTTTTTGGTTTGGGCATGTCCAACCTTTACATCTTTGATACGGGAATAATTATGAAAGCATTACATTTTGGCGCCGGAAATATCGGCCGTGGCTTTATCGGTAAACTGCTGGCTGATGCTGGCATTCAGCTCACTTTCGCAGACGTTAATCAGGTGGTGCTGGATGCCCTGAACGCGCGCGGCGAGTACCCGGTGCATGTGGTGGGTGAGCAGGCGCAGGTTGAGATTGTTAAAGGTGTGAACGCCGTTAACAGTACCAGCGATGATATTATTGCGCTGGTAGCAGAGGTTGATATCGTTACCACGGCGGTTGGTCCACAGATCCTTGAGCGCATTGCCGCCAGCATTGCCAAAGGGTTGGCCAAACGCAGTGATAGCGCTAATACCCGTCCGCTGAACATTATTGCCTGCGAGAATATGGTGCGCGGCACCACACAGCTGAAAGGCCACGTGCTGAAAGCACTGCCTGAGCAGTATCACGCCTGGGTCGAAGCACATGTAGGCTTCGTCGACTCTGCCGTTGACCGCATTGTGCCGCCTTCTGAAGCCGGCAGCAGCGATCCGCTGGAAGTGACGGTAGAAACCTTCAGCGAGTGGATCGTCGACCAGACGCAGTTCAAAGGCGACCTGCCTGCCATCCCCGGCATGGAGTTGACCGATAATCTGATGGCATTCGTCGAGCGCAAGCTGTTCACCCTCAATACCGGCCACGCCATTACCGCCTATCTTGGGCAGCTGGCAGGTCATCAAACCATTCGCGAAGCCATTCTCGATGAAAAAGTGCGTGCTGTCGTGCAGGGCGCAATGGAAGAGAGCGGCGCAGTGCTGATTAAACGTTATGATTTTGACGCGGTAAAACACGCGGCCTACATCCAGAAAATCCTTGGCCGTTTTGAAAACCCGTATCTGAAAGATGACGTTGAGCGTGTGGGCCGCCAGCCGCTGCGTAAATTGAGCGCAGGCGATCGCCTGATCAAACCAACGCTGGGCACACTGGAGTACCAGCTACCGCATGACAACCTGGTCACCGGGATTGCCGCCGCACTACATTACCGCAGCGAGCAAGATCCACAGGCGCAGGAACTGGCTGCCCTGCTGGCAAGCCAGGATGTCGCGACGACGCTGGCACAAATTTCCGGTCTGGATATCGACAGCGATGTGGTCAAGGCGGTAGTGAAGGCCTGGAACGCTATGGCATAATGTCGGCGCAAGCGCTCCTCACGGACGAACAATCAGGGCACAGCACTGCTGCTGTGCCCGCGCAGATGTTATTAGGCCATATGAATGATATGCAGGCACTCATGGAACAACCTCAGGCTTTTGAAAACCGGGTGCTCGAACGCCTTAATGCCGGACGATCGGTAAGAAGCTTTCTTATCGCCACTGTTGAACTGCTGGCAGAAGCGGTGAACATACTGGTGATACAGGTGTTCCGTAAGGATGATTATGCCGTCAAATACGCTGTGGAACCGCTGCTACTGGGCGATGGCCCGCTGGGTGAACTGTCGGTACGCCTGAAGCTGATCTACGGCCTTGGCATGATTAACCGTAGCGAGTACGAAGACTGCGAACTGCTTATGGCATTGCGCGAAGAGTTGAATTATGACGGTAGCGAATATCGTTTCACTGATGACGAAATTCTCGGGCCATTTGGCGAGCTTCACTGCGTTAGTGGCCTGCCGCCATGTCCTGATTTCGCCGGCGATGATGTGGATCTGCGTGCTATGCAGCAGCAACGCTATCAGCAGGTAGTGCGCTCCACGATGGTCCTGTCACTGACCACGCTGATTTCACAAATCAGTCTCAAGCAAGCTTTCAAAAAGTAATCCGCCCTTTTCCCTCTTTGCTCCGCTTTCGTGTATCCTTTGCAGCAATGAATCAATTTAATGGTCAATCGTTATGAAAGAACAAGTACAGTCAGAAATCAAAGGTCTCAGCGACAAGCTGGATGCGCTCAATCATAAAGAACCCGTTCTGCTGGCGTCTGGCGACAGCGAGAAACTCGGTGAATTATTGAAAGAAAAAGACAAATTAGAAGCAGAAATCGAGCGTCTGCGCGGTGTGCGTGCCGAAAACCTGAGCAAAGAAGCCCAGGCGTTGCAAAAACTACCGTTTAGCCGCCCCATCACCAAGAAAGAGCAGGCGAATATGGGGGCGCTGAAGAAAAGCGTTCGTGGCATTGTTGTGGTACATCCGACGACCGCACTGGGCCGTGAAATGGGTCTGAAAGAGATGACGGGTTTCGCAAAAACTGCCTTTTAAAAGCCGTGCCATCGATAAAAAAACAGGGTCCTGGCACCCTGTTTTTTTACGCTCCGATATTATCCCAATGATTTTCCCATCCCCGAAAAAAATATCACCCCGATATTAAATGTCGAAAAAAACCCATTAAATTACTCTTGCGATTCATAGGCTCGAATTAAAACATATAACAGAATTAAATATCGCAATAGGAATTTTCAATGAAGTTTGATACCGCTCAGATAATTTATTCAATATAATATACCGCAAGCGTACTATTAAGAATGCACGGAGAGACGTTTGCAAGACGTTGATAAGACGTCTCCGGTTAGGGACAACTTCAGGTATTAATCATGCGAAAGAATCACATCACCATTGTCATCCGTGACCCAAATCGCTTTTATATTAGAGGGTTAACGAATTGTCTTGCTGAAAACTTTTCCCTCCGTAACATTCACACTGATTTTACCGATTGTGCTTTTAACAGCAGGGCGAAAATGATCTTCCTGGCGGAAGAATCACTTTCCATCGCCAATATCCATTATTTAAATCGCCGGATGTCGATACGACCGCTTTGTATATTCATTATCAAAAATAGCGATAGTGCTGACGAGCAGCCCGAGGGGATAGCGCACAACATTAGCCATTACACCCCCCTCTATCGCAACCAGTCCGTTGAGAGCATGTTATCGGTGATCAATGAACAACTGGAGCAGCTCAATAGCGTGCGTAGTGCCTTTGTTCAACCGTGTTCAGTGGTTAGCCGTACGGAGACGAATCTGACAAGACGTGAAACCGAGATTCTCCGCTATCTGGCACGCGGCATCAGTAATGGTGGCGTGGCACGCTTCCTCCATATCAGCGAAAAAACCGTCAGCGCACATAAACGGAATATTATGTGCAAACTCAATATGATTCGCCCTGCTGAACTGAACTACTGGTTAATTCAGGAAGGCTGGTGTGAATCCATTCGTACTGGCGACCAATTTCATTAATCCTGGCAGGATGTGATGCAGCGCAAAAATGCGATATCCCGATACCCTATCGTGATGAATCATCATCCGTAAAGTTATTCAATTAGAGTTATTTTTATGATGGCAATTCGTAATACTTCATTGAAATTTATTATCAATATGTTCGCCGTATTGTTTATTTTCTCTCTTTCTGGCTGCCAGACAACATCGCAGAAAATGCGTGCTGCATCAGCGCAATCCGCACACACTGCAAAATACATTAAACAAAATGAGAATCTGAAAAAGTGCCAGGCTCAGCTTCAGGCGCTGAAAGTCGTCAGCCCATCAGAATACATTAGAATGCAAAATGCATTCGACAACCTGATGAACAGCGCAGCTCAATACACTGGCCTGCGAAAAAGCGTTGATGAGAATACTCAGGAAACTGTGGACTCACTTTATCACTATCGCGCAAATCAGCTTTGTGCTCACATTGCACAAACACTGATGGATAGCCTAACCAGCAAAGGTGAAGCACGTCCATGATCGGTAAATATACTATTCCCTTTGCTTTGTCAGGTGCCGCTGTCCTGGTGGTGGCATGCCTGGGTATAAGTAAATTGTACGCAGCAGAACACGAAGCGCCGGCCGTTTTGAACTTTGCTACCTCCTATCTGCAGGAGCAACAGCAGCCACCGCCCAGAGTACCTGAGCCTCCATCTTTGGCCAGGGAACCAGGAAAAACGGTCAAACCTAAGCAAAAGCCGACTTCGACAGCACCTTCCGTAGATCGCGGCCAAATGGCCGCCTTACGACGAGATATTGAGGATAAAACCCGGCAAATCGCTCAAAAAAATGGAGCAATAAACGCGCTTGAAAAGAAGATTGTTGCCCTTAAAAAAACAGCACCCGCCCCTGATACAGCCAATGAACCCCCTCATTTAATCCCTGCCGATAAGGAAGCGATGCTGGATCTGGTGAAGGATTTACGCCAGGTTTTCAGCCTCCATCCAACGCAAAACTCGCTGGTGACAAAATTAGCGCAAGCAAAAGATCAGCTTAAAGAGGTTCAGCTTGCTGAAGCCGCCCTGCGCAGCCAGCTTAAAGCGATTAACGATGGTAAGGATCGCATCGTCAGCGCGCATGAAGAGGGATTAAAACAGCAAATTGAACAGTACAACGCCAAGATAACCGAGCTGGAAGCACACCTCTCTTCCAGCCGCCAGGATATTGAGAAGATCACCGCTGAGCGCGACGGCATCGCCGCTAAAGAGCAGCAATTAGCAGCTGAAAATACCGCGGATAAACAGGCGTTTGATAAAGAAAAACAGCAGCTTCTGGACCAGATCGCCCAGGGCAGCCCGGCCGAAGCCCAGCTTGCCGCCAGCATAAAAGAGCAGCAGGCACTGCAGCAGCAAATTGAACAGCACAACGCCAAGATAACCGAGCTGGAGGCGCACCTCTCTTCCAGCCGCCAGGATATTGAGAAGATCACCGCTGAGCGCGACGGCATCGCCGCCAAAGAGCAGCAATTAGCGGCTGAAAATACCGCGGATAAACAGGCGTTTGATAAAGAAAAACAGCAGCTTCTGGACCAGATTGCCCAGGGCAGCCCCGCCGAAGGCCAGCTTGCCGACAGCGTGAAGCAACAGCAGGCGTTGCAGCAGCAGCTTTCCGAGGCACAGCAATTGAAAACGGCGCTGCAAGGCGATAAAGATAAGCTACAAGCACAGTTAACCGAGAGCCAGCTCATAGCGAAATCACTACAATCGAAGATGGACCTGGTGCAGTTACAGCAACCAGATCCTGTTGTCGCCGCTACCGGTACGGCACCCGAAGGAACGTCGCCAAAAGAAGGTCATCAGGACAACGATAAGAAACTCCCGGAACTTCAGGCCAGGTTAGAGGCAGCATTGGCCGAACTGGCTTCAGTAAAAAGCCAGAAAGTAGAGGTGAAAACCACCAGTCAACTGCCGGGTATCACGCCAGAACAGCTGAAGAAAAAAAGTGCTCGTGAAGGCTACGCTATTGGCATGTCTCTTGGCGATGAGATTTTGCAAATGCAGCAAGACAATAACAACTGGGGTACGGCAACAGAGAAAAATCTTGTGCTGGCCGGAATCGTTGATGCCTTTAAGGGGCAGGCAAAATTGTCTACTGATGTACTACGAGATACTTTATTGGAAGTCAGCAACCGGGAGAAAAACGATCAGGAAAAGTTAGTCACTCATTTAGATGAAACCACTAAGAAGTATTTAAATAATTTCACTAAAATGAAAAAAACGAAAAAATCACCGTCCGGATTTTGGTATAACATCAGTTATGCAGGTGATGCACCAATACCAAAGAATGCCACTCTTGATGTCGTCGTGAAGGAAAGCCTGACAAATGGCGTTGTCGTCACCGATATGGATTCTAGCAATACTATGCTAACTCAGCCGATAGCTGACTTCCCACCGATCTTCCGTGAAGCATTACAGAAATTAAAAAATCATGGTTCAATTACCATCGTCGTACCGCCAGAACTGGCATATAAGGATAAAGGTTATCCACCTAAAATCCCGCCAAATGCCACGATAATTTATGACCTAAGAATTGCTGATATGTATCCATGACATGCAGGAGTTCAATCATACGTTGGCGTGGGGAGAAATTGACATCTTGCACGATAATGGGATTAAAAAAAAGTGCATCCACTGAGAGAGTGGATGCACCATAATAAAAAATCACACCTTGAAAGAATCTGTTTTATTCCAGTACAAGCTCTTGCTATTTTCTTTCCTGGTTGAGGTGATTACACCTTCTCTCTCGAGTTTTATTAAAATATGCCTGGCATTATAAATGCTCAATTCAGACCGATCAGCAACATCTCTTGTGCTGGCAAAGACAACGGACGAACTGGTAGAATCTTTCTCTTCAAAGAAATCATGCAGTGCAGTTATTACCTTATCAACTGATGCTCGTCTTTGAATGGTTTTAGCCATTGATTCACTCATGTTTTTGCTCCTTATGATATAACCGGCTCCTGCCGAGTAAATATGTGATAAAACTAGACCCTGTAAATTCACAACGAAGCCATGATAATACGCAACCACATTAAACAAAACTTAATATCAATTATTAAATATAGCCAAAATTAAAAACCACAAAAACGCAAATTTAAAGAATAAAAAACTAGTTTAGCCTCTTTTTGGTAAAACCATTAAATCAATCACCTGTAACAATTAATCTTAATATTGTATTAATAATAAAAAGTAAATGTCGGCACTTAGCAGAACACCACCCTATGCTTACGGGGTAAACATTGACATCCCTGCTTAGGATTAAGATAATCAAAGAGTAAATAATGGAATATACTTAAAAAGTAAAAAATGGACTATTTTATTAATCAGATCATCCATTTTGACTCAATAAATGGATTACTTAAACTTATCGATAATGATAATTCAACCATACAACTTTCCAGGCCTGGTTCAAGACTTTTGACTGAACTCATTACGCATTGTGGTAAAACAATGACACGTGAAGAGTTACTTCGTTTAGTATGGGAAGAACATGGCCTTAGACCTTCAGGGAGTAATTTAAGCAACCATATCAGCCTGCTGAGAAAGACATTTTCACAGCTTGGAATGACTGAAAACATCATTATTACTATACCCAAGAAAGGGTTTCGCCTGGATGCAGAGACGACATTCACCAGGTCTGATCATCATTCTGATAATGAATCCATTACAAAAATGACAAACCCGAATGAGATTTCACCTTCTATTGTGTCTGAGTCTAACAAGTGTGCGTTAAAACCTAAAATTAAGAAAATGCGTTTAGTTTCAGCGATCGTCATCAGTCTTGTTTTTATTTCTCTTATCTTAATTCGTTACTCATTCAATTCAGGAAAAGCGGATTTTATCAAAATAGGAACATGTCAGATCCTGGATTTGGCAGGGGATAAAAACAAAAACAGAGTAGAAAAACTAAAGATATTAGAGTTATTGATCAATAAAAATAAGATCGACTGTAAAAAAAGCAAAAACACCATCTACTTTAGGTTTAACAATTTCTTTCCAAAGAAAGAGTACGAACAGAGCGCTATTTTTCTTGCTCAGTGTCATCAGAACAGAAAAAACAGGCTCACATACTGTGAGAGTTACCTTTCAGCCACTATAAAAAAACCATGAGAAATATTATTTTAACCAGCGGAGCTATCATTGTTTTAATGGTCATTTACTTCATCAGTTTCTCCTGGAAAAAGGCTGATCTAGATAAACCCCAACTGAGTATTTCATGCAAAGGGAACGTGAATTTTGATCTTGTCAGACCCACTTCCACGGTCGCAATGAAGGGGAGTATCAGCCTGACCACGTTGGGTGAAAAGCGGCTGGCCTTGGAGTTTTCGGGCCACTTGCTCACTGAACAAGGCCACTTTACCCTCAGCAGAACGCTGATGATGGACTACCTCTATCATCCGGAAAACCACATTCTGGAGCTGAACTATGCGAGCAGCCATGTCAGAGATATTGATACCGCGCCGGAGGATGTTTTCTTTCATGCCATCCTGCAAAGCCACTTGTCCATTGTGAAACTGTCCCAGTTCAGTGATAACGCACTGCTGATCTCAGATACCAACACCCCGCTGTATGTCTGTATTGCACAGTAAGAAGGCATAAAAAAAGGCTTACCCACTCACGCAGATAAGCCGTTAATTTTATTCAACAACGAAGAGAATTACTTCTGCGCGTATTTCGCTTCCAGGGTAGCGAACCACGGTGCCACGAAATCGGTTGATGTGCCCCAGCCTGGGATGATTTTATTCAGGTTAGCCACATTGACCGCTCCGGTCTGGGTAGCCAGCTGTTGCTGAGAGATCGCTGATGCCGTGAACTGATACGTTGCCGGCGTAGTTTCACCGCCAATCTTGTTCGCCACCAGGCGCATATTCGTTGCACCAATCAGCTTGCTGTCGACAGCCACTGTCTGTTTCCATGGGCTGTTCTTCTCATGCATCAGTTGCAGATCCTGGTTCGACACATCGATGCTGTACAGCTTGATCTCGGTGCGACCATTTTCCTGCAAGGCTTTATACGCCCCCTGGGCAAAGGCATCCCACGAGCCCCAAATCGCGTCAATCTTACCCTTAGGGTACTTCGCCAGGATGGCACCAATCTTGTTGGCCGTATCCCCCTGCACATCGGAAGACACCGCACCAATGGACTCCAGCTGATGAATGCCCGGGTTGGCTTTCAGCACTTTCTCATAAACAACCTGACGACGTTCCATTGCCGGGAAACCTGCGACCCAAAGCTTGACGATGTTAGCTTTCCCGTTGGTATCTTTTACCAGCTGATCGAGGGAGAGCTGTGCCAGAGAGGCATCGTCCTGCGCAGTCACGGTTACGCCATCGATCGGCTGGTTAACTGGGGTATCAAACACAGAGACTTTGATTCCAGCATCGGTGATGCGTTTAACCAGCGCGGTAGAGTACGGATCTTTGCCGTGAGACAGGATAATCCCGTCATATTTCTGGCTGATAGCCTGATTCACAAAGTCCTGGAAGCGCGCGTCGTCACCGTTGCTGAGGAAGGTGCTGACTTTAAAGCCCAGCTTACGGCCTTCCTGAATGGCACCGGCAACAAACTGGGTGGTGTTATCGTCAGATCCGAGGTTGCGGATCACCGCAATACGCACCGGCCCTTCGTGGTTGGCGATGGCCGCCGGAACGGGGATATCTGCAGCGATGGCAGGCAATGCAGTCAGCAGGCTCAGAGCCAGCAGCGATGTCGTGATTTTTTTCATTATTATTTTACCCTGTCTGAAAAGATTACGCCTGACGGCGCTGTACGTAGGTAATGGCCAGCGCAACCGCCAGCACCAGGCCTTTAATGATGTCCATCGCGTAATAAGGCACGGACAGCATCACCAGACCATTTTGTAATACACCGAGGATCACTGCGCCGAGCAGCGTACCCAGCGCGTTGGGTTTTCCAGCACCCGCCAGCGACAGACCAATCCAGGCCGCTGCCACCGCATCCATCAGATACCCGCCACCGGCGTTCACCTGCGAGGAACCAATACGCGAAGCCAGCAAAATACCGCCAAGCCCCGCCAGCAATGCCGAAATAACATAGGCCAGCACGCGATAGCGCGTGGTACGGATACCCGACAACCTGGCGGCTTCCGGGTTACCGCCAATGGCGTACATACGGCGACCATGTTTAGTCAACGACAGCAGCAGTTGTGCCACCACCGTCACCGCCAGCATCACAATCACAATAATCGGCACCTGGCCCAGCAATGAGAACACTGCCGGGATCGTGCCTTCGGCCATATCGCCGCTTGGCAGCACCATGTTCTCGGTAATCGAACCACCGAAACTGTAGGTCATCGCCACACCCTGCACCACAAACAGGCTGGCAAGCGTGGCCAGCATGTCAGGGATTTTCAGCACCACGATCATAAAAGCATTAAACAGACCGACCAGGGTACAGAGCAGTAGCGTCAGGGCAATCGCCTGCGTCGGGCCGAATCCGTACCAGACAAACAGGGAGATCACCAGCGAGTTCGCCAACGAAGCGGTCGACCCCACGGACAGATCGAAACCGCCGATAGTCAGCGAAATCGATACGCCAATGGCAATCACCGTAACAATAGCAATTGAACGCAGGATATTGATGATATTGGTCGGTTCCAGGAAGCTGTCTGAGGCCAGACCAAAGCCCGCGATCAGCGCCACTACTGTCAGCAACATTCCCCACTTATAGAGAAAATCAAATAGCTGGTGCCGGACGGACGGTGCCGCCTTCAGGGAAATTTCTTTGCTGCTCACGCAGGCGTTCCTCCGGTGGAATAAAGTAAAAGTGTTTCTTCATCGACGTCATTTGCCGCCATTTCCGCCACAATGCGCCCGTCCCACAGTACGCAGATGCGGTCGCACAGGCCAACCAGTTCCGAAAATTCGCCCGAGGCGTAAATCACCCCTTTTCCCTGGCGGGCCAGCCCGTCGATCAGCTCGAACAGGTCGGTTTTGGCCTTAATATCCACGCCTTTGGTCGGTTCATCAAAAATCAGTACATCAGCGTTATTACGCAGCCATTTGCCAATAGCCACCTTTTGCTGATTTCCCCCGGACAAGCGACGCAGCGTCTGCTTTGGCCCGGTGGTGCGGATGCCCAGTTTGACGATGACGTCTTCTGCCCAGCGCCACGCCTGGCGGTGACCAAACAGGCTCCAGCGTGAAAAGCTATTATCCGCCGTCACACTGAGGTTCATCACTACCGATTCTTCAATAAAGATGCCCTCTTTGCGGCGTTCTTCCGGGATCAGCGCCATGCGGTTATCTACCGCTGCATGTGGGGACGAGGGTTTCCACGGCTTACCGTGCAGTTCGCCATGCTGAACCCGGCTTTTACTGGCACCAAACAGCGCCTTACAAAGCTCCGTTTTTCCTGCGCCAGCCAGCCCGGCGATACCGAGGATCTCGCCTTTTTTCAGCGTCAGGCTGATATCTTTTAACAGGTGTTCATCATGCAACCCGGTAATGTGCAGCAGGGTTTCCTCACTGAACGGCGGACGCGATGGCGGATAAATATCATTGAGCTGATGACCCAGCATCTTCTCAACAATTTGCTCACCACTTAATCCCTGCATCGGGCCGCTTTCAATCAGTTCACCGTCACGCAGAACCGTCAGTCGATCGCAGATGGCATTCAGTTCGTGAATACGGTGGGAGATAAACACTACGCCAATACCCTGGCTTTGCAGCTGGCGAACCACGGCGAACAGCTTTTCACTTTCGTTTTGGTCGAGAGGGGCGGTTGGCTCATCCAGCACCAGAAAACGGCAGTGATGTGACAGCGCACGTGCCAGCAGGATCTGCTGTTTTTCCGCCAGCGTGCACTGTTCCACCTGGCGCTTCACGTCAATCTGCACATCTAACCGCGCCAGCAGTGCCCGCGCCTGACGGCGCATCTCGCCCCAGCGATAAAGCTGGCCACCTTCAGCCAGACGGTCGAGCATGATGTTTTCCGCCACACTCAGGCCGGCGACCAATGCCACATCCACTTCCTGTTGGACCAGGTGGATACCCAGCTGTTTTGCATCACGTGGAGAACGGATAGAGACGGGCAGACCATCCAGCAAAATCTCACCACTGTAGTGATCGTATGCGCCCGAGAGCACCGCCATCAGCGTAGATTTTCCGGCACCGTTGGCTCCGGTCAGCGCATGAATGGAGTGCCCTTCCAGAGTGATGTCGACGGATTTAAGCGCCGAAAAACCGCCAAAAGCGATGGAGATCTGGCGCATTTCAAGGCGATTTATCGCGGTCATGGGCGTGTTTTCTCAAGCTCAATAAATTAAGGGGTGCGCCGCATTTTTTAATGGATTGTCACGGCAGGCAACGATTGAAAGGGCATAAGCTAACACAAAATGTTATTAGCCATCCAGATGTCCAGACACTACAGGGGTAAGCGCTGGCATGGCGCTGATAACCAGTGGAAAAACGGGGAATATTTACCAGATGCATTGTTGTTATGCTGCACCAAAGTGGACGCGGCCAGAAGTCAGAGATAAAAAAACCGGCGAACAGGTCGCCGGTTAGGATCATCGATAACTGAGGAGATTAAGCCGCTTTGAAGTTCTCTGCTGCTACGTCCCAGTTAACCACGTCCCAGAACGCCTTGATGTAGTCAGGACGTTTGTTCTGATATTTCAGGTAGTAGGCGTGTTCCCACACATCCAGACCGATGATCGGCGTACCGGATGCGCCAGAAATGGCTTCGCCCATCAGAGGACTGTCCTGGTTAGCCGTAGAAACGACGGCCAGCTTGTCGCCTTTTTTGACCAGCCACGCCCAGCCAGAACCGAAACGGGTGGTTGCCGCTTTTTCGAATTCTGCTTTGAACGCGTCAACGCTGCCGAAATCTTTCTCGATGGCTGCTTTCAGGTCGCCGCCCAGAGAGGTGCCGGTTTTCAGACCTTTCCAGAAGAAGCTGTGGTTAGCGTGGCCGCCAGCGTTGTTACGCAGTGGGCCTTTTTTGTCCGCAGGCAGTTGATCCAGTTTAGCAATCAGCTCTTCAACGGGCAGATTAGCAAACTCAGTCCCTTCCAGCGCGGCATTCGCGTTGTTCACATAAGCCTGGTGATGCTTAGTGTGGTGAATTTCCATGGTCTGCTTGTCAAAATGCGGTTCCAGTGCGTCATACGCATAAGGCAGGGATGGCAGTGAATAACTCATGTTCATCGTCTCCATTCAGATTATGGGCGGCGCTCGCTGTTCAGCACCGCGTAAGCAGTCGGATCATTATAGTTAAATAAATGATCGGGAAAAGGGATATCAATGCCCCGATGTTGATAAGGGTATAGATGACAGCAGGCGGGACAGCGTGGTTATATCTTTTACCTGTCGTGTTACAACCAAATGATCTAAGCGATTGTTTCGTCAGCCAGGGCGAGGCATGCCTCGCCCCTACGGGCAACATAGCGGGGTCCTGCGTGCCACAACCCTACGCCGATCCCGGTTACCCCGTAGAGCCCGCCCCGTTCACCCGGCAACCCCCACAGGAGTCAGGCATGCCCGACCCGTTCACCCGGCAACCCCCGTAGGGGTCGGGCAGACCCGACCCGTTCACCCGGCAACCCCCGCAGGAGTCAGGCAGACCCGACCCGTTCACCCGGCAACCCCCGTAGGGGTCGGGCAGACCCGACCCGTTCACCCGGCAACCCCCGTAGGGGTCGGGCAGACCCGACCCGTTCACCCGGCAACCCCCGTAGGGGTCGGGCATGCCCGACCCGGGGTTAACGCCCCAGTGCCGCCAGTGATTTATCCAGCGCACCTACCAGCCAGTCGATATCGCTTTCCTGGAACGCCAACGGCGGGCGTAATTTCAGAACGTTCCCATACGGTCCTGCCACTGAAGTGAGCACGTGGTTATCACGCAACATCTCGGTGACATCCAACGCCAACTGTTTATCCGGCGTTTTGCTGGCTTTGTCTTTCACCAGCTCAAAGCCGATAAACAGACCCGCACCGCGCACATCTCCCACGCACTCATACTTATCCATCAACGTGGAGAGTTCCGCCAGCAGTTTCGCCCCCACCACGCGACTGTGCTCCTGCAATCCTTCTTCTTTGATCACTTTCAGCACTGCCTGCGCCGCGGCCATCGCCACCGGGTTGCCACCAAAGGTATTGAAATAAGGTATCTCATCGCTGAACGCGGCCAGCACATCGCTTTTCGCCAACAGGCCAGACACCGGGATCCCATTACCCATCGGCTTGCCGGTGGTGATCACATCGGGCACCACATCGTGACGGGCAAAGCCCCAGAATGCCTCACCGGTACGGGCAAAACCGGGCTGCACTTCATCAGCAATAAAGATGCCGCCGTTTTTGTGCACCACGTCTATCGCCTGCTTCAGGAAGCCTTTTGGCCCCGGCAGCACGCCGTCGGAAGAGAAGATGGAATCCGCGAGGAAACCGGCAAATTTAATGCCGTGCGCCGCCATATCATCGATCTGTTTTTGAATTTCGCCGGCAAACCAGGCACCGAGGTCCGGGGCATCCACACGGTAGCGATCCGGCGGCAGCACCAGACGGGTCGTTGCGGCCAGCGGCTGACCGCTGCCGAGCGCCGGAGAAACACCGGAAGTGAGGTCGCTGGTTCCATGATAAGACTCCTGAGTGACGATAATCCCGGTGCCGCCGCTGTAAGCACGCGCCACGCGAATCGCCAGGTCATTGGCCTCGGAGCCAGTGCACATATACATGGCGCGGTCGATTTCCACAGGTGCCGTCGCCAGCAGCTGCTCGGAGTAGTCCAGGATGGCTTCATGCAGATAACGAGTGTGGGTGTTCAGCTGGTTCATCTGCTGATACACCGCATCAATCACCGCCGGGTGACAATGGCCGATGCTGGCGACGTTGTTGTACACATCCAGGTATTTATCCCCGGCGGCATCCCACAGATACTGCCCTTTCCCGCGGACCAGATGCACCGGCTTACGGTAAAACAGGCGGTAAGACTCACCCAGCACCTTGCTGCGCTTGTCGGTCAGCTTACGCACATCCGCATCCAGGCCGTCGGCATGCTCGGCGCGGAAACTGTTGGTATCCATGATGGTTGAACGTGTGGCCATAATCACTCCCGTTGCAAAATTGAGGTTTGCCTGGTGACAGGCAGTCAGCAGTGTCTGACCTTTATCATGGCAACTTTTACGTCAAATGCAACAAAATACACAAATGCAATAAAATACACATGCAGAGCGCAGCATTGTCGGTTAGGCTATGTCGGTGAGTTATCGTCAGGAAATCAGACCTATGCTGCAGGAAACACGCTTACATCGCATCCGGGCGCTACTGAACACCCTCAACCAGGTGAGTACCGAACGGATCATTAAAGAGCTGGGGGTTTCGCGTGAAACTGCCCGCCGGGACATTATTGAACTGGAAGCGCAGGGGCTGGCGAAACGGGTCCACGGCGGCCTGGTGGCGCTGAATGCCACACCGGAACCACCGCTGACAGTACGCAGTTCCGTGATGGCGAAAGAGAAACGCGCTATCGCACGCGCGGCCGCACAGCTGTTGCAACCCGGTCAGACCGTGTTTCTGGATGCCGGAAGCACCACGACCATGCTGGCCGAAGAGTTGCGCTCAATGTCCGGGCTGACCATTATCACCAACAGCCTGAACGCAGCTCTCAAACTCTGTGCCGCAGAAGAACAGGAAACGCTGAACAATCAGGTGATCCTGCTGGGTGGCAATATGCTGGCCGGGGCGCAGGAGACGCGCGGGGAACTGACCGTGGGTGAGATCTATCGCTTCCGCGCTGACGTGGCGGTGCTCTCGCCGGTCGGGCTGGACGCCAAACACGGTGCCAGTAGTTTTCAGCCACACGAAGCGGCCATTGCACGCGCCATGGCGCGGCAAGCCGGGCGGCTGATTTTGCTGGCCGATCACAGCAAACTTGGCCTGAACAGCCGCATGAATTATGCCAGCATTGAGCAGGTCAGCGCGCTGGTCACCGACAGCAGCGCGGCCACCCTGCCTGCGTTCTCCGCCTTACAGCAGGTGCTGCCGCAGGTGGTTCTGGCTTAAATTAGCCGCTGCGGATGCGTATAGACCGTTGCCCGCCCCGGTTTACTGAAGCCCACCAGCGTCAGATTACAGCGCTGCGCCACCTCCACCGCCAGCTGCGTCGCGGCTGAGACGGCAAACAGGATCTCCACGCCGCACATCGCGGATTTCTGTACCATTTCATAGCTGGCGCGGCTGGACACCAGCACCGCGCCCGCAGCCGGAGGCACTTTACTGCGCATCCCCAGCAGTTTATCCAGTGCCACATGACGGCCGACATCTTCACAGCCGAGGCTCAGTTCTCCCGTGGGTGTCACCCAGGCCGCAGCGTGGGTACAACCCGTCAGCTGGCCGACCGGTTGAAAATCCTTTAGCTGACGCAGTGCATGATCAAGGTATTGAAAATCAAAATTTTGCGTAAACGGCAGCGGCTGTACTGGCTTGCCGATCTCGGCCAGTTGCTCCACGCCGCAGACACCACAACCGGTGCGCCCGGCCATCGCCCGTCGCTGCTCTTTTAAGGCAGCAAAGCGGCGGCTGGACAGTTCAACCTGCACTTCAATCCCCTGACAAACCGGCACGACGTCAATACCAAAAATATCGGCCGGGGAGGCAATAATGCCCTCTGACAGGGAAAAACCAACGGCAAATGCCGCGAGATCTTTCGGCGTCGCCATCATCACCACATGCGAGATGCCGTTGTAGACCAGCGCAACGGGCACCTCTTCTGCCAGCCAGTCCGGCTGCGCCTGCTGTAGCGCATCGCGCTGCCAGACCGAAATCTGACGTATGCCTGAGTCTGGTGGCAAACATCCCTCTTTTTTGTGCTGTTCTTCGCTCACTGAAATCCACTCCGCTCATAAACCACAACAATATTGTGGTATTATTTCACACTGTACACGCTAAAAAACCACCTGCGCTTATTGTGAACCACTCACCCGGGTGCAGCAAAATTAATGACCAATGTCGAACCAGGAATGACGCCATGAAAGTCAGCAGAAGACGATTTTTTAAAATTTGTGCGGGAGGAATGGCAGGCACGACTGCCGCCGTCCTCGGCTTTACGCCGACCGCCGCGCTGGCAGAAAGCCGCCAGTACAAATTGTTGCGTTCCCGTGAAACCCGTAATACCTGTACCTACTGCTCGGTGGGCTGTGGCCTGCTGATGTACAGCATGGGTGACGGTGCGAAAAACGTGAAAGAGCGTATTTTCCATATAGAAGGTGACCCGGACCATCCGGTCAGTCGTGGTGCGTTGTGCCCGAAAGGTGCCGGATTACTCGACTTTATTCAGAGTGAAAGCCGCCTGCAATACCCGGAATATCGCGCTGCCGGTTCCGATAAATGGCAGCGTATCAGCTGGGATGATGCCTTTAGCCGTATCGCCAGGCTGATGAAAGATGACCGCGATGCCAATTTCATCACCCGCAATAAAGACGGCGTCACCGTCAACCGCTGGCTCAGTACTGGCATGCTGTGCGCTTCGGCCTCCAGCAATGAAACCGGTTATTTAACCCAGAAAATGACCCGTTCGCTCGGCATGCTTGCCGTCGACAACCAGGCGCGCGTGTGACACGGACCTACGGTAGCAAGTCTTGCTCCAACGTTCGGTCGCGGTGCGATGACCAATCACTGGGTCGACATCCGCAATGCGAATCTGATTATTGTTATGGGTGGCAATGCCGCTGAAGCGCATCCGGTAGGATTCCGCTGGGCGATGGAAGCCAAAATCCATAACAACGCCAAACTGATCGTTATCGATCCGCGCTTTACGCGTACGGCATCGGTGGCTGATTTCTATACGCCTATTCGTTCCGGCACCGACATTACCTTCCTGTCGGGGGTGCTGCACTATCTGATCGAACACGATACCATCCAACATCAATATGTTGCGGCGTACACCAACGCCAGCCTCATCGTGCGCGATGATTTCAGCTTCGACGACGGCCTGTTCAGCGGCTATGACCCGGAAACCCGCAGCTATGACAAAACCAGCTGGCACTATGCGCTGGATGAGCAGGGCTTTGCGCAGCGTGATACAACGCTGACCCATCCGCGCTGCGTCTGGAACCTGCTGAAAACCCACGTCAGCCGCTATACACCGAAAGTAGTGGAAAACATATGCGGTACTCCGCAGAAAGACTTCCTGCACATCTGTGAACTACTGGCCGCCACCAGCGCGGCGGACCGCACCGCCACGTTCCTGTATGCACTGGGCTGGACGCAGCACTCCGTCGGTGCACAAAACATCCGCACGATGGCGATGATCCAGCTGCTGCTGGGCAATATGGGAATGGCAGGCGGCGGCATTAACGCCCTACGCGGCCACTCCAATATTCAGGGACTGACCGATCTCGGCCTGCTTTCCCAGAGCCTGCCCGGCTATATGACACTGCCTTCAGACAAACAGCCCGATCTGGATCATTACCTTGCCGCCAACACGCCAAAAACGCTGCTGCCCGGCCAGGTCAACTACTGGAGCAACTATCCGAAGTTCTTTATCAGCATGATGAAAGCGTTCTACGGCGATAAGGCCCAGCAAGAAAATCAGTGGGGGTTTGACTGGCTGCCGAAGTGGGATAAGGGCTACGACGTGTTGCAGTATTTCGAGATGATGCATCGCGGCGAGGTTAACGGCTATATCTGTCAGGGCTTTAACCCGCTGGCGTCCTTCCCGCATAAACAGAAGGTGGCATCGTCACTGGCAAAACTGAAGTTCCTGGTGACCATCGATCCGCTCACCACCGAAACCGCCAGCTTCTGGGAAAATCACGGCGAGTTTAACCACACCGATCCCGCGGAGATTGGCACGGAAGTGTTCCGCCTGCCGTCCACCTGCTTTGCCGAAGAGAACGGGTCGATTGTGAACTCGGCACGCTGGTTACAGTGGCACTGGAAAGGGGCAGACGGGCCGGGAGAAGCGCGCAACGACGGTGAGATCCTCGCGGGAATCTATCTACGCCTGCGCCAGCTTTACGCAGAAGAAGGGGGCGCGCTGCCTGAGGCCGTCCTCAACATGAGCTGGGACTATCAGACCCCTGATTCCCCGGCGTCGGAGGAAGTGGCGCAGGAAAGCAATGGCCGTGCACTGAACGACCTGCTGGACGACAAAGGCAATGTGCTGGTGAAAAAAGGTCAGCAGCTTAGTAGCTTTGCCCAGCTACGCAGCGACGGAAGTACCGCCAGCGGCTGTTGGATCTTCGCCGGAAGCTGGACGCCGGAAGGTAACCAGATGGCACGCCGCGATAACAGTGACCCTTCCGGGTTGGGCAATACCCCCGCCTGGAGCTGGGCATGGCCGCTTAATCGCCGCATCCTTTACAACCGTGCATCTGCCGATCCGCAGGGCAAACCCTGGGACCCGAAACGCCAGCTGCTGCACTGGGACGGCGCTAAGTGGGTCGGGCAGGACATTGCCGATTACAGCACTGCACCACCGGGCAGCGATACCGGGCCATTTATCATGCAGCCGGAGGGAATGGGACGACTGTTTGCGCTGGATAAAATGGCGGAAGGGCCGTTCCCGGAGCACTACGAGCCGTTTGAAACACCGATTGGCACCAACCCGCTGCATCCGGCGGTCGTCTCCAACCCGGCGGCCCGCGTGTTCCCGGGCGATCTCAACAATATGGGCAAGGCCATGCAGTTCCCGTATGTCGGCACCACCTACCGTCTCACCGAGCATTTCCATTACTGGACGAAACATGCGCGGCTTAACGCCATCGCGCAGCCGGAGCAATTTATCGAAATCGGCGAAACGCTGGCAGGCAAGCTGGGCATACGGCACGGAGATCGGGTCAAAGTCAGTTCGCAGCGCGGCTACCTCAAAGCCAAAGCGGTGGTCACCAAACGCCTGCGCACCCTGACCATTGACGGTAAACAGGTCGATACCATCGGTATTCCGATTCACTGGGGCTTTTTGGGCGTGGCAAAGAAAGGCTTCCTCGCCAATACCCTGACGCCGTTTGTCGGTGATGCCAATACGCAAACGCCAGAGTTCAAGGCGTTCCTGGTCAATGTGGAGAAGGTGTAAACGATGGCTTATCAATCACAGGATATCATTCGCCGTTCGGCAACGAACGACCTGACGCCTCCCCCGCAGGCGCGTGACCACCAGCAGGAGGTGGCCAAGCTGATTGACGTCACCACCTGTATTGGCTGCAAAGCCTGCCAGGTGGCCTGTTCCGAATGGAACGACCTGCGCGATGAGGTCGGCAGTAACGTCGGGGTGTATGACAATCCCGCCGATCTGAGCGCCCAATCCTGGACGGTGATGCGTTTTTCCGAAGTGGAGGAGAACGGTCGGCTGGAGTGGCTGATCCGTAAAGATGGATGCATGCACTGCGCGGACCCGGGCTGCCTGAAAGCCTGTCCGTCGGAAGGGGCAATCATTCAGTACGCTAACGGCATCGTCGACTTCCAGTCTGAGCAGTGCATCGGTTGCGGTTACTGCATTGCTGGCTGCCCGTTCAACGTGCCGCGCATCAACCCGCAGGATAATCGGGCGTATAAATGTACGCTGTGCGTCGACCGGGTCAACGTGGGCCAGGAACCGGCCTGCGTGAAAACCTGTCCCACTGGCGCCATTCACTTCGGCAGTAAAGAGGCGATGAAAACACTGGCGGCAGAACGCGTTAGCGAACTCAACACGCGCGGTTTTGCCAACGCCGGTCTGTACGATCCGGCGGGCGTCGGCGGCACCCATGTGATGTATGTGCTGCATCATGCGGATAGGCCCACGCTCTATCACGGGTTACCGCAGGCTCCGGCTATCAGCCCGGCGGTCACCTTCTGGAAAGGCGTGTGGAAACCGCTGGCCGCACTGGGCTTTGCCGCCACGTTTGCGGCAGCCGTGTTTCACTATGTCGGGGTGGGACCAAACCGGGCCGAAGAAGAGGATGAGGAGGAAAATCCATGAAACCACGTCAGCGTATTCAGCGCTACAGCGCACCAGAACGGCTTAATCACTGGTTGATGGCATTCTGTTTTCTTCTCGCGGCAGTGAGCGGATTAGGTTTTTTCTTTCCCTCCTTTAACTGGCTGATGAACATCTTCGGCACGCCGCAACTGGCGCGCATCCTGCATCCCTTTGTGGGCACCGTGATGTTTATCACCTTCCTGCGGATGTTTTTCCGTTACTGGCGGCACAACCTGTTCGACAGGCAGGACATGATTTGGATGAAAAACATCCATAAAATTGTGCAAAACAAGGAAGTGGGCGATACCGGGCGCTATAATTTCGGACAGAAGTGCGTATTCTGGGCTGCTATCGTCAGCTTAATACTGCTGCTTGCCAGCGGCATTGTTATCTGGCGGCCTTACTTTGCCCCTGCTTTCAGTATTCCGCTGATCCGTGCCGCACTGGTGGTGCATTCTGTTGCGGCGGTGGTGCTGATTGCGGTGATTATGGTGCATGTCTATGCCGCCCTGTGGGTAAAAGGCACGATAACCGCGATGGTCGAAGGCTGGGTCACCACCCGCTGGGCCAAAAAACACCACCCGCGCTGGTATCGTAGCGAGCAAGAGCAGCAACACCGGCAAAAACAACAGGAAAAAGGCCCCTGATGACCATTCGCATTATCCCGCAGGACTCGCTGGAGAAAAGCGATCTGATGACGGCGGAGACCATTCCGCCGCTCCTTTTCCCCCGGCTAAAGCAACTCTACAGCCGCCGAGCTGCGCGTTTGCGCCAGCTGGCGGAGAAAAATCCGCTAGGTGACTACCTGCGCTTTGCGGCGGTGATCGCCACCGCACAGGAGATCGTTCTGTATGACCATCCGCTACAGATGGATCTACGAGGGCGCCTGGAAGAGAGCGCACGTCTGGGTAAACCGCCGCTGGATATCAGCACCCTGCCGCGCGACGCGCACTGGCAACGACTGTTGCATTCGTTGATCGCCGAGCTGAAGCCGGAGATGACCGGCCAGGCACTCTCCGTGCTGGAAAACCTGGAGAAGGCCTCCGTCTCCGAACTGGAAGCCATGGCCAGTGCGCTGTTCGCCAACGAGTTCGCCCAGGTCAGCAGCGATAAATCCCCGTTTATCTGGGCTGCGCTGTCATTGTACTGGGCACAGATGGCGGCACTGATCCCAGGAAAAGCACGGGCAGAAGCGGGTGAACAACGTCAGTTTTGCCCGGTCTGCGCCAGCGTGCCGGTTTCCAGCGTGATTCATATGGGCAGCCCCCAGGACGGCCTGCGTTACCTGCACTGCAATCTGTGTGAAAGCGAGTGGTATGTCATGCGCGCCAAATGCAGTAACTGCGAACAAACGGGCGATCTGCATTACTGGTCGCTGGACAGTGAAACGTCAGCGATTAAAGCCGAAAGCTGCGGCGACTGCGGCACCTACCTGAAGATGCTGTATCAGGATAAAGACCCGGCGGTTGAGCCGGTCGCAGACGATCTGGCGTCGCTGATCCTCGATGCACGTATGGAGCAGGAGGGCTTTGCCCGCAGCAGTCTGAACCCCTTTTTATTCCCCGGAGAGTAGGCTATGAAGCTGATCGGCAATTACACCAGTCCGTATGTGCGCAAAATCTCCGTGATGCTGCTGGAAAAAGGCATCACCTTTGAGTTCGTCAATGAGTCTCCGTGGCACGAAGGCAGCCATGTCAAAGACTATACTCCGCTGGGGAAAGTCCCGGCGCTGGTCAGTGATGATGATGACGTGTGGTACAACTCGTCGATTATCGCCGCTTACCTGGAACTGCTGCATCTCGACCCGGCCTTTTTGCCCGTCGATCCACGCGCCCAGCTTGCGGTCCGCCAGCTGGAAGCGCTCGCCGATGGCGTCTGTGATGCCGCGCTGTTAATCGTGCGCGAACAGCAGAAAGATCCGGACCAGCAGTCCACCAGCGAAATGCTGCGCCAGCGCGATAAAATTCAGCGCGGGCTGGATGCGCTGGAAGCGGCCGCAGTGGAAGGTAAATGGCTGAACGGTTCACAGATCTCGCTGGCCGATATCGCTACCGCCTGTACGCTCGGTTACCTGAATTTCCGCCGCGTGGCACCGGGATGGAATGTGAACCGACCTTCGCTGGTCAAGCTTGCCACTACCCTGTTTCAGCGCGACAGCTTTGCCCGTACGGAGCCGCCAGCAACCTGAGCCTGCCGATGAAAATATTGTTCAGCCAGCTTCCCTCTATTGACAGCCTGTTACGTCAGGCTGAATTTCAGGTGCTCAGCGATCGCTGGGGACACCGCCAGCTGGTCACCCTGCTGCGTGAGTTACAGCAGCAGGCCCGCCAGCATATTCAGCAACACCAGCAGCTTCCTGACTGGTGCCACAACTGGGCACAATACGCCAGCCAGCGGCTGGAGCAAACAGGCAGCAGCGGGCTGCAATCGGTGCTGAATCTCAGCGGTACGCTGTTGCATACCAATCTCGGGCGAGCGTTGCTGGCCGAGCCGGCCGTTGACGCGGTGACCCGCGTAATGCGCTCGGCGGTAACGCTGGAGTACGCGCTGGATGATGCCGGACGCGGCCACCGCGATCGCGCGCTGGCCGACCTGCTCTGCCAGCTAACAGGGGCAGAAGACGCCTGCATTGTGAATAACAATGCCGCAGCCGTACTGTTGATGCTGGCAGCCCTGGCACCGGGTCAGGACGTGGTGGTATCACGCGGTGAACTGGTCGAAATTGGCGGCGCGTTCCGCATTCCCGATGTGATGACTCAGGCAGGTTGCCGGCTGCGCGAAGTCGGCACCACCAACCGCACCCATCTGAAGGATTATCGCGAAGCGGTGAACAGCGATACCGCGCTGCTGATGAAGGTGCATACCAGCAACTATCAGGTGCAGGGCTTTACCAAAGCGGTCAGTGAGGCCGAACTGGTGGCGCTGGGCAACGAATACAATCTGCCGGTCATCAGCGATCTCGGCAGTGGTTCGCTGATTGACCTGACACAGTATGGGCTGCCGCCGGAACCGATGCCGCAGCAGATGATTGCCGCAGGCGTCAGTCTGATCAGTTTCTCCGGCGATAAGCTGCTCGGCGGCCCACAGGCAGGCATTATCATCGGCAAAAAAGCGCTGATTGCCCGTCTGCAACAGCACCCGCTGAAGCGCGCACTGCGGGTAGACAAAATGACCCTGGCAGCGCTGGAAGCCACATTACAGCTCTATCTGCACACGGAGAAACTGGCACAGCAGCTGCCAACGCTGCGGCTGCTGACCCGCACACAGTCCGAGATCGCCCATCAGGCGCAGCGGCTTTTACCTGTACTTCAGACCGCACTGACGGGGCTGTTCCTCGTAGAAATAGCTGACTGCCTGTCACAAATTGGCAGCGGTTCGCTGCCGGTTGAACGGCTGCCGTCCGTGGCGCTGACGCTCACTCCGACGAACGGCAGCGGCAGCACACTGCAGGCACTGGCAGACAGGCTCCGCACCGGTGACGTCCCCATCATCGGGCGTATTCACAGCGGTCGTCTGTGGTTCGATCTTCGAACACTGGAAGATGACGCGCTCTTTATCAGGATGATGACGTCATGATTATTGCCACGGCTGGCCATGTTGATCATGGAAAAACATCACTGCTTCAAGCCATTACAGGTGTCAATGCCGATCGCCTGCCGGAAGAAAAATCCCGCGGCATGAGCATCGATCTAGGCTACGCATACTGGCCTCAGCCCGACGGGCAGACAATCGGCTTTATTGACGTTCCCGGCCATGAAAAATTCCTCAGTAATATGTTGAGTGGTATCGGCGGTATCGATCACGCTCTGCTGGTCGTCGCCGCCGATGATGGCATCATGCCGCAAACCCGTGAACATCTGGCGATCCTGCAACTGAGTGGCCAGCCTGCGCTGACCGTCGCCGTGACCAAAAGCGACAGCGTGGAACCCGCACAGCGTAAGGCCGTCGATCAGCAGATCCGCCAGCTAACCCGGCAACTTGGCTGGGAAAGCGTCGCCCTGTTTACCACCAGCACAGTCAACGGGGAGGGCATTGCTGAACTGAGCCACCATCTGCGCCAGCTGCCCGAACGCCCTCTGTGGCAGGATCAGGCCTTCCGTCTGGCGATTGACCGGGTGTTTAACGTTAAAGGGGCAGGCGTGGTGGTAACGGGCACTGCGTTGTCCGGTGACGTGCGCATCGGTGATTCCCTGTGGCTGACCGGCATGAATAAACGGGTGCGGGTGCGCAATCTGCATGCCCAGAATCAACCCGTGGAACAGGCCCACGCAGGGCAACGCATCGCGCTGAATCTCAGCGGTGGGGTGGAAAAAGCGGAAGTCAGTCGCGGCGACTGGCTGCTGACCACCGCTCCCGAACGGCCCTGCGGGCGGGCGATCGTCAGCCTTCAATCCCATCAACCGCTGCATCAGGGTCAGTCACTGCATATTCATCATGCAGCCAGCCATACCACTGGCCGCATCTCGCTTCTGGACGATCGTTTTGCCGAGTTGCTGTTTGACAACCCGCTGTGGCTGGCCGGTGATGACCGGTTAATCCTGCGGGATATCAGTGCGCGCCAGACGCTGGCCGGGGCGAGAATCGTGCTGCTGGCCCCGCCGAAGCGAGGAAAACGCCAGCCCGCGTTCCTCGACTGGCTGCACCAGTTGGAAAAAGCCGCCAGTCTTGAACAACGGCTGGAACGGCTGTTACAGCCCCATCCCTGGCGCATGGATGCACTCCACTGGTTTTTTCAGCGTAACGGAGAGGCCATCACTGCCTCACTCAATAGCGCGACGTTTATACAGGCCGCCGATTATCTGCTGCTGAGGCAAACCCAGCGAGAGTGGCAGTCAGAGCTGCTCAGCACGCTGGAAAATTATCATCAGCAACACGGCGACCGTCCGGGTATTGGCCGCGATCGCCTGCGACGTCTGGCATTCCCTGGTCAACCCGCGGAGCTGGTGCTTGCACTGACGGACCAGTTGATCGCTGCGAAGCAGATGATTAACAATCGTGGCTGGCTGCACCTGCCCGATTTCCGTATCCGTTTTGATGACCGGGAGGCTGCGATCTGGCAACAGGCAGAACCCCTGTTCGGCAGCGAGGCATGGTGGGTGCGCGACCTGGCGGCGCAGCTGGGCTGCGATGAGGAGCTGATGCGCCAGACGCTGCGTAAAGCGGCGCAGAGCGGTGCCATTACCGCTATCGTTAACGATCGGTACTACAGTCATACGCAGCTGACCCGCTTTGCTGGTCTTATCTTTCAGCGTGCTGAAACAGGCCTGGGCACCCGCGCCGGAGACTTCCGCGATCAGCTGGGCACAGGCCGGAAACTGGCGGTGCAGATCCTCGAGTTTTTCGACCACTGTGGCTTCACTCAGCGCAAAGGCAATGAACATTTATTGCGCGACAGCCAGATGTTCCGCTAGAATGCTGGATAAATAACCAGTAAAGGGAAGAGTACAATGCAACGTTGTGGCTGGGTTTCTGCAGATCCGTTATATATCGCCTATCACGATACGGAATGGGGCGTGCCTCACACCGAAACGCAGGCGTTATTTGAAATGATCTGCCTGGAAGGTCAGGTGGCGGGATTATCCTGGCTGACCGTACTGAAAAAACGCGAAAACTATCGTCGCCTGTTTCATCATTTTGATGTCCGGAAGGTGGCGGCGATGAACGATGACGATATTGAGCGGCTCATGCAGGACAGTGGCATTATCCGCCACCGGGGGAAGATCACGGCGATAATGGCTAACGCACGTGCGCTGTTGGCAATGGAAGCCGCCGGAGAAGACTTTAAAACGTTTATCTGGAGTTTCGTTGATCATCAAACTCAGGTCAGCCGTTTTACTGACTATCGCTCTGCCCCCACCACCAGCGCCATCTCGGACGCTATGTCAAAAGCACTGAAAAAGCGTGGCTTCAAATTTGTCGGTTCCACCACCTGTTACTCCTTTATGCAGGCCTGCGGGCTGACCAGTGAACACACCACGACCTGCTTTTGCCATCCCGATAACAATAAGTAGCTTTCACTTACAAATTTGGGAATAAGCCTACGTATTTCCCTCTCATTTCATCGGCATAATGATCGCGTTTACGGGCAATTTTGTCCACTTGCTGCGAATGAGAGGGATCCCCTGATGAAGAAGAAAAGCGTCATTACACTTGCCCTGGTGCTGTGCGGCACCCTGAGCGTGGCGGGCTGTACTACCAACCCTTACACTGGCGAACGTGAAGCGGGTAAATCCGGTATTGGCGCGGGCATCGGTGCCGCGTTGGGTGCAGGCGTTGGCATGCTCTCCTCGTCGAAGAAAGACCGGGGTAAAGGCGCCTTGATCGGTGCTGCTGCCGGAGCGGCTCTGGGCGGTGGTGCAGGTTATTACATGGATGTTCAGGAAGCCAAACTGCGCGATAAAATGAAAGGCACCGGCGTGAGTGTGACGCGTAATGGCGACAATATCGTGCTGAACATGCCAAACAACGTCACCTTTGACAGCAGCAGCAGCACGCTGAAACCCGCGGGTGCCAATACGCTGACCGGCGTAGCGATGGTGCTAAAAGAGTATCCAAAAACCGCAGTTAACGTCATCGGCTACACCGACAGCAGCGGCAGCCGTCAGCTGAACATGACGCTCTCCCAGCAGCGTGCTGATGGCGTAGGAAGTGCACTGATCACTCAGGGCGTTGCGGGCAACCGCGTGCGCACTCAGGGAATGGGGCCTGATAACCCTATCGCCTCGAACAGCACCGCAGAAGGCAAAGCGCAAAACCGTCGCGTTGAGATTACCCTCAGCCCGCTGTAAGCGTCTCACTACCCGGCACGCCCTGCCGGGTAGTTATTCCTGTTTTTGAGAATAATTGCGCTATATCGTAGTGAGCTTTAACAATGTGTGCTACCCTGCGCAGAAATTGATCACCCACACGCCGCCGCACACATGTCACTCAAAGCCATCGCCAGCGCACTCGGCCTCTCCGTTACCACCGTCAGTCGGGCTCTTAATGGCTATGACGACGTGGCAGAAGAGACGCGTCAGCGAATTCAACAAGAAGCCAGACGGCGCGGATATCGCCCGAATGCTGTCGCACGCCGCCTGAAAACCGGACGCACCAATGCCGTAGGTCTGCTTTTTCCCGTCACTCCCCTGCCGTTTAACGATATTAGCTTCGTCGAAATGATGGGCGCCATCGCGCAATCGCTTGCGCAGTCCGATGTTGATCTGCTGATCATTGCCGACGATACCCATGACGACCATCGCGGTATGCAACGAATGCTGCGCACACACTGCGTGGATGCGCTGATTGTTGCACACACTGCGCGACACGACAGTCGCCTGATTAAACTGCAACAGCTGGGCTTCCCGTTCCTGGCGCTGGGCCGCAGCGAGCTGGCCTCCCCTTATGCCTGGTTTGATTTCGATAACTACGCTGGGCCAGCCCTGGCCGTTGCGCATTATGCCGATGCCGGACTGCAACGCTTCGCTTTGCTGGGCAGTCATCACGATCAAACCTTTGTTGACCAGCGCCGCCAGGGATTTCTTGATGCGCTGGCGCTACGCGGCCTGGCTCAGGATGCATGCTGGCGGATCGAGCCAACCCGCCGGGAAGGCTATCGCCTGACCCGTCAGTTGCTGGCACAGCCGCAGCGCCCTCAGGTGATCATCACCGACTGCAATATGCTGGGTGACGGCGCAGCCATTGCCCTGCGGGAAGCAGGTTTCCTCACGGGCCCGCAGCGCGTTGAGCTGGTGGTCTACGATGGTCTGCCCGCGGATTCAGTGATCGCCGATCCGGTCACCAGTATTGTTCAGGCCACGCGCCCCGATGTCGGTCAACAGGTGGCAGAGATGGCACTGAGGCTGATTGAGGGAGAAGACGTCAACACGTTACAAGTGTTGTGGCAACCGGCGCTGAAACTGCCCTGATGCTGCCGTCGGGCGGCAGTTGTGGTAGGCTCGCGCAATCATCACCATCAGGGAAAATCATGAATCGTAAGGCCGCGAAAGCCACCATCAGCGATGTCGCTAAAGCCGCGAACACCGGGAAAACCAGCGTTTCGCGCTATCTTAACGGTGAACTCAGCGCACTCTCCATCGACCTCAAAACACGTATTGAACAGGCCATCGCCACGCTCAATTATCGCCCCAGCCAGATGGCTCGTGGCCTTAAACGCGGACGGACCCGGCTTATTGGCCTGATTATCGCGGATATTACCAATCCCTATTCGGTGAATGTGTTGAGCGGCATTGAAGCAGCATGCCGCGCCAACGGCTTTACCCTGCTGATGTGTAACACCAATAACGAAGTGGATCTCGAAAGACACTACCTCAACCTGCTTAACAGCTATCAGGTGGAAGGGATTGTGGTGAATGCGGTCGGTATGCACGAAGAGGCGCTAAATCAGCTCCAGCAATCGCTGCTGCCGATGGTGTTGATCGACCGTAAAATCCCGGATTTTGACTGCGATGTCGTCGGCCTGGATAACCGCACGGCGGCCCTGATGGCCACGGAACATCTGCTGGATATGGGATACCAGGCCGTGCTGTTTATCAGCGAACCACTGGGCCTGGTGAACACCCGACTGGAGCGTGTGCACAGCTTCCGCGAGCGTATGGCACAGCATCCTGATCTCGTGGCTGAACAGGCTGAAGTTGCCCTCGGCGACGGTGAGCGTCTGGAAACGGTACTCCATGCGTTTTATCAGCGCCATCATGCGGCCCCCTGTGCGGTTATGGTCGTCAATGGGGCGCTGACACTTCAGGTTGCCCGCGCACTGCGCCATCTGGAGCTCAACTGGGGCGAGCAGATCGGCCTGCTGGGCTTTGACGAACTGGAGTGGGCCGAACTGGCCGGTGTCGGCATCACGACCCTGAAACAGCCCACCTGGCAGATAGGGTATGCAGCCCTGGAACAGGTGCTGAAACGCGTTGGCGGTGACGATGCTCCCCGCCATGAACAGGTGTTCAGCGGCGAACTGATTGTACGTGGATCAACGCAAAGGCTGACGCGCTAAAACAACGATGATCCTGCCGCCTTGGCCACCCGACAGGATCCCTCATCGACCCCACCTCGCCCTTTGTCTGCGCCCCCCTCTGACGCCCTTTTTTAAGATTTTTCCCTACTCTCAAACGCTCACATCGTGAGCGCGATCATAAATTACTGCACTGATCCTTTCTTTTGGAACCGGTTCCATCTAACGTTTTTAGCAGAACAGGTGGATATTTCCCGGAGAACCCCATGAAAAGAGAAGTCATCGTTGTCACCGCCGCCTATGGACAAAAGCAGGTCGCCGCGCTGGGTGGTCAGCAGGCGCTGCTACCGATTATTGCCGCCGCAGGCGCCGACGGCGTAGAGATCCGCCGCGAGCTTTTTAGCGAACAACAGCTGGCGACCTTGCCGCTGCTGGCAGAGGCCATCCGCGCCGCCAGGCTGGTCACGTTCTATTCCGTGCCGGAAGCATTGTTTATGGCCGATGGTTCACTGAATCCACGACTCGACCAGCACTTTTCTGAAGCAGAGCAGCTTAATGCCCAGCTACTAAAATATGCGCTGGGCAACTATCAGCCCGATTTCGAATGTCATGAGCTGCGCAGCAAACTCGCCGGAAAAAAAGTGCATCTGGTGGTGGAAAACGATCAGACCGACTGCGGAAAACTGGCCGCCCTTGACCGCTTCTTCCACGCCTGCGGCGAAAGCCGTACCTGTAACGGCATGACCTTTGATATGGGCAACTGGTTGTGGGTGGGTGATAAGCCCCTGGAGGCCGCCAATCGCTTAAACCGCTACGTCAGCTACATTCATGTCAAAGCCGCTGTGCCTGAGGGCGAAAGCTGGCGCGCCGTTGCACTGGATGACGCTGATGATCTGTGGCGCAAAACACTGGCACTGTTGCCATCAGACGTGCCGCGCGCCATTGAGTTTCCGCTGGAAGGGCCGGACCTGGTGGCGGTCACTCGCCACTATGTTGACCTGCTGCGTGAGGAATAAATCATGAGTATTGATGCGAACCATCCGCTGGATGTGGTCACCCTTGGCGAAGCCATGGCGATGTTTGTGGCCGATGAGTGCGGCGATCTCGCCAGCGCCAGCCATTTCAGCAAACGTATTGCCGGGGCGGAACTCAATGTCGCGATCGGCCTCGCCCGTCTTGGCCTGAACGTGGGCTGGGTCAGCCGCATCGGCGACGATGCCTTTGGCCGCTTTACCTGCCAGCAGCTGGACCACGAAGGTGTCGATCGCCGTCTGGTGACCACCGATGCGCGTTATCCCACTGGTTTTCAGTTGAAATCGAAAGTCGACGACGGTTCAGACCCCCTGGTGGAGTACTTCCGCAAAGGCTCTGCCGCCAGCCACCTCTCTGTGGCTGACTTTACCCTCAACCCTGGCTACTTCACCTCTGCCCGTCATCTACATCTCAGCGGCGTAGCAGCAGCCCTCTCTGACAGCTCGCTGGCGCTGTTACAGCAGGTGGCCCGTGAGATGAAAGCATCCGGTAAAACAATTTCTTTCGACCCCAACCTGCGTCCGGTGCTGTGGTCCAGTGAACAGGAGATGGTGAAACAGCTCAATGGTCTGGCGCAGTTTGCCGACTGGGTGCTGCCGGGTATTAAAGAGGGCCAGATCCTGACCGGCCACACGCAGCCGGAAGCCATTGCCGACTTCTACCTGGCGATGGGCGTGAAAGCGGTCGTGATTAAAACCGGCAGCGACGGGGCCTGGTACAAAACCGCCGATGGCGAGAGCGGCCAGATAGCGGCGATCAGAACGGATAACGTTGTCGATACCGTCGGTGCCGGCGATGGGTTCGCCGTTGGCGTGATCAGCGCCTTACTGGAAGGAAAATCGTTACCCGCAGCGATACGGCGCGGTAACAAAATTGGTTCGCTGGCCATTCAGGCCATCGGTGACAGTGAAGGATTACCGACGCGCGCCGCGCTGGGTGATTTCTAACACCGTCACAACCCGGAAAAACAAACCGCATCGTCCCCTACAACAGAATGCGGCCACCGAGGAAGACTTATGAAAAATCAGACAATCGCGCCGAAACGCTGGTGGTACATCATGCCCATCGTGTTTATCACCTACAGCCTGGCGTACCTGGATCGTGCAAACTTTAGCTTTGCCTCCGCCGCAGGAATTAATGAAGACCTCGGCATCACCAAAGGCGTCTCCTCGCTGCTGGGCGCGCTGTTCTTTCTGGGCTATTTCTTCTTCCAGATCCCCGGGGCGATCTATGCCGAACGACGCAGCGTAAAAAAACTGGTGTTCTGGTGCCTGATTTTATGGGGCATCTGCGCCACGCTGACCGGGATGGTCAGCAACATTCCGATGCTGGCCGCCATCCGCTTTACACTGGGCGTGGTGGAAGCGGCGGTGATGCCTGCGATGCTGATCTACATCAGCAACTGGTTTACCAAATCAGAGCGTTCACGCGCGAATACCTTCCTGATCCTCGGTAATCCGGTCACGGTGCTGTGGATGTCCGTGGTTTCGGGTTATCTGATTAACGCCTTCGGCTGGCGTGAGATGTTTATTATCGAAGGCTTCCCGGCGGTAATCTGGGCGGTGGCATGGTGGTTCCTGGTGCAGGATAAACCAGCACAGGCCAAATGGCTGAGTGATGCAGAGAAAGCCGCACTACAGGCGCAGTTGCAGAAAGAGCAGGAGGGCCTGAAAGCGGTTCGTAACTACGCTGAAGCCTTTAAGTCACGAAACGTCATTATCCTGTGCGCACAGTATTTTTGCTGGAGTATTGGCGTTTATGGTTTTGTCCTGTGGCTGCCTTCCATTCTGCGTAACGGCACGCAGATGGGCATGGTGGAAGCCGGCTGGTTGTCCTCAGTGCCTTACCTGGCCGCGACCATCGCCATGATTGTCGTCTCCTGGGCTTCGGATAAGTTACAAAACCGCAAATTGTTTGTCTGGCCGTTACTGCTGATTGGTGCAATGGCCTTTTTAGGCTCATATTTGGTGGGACCCGGTCATTTCTGGCTATCCTATGCTCTGCTGGTGATCGCCGGGGCCGCGATGTATGCCCCTTACGGGCCGTTCTTTGCCATTATTCCTGAAATGCTGCCGCGCAACGTGTCCGGCGGGGCAATGGCGTTGATCAATGCGATGGGTGCCCTGGGCTCCTTCCTCGGTTCCTGGGTGGTGGGCTACCTCAATGGTGCCACCGGCAGTCCGTCGGCCTCGTATATTTTTATGGGCAGCGCCTTACTGGTTTCCGTCTGGCTGACGTTGATCGTGAAACCCGCACAGAATAAACAGATGCCGCTGCCTCATGGTGCAAAACAGGCTTAATCTATCGACTACCTGAACAGAGAGAATCGAATGAAACCGAATGTAGTGCTTTATAAGTCGTTACCGGACGATCTGCGCGCACGGCTGGATGAACATTGCCGTGTGACTGAAGTGAACGACTTAAGCCCGGAAACCCTCGCCGCTCATGCCTCCGCGTTCAGTGAAGCAGAAGGTATTCTGGGATCGGGCGGTAAAGTGGATGCCGATTTTTTACAGCACATGCCGAAGCTGCGTGTAGCCTCAACGGTGTCCGTGGGTTATGACAACTTTGACGTGGCGGCGCTGAA
Organism: Erwinia sp. JH02; assembly: GCF_013074405.1. Classification (NCBI taxonomy): domain Bacteria; kingdom Pseudomonadati; phylum Pseudomonadota; class Gammaproteobacteria; order Enterobacterales; family Erwiniaceae; genus Erwinia; species Erwinia sp. JH02. Next base: position 94,351 of record NZ_JABANZ010000008.1, read on the forward strand.
TGATAACGGCGTCCTGCTGATGCACACGCCAACCGTGCTCACCGAAACCGTTGCCGATACCATGATGGCGCTGGTCCTCAGTTCAGCACGTCGCGTGGTGGAAATGGCTGAGCGCGTCAAAGCGGGTGAATGGCAAAAAAGCATCGCCCCTGACTGGTACGGTGTAGATGTGCATCATAAGAAGCTGGGCATCCTCGGCATGGGCCGCATCGGCCTGGCGCTGGCGCAGCGTGCACATCTTGGCTTCGGTATGCCCATCCTCTATAACGCACGCAAACAGCATCCTGAAGCTGAACAGCGTTTTGATGCGCACTATTGTGACCTCGATACGCTGCTGGCGGAGTCTGATTTCCTCTGCATCAGTCTGCCGCTGACAGCGCAGACCCACCATCTGATTGGCCGTGAGCAACTGGCGAAGATGAAGAAAAGTGCCGTGCTGATTAACGCCGGACGTGGCCCGGTGGTTGATGAGCAGGCGCTGATTGCGGCCCTGAAAGACGGGACGATTCATGGCGCAGGGCTGGATGTATTTGAGCAGGAACCGTTACCGGTTAGCTCTGAGCTGCTGCAACTGCGCAACGTGGTGGCGCTGCCGCACATTGGCTCTGCCACGCATGAAACGCGTTACGGTATGGCAAAAGACGCCGTGGATAATCTGATTGCCGCGTTAAGCGGTAAGGTCGAGAAGAACTGCGTGAACCCGCGTTAATCTCGGGTTGCGTAGGACCCGAGCATTTTTTCGATCGGCATGACAGCGGGCGGGGCATGCCCCGCCCCTACGGTTACCGTTCCCCTGCCCACATTTGTACGGGGAAGGCATGCCTGACCCTGCGGTTACCGTTCCCCTGCCCACATTTGTACGGGGCAGGCAGGCATGCCTGACCCTGCGGTTAGCGTTCCCCTGCCCACATTTGTAGGGGTCAGGCATGCCTGACCCTGCGTTTATCGTTGGAATTATTCTTTCGCGATAGGCGTTTCGCTGATGGCGACAGTTTCATCCCCCTGGATCTGCTTCACGCGCTGTTCCACCTTCTGCACTGCGCTGGCATCTTTCAGCAGCGTATAGGTCAGCGTGAATGTGGTGCTCTGCCCCGGCTGTAGCTGTTTCACCCGTCCCTGCTCTTTCTCAATGGTGACCGGATAAGCATAGTTGGTGCCCGGCTCAATCCCGGTGACATAGCCCTGTTTCAGGGTGTCGGTATTCTTCCACATAGTCAGCAGCGGAAGCTGATGGGTATCAAACTCAATCGAGGCACCTTTATCGCCTTTACTGTTGATCACCGCCGCCACGGTTTTCCCGTTGCTGTCGGCTTTCGGCGTCAGGTTGAACACCATCTCATCAAAGTCTTTGGTCGGTGCACCGTAAACATTCCAGCCATCCAGCCCTTTTTTGGCGTAGTCATTAAACGGCGACACGGATTTCAGTGGCGCAATAAACCGCGCATCTTTTTCAAGGATCGGCGTGCCGAAGTTGCTGTGATAGATAATCTGGTAGTCGTGCGGATAATCGGCCTGATTGGTCAGCACATCATGCACGGTAAAGGCATCTGACCCCGGTACATAACGCAGCTCCGTCCAGGTTTCGAGATTCGCTTTTTTGAAGGTCGTCTCTTTCAGCAGACCACGAATGCGGATTTCATGCGGTGCTTTATCATCAACGATCACTTCAACCTTAGAGGCTGGTGTATTGCCTGCTTTACCGTGAAGGGTGTAAATCACGCCGTCTTTGGTCACCGGGTGGCCGGTCCACTCAAAGCCGCAGCGCACCATCATTTCGTTAAAGCCTTCAAGCCAGCCCAGCCCGTTTCGGCTTTCCAGATTGATGTTAGCCGGGTTAACCACTTCCTTCACCGGGGAATCCCAGCCCAGACGAACGCCGTGGCCCGTGACTTTTAACAGATCCATGCCGCGCGTCGGGCTGAGGCTGATGGTCAGGCCGTTTTTACTGGTGATAGTCAGCACTTTGGAGCCTTCCTGCTTGCCGCCATGCAGAACTTTTTGCTCAATGCTGAAGCTTTCACCCGCCAGCTTCAGCTGCTGACTATTAATCTGCCAGTTTCCCTTCTCCGTACTGCTTTCAGCATCTGTCAGCAACCAGCTTTGCGCTGCTGCCTGACCGCTGATCACCGCCATCACTACCCCTGCCAGAAGTGTTTTTTTCATGGTTCTTGTCCTTTAGCTGAATTGATTAAGCTTTATGGAACCACAGACTACAAATCAGCGTAGGATAAAAACGTGACAGGTATCACCGACTGATTTATTGGGTGTTTTAACTCGTCCAAACGTGCACCAGGTCACTAAATAGTGCGCCAACTGATCGATATACATGAGTAACTGTGATGAACATCCTTCATGCGTACCAGGAAATTTAAACGATTCAGCTAAAACAGCCTCTGCCTGTCGCTCATCCCATTAAAGGCCTGCCCGCAGTGAACAAGTGCGATCGCCTGTCCCCGCAATATTGCATCCCACAGATGCTGGCGTTAAGGTGGTCACCCGTTGTAGATAACAAGTGATTAACAGGGTATGAGCTTTTCGGCATTTGGTGAAAAATTTACGCGCCATTCAGGTATTACGCGCCTGATGGAAGATATGGGTGAAGGTTTGCGGACCCCCGGCACGGTGATGCTGGGTGGCGGAAATCCTGCGCAAATCCCGGCGATGAACGACTACTTCCAGCAGTTACTGCAACAGATGCATGATGAAGGCAAGCTGGCAGAAGCCCTGTGTAATTATGACGGGCCACGCGGTAAAACCACGTTACTGGATTCGCTCTCAACCCTGCTACGCGAACAGCTCGGCTGGGATATTGCCCCGGAAAATATCGCCCTGACCAACGGCAGCCAGAGCGCTTTCTTCTATCTGTTTAACCTGTACGCTGGCCGCCGCGCTGACGGCAGAAAAAAACGCGTGCTGTTCCCGCTGGCTCCTGAATACCTCGGCTATGCCGATGCCGGGCTGGATGAAGATCTGTTTGTCTCCACGCGGCCGAATATCGAAATGCTGCCGGAAGGCCAGTTCAAATACCATGTGGACTTTGAACATCTGCATATCGGTGAAGATACCGGGCTGATCTGCGTATCGCGTCCGACGAATCCGACCGGGAACGTGATCACCGATGACGAATTACTCAAACTGGATGCGCTGGCACAGCAGCATGACATTCCACTGCTGATTGATAACGCCTACGGCGTGCCGTTCCCCGGCATTATCTTCAGCGAAGCCCGTCCGCTGTGGAACCCCAATATTATTCTGTGCATGAGTCTGTCCAAACTTGGCCTGCCTGGCGCACGTTGCGGCATTATTATTGCCGATGAAAAAGTGATCTCGGCGGTCAGTAATATGAATGGCATTATCAGTCTGGCACCCGGCAGCGTCGGACCGGCGATCGCCAATGAGATGATCCAGCGCGGTGATTTGCTGCGACTGTCGGAAGAGGTGATCAAGCCGTTCTACCAGGAACGTGTGATCCAGACTATTGCCGTTATTCGCCGCTATTTATCGCCTGAACGCTGCCTGATTCATAAGCCCGAAGGGGCCATTTTCCTCTGGCTGTGGTTTAAAGATCTGCCGATCACCACGGAAGTGTTGTATGAGCGGTTGAAAAAGCGTGGTGTGTTGATGGTGCCGGGGCATCTCTTCTTCCCGGGGCTGGAGCAGGAGTGGCCACATACGCATCAGTGCATGCGCATGAACTATGTGCCGGATAGCGATAAAATTGAGCAAGGCATTACGATTCTGGCCGAGGAAGTCGAGCGGGCACATCGCGAAGGATAAAATAAAGGCCACCCGCTGACGCGAGTGGCCCGTTAACAACAGCGTATTATTTCAGAATTTCGATGCGGCGCGGTTTATGGGCTTCGGGTACCACGCGCTCCAGGTCGATATACAGCAGGCCGTTTTCCAGTTTGGCATTGCGCACATGTACGTGTTCGGCCAGCTGGAATTTGCGCTCAAAGTTGCGTTCGGCAATACCCTGATACAGGTAGGTGCGCTCCTGCTGCTCGTCCGGGTGCGATCCGCGTACGCTGAGAAGATTATCGTGGGAGGTAATCTCCAGTTCACTCTCAGCAAAGCCGGCGACGGCAATCGTAATACGGTAGTTGTTTTCGCCCACCAGCTCGACGTTGTATGGCGGGTAGCCACCATTGTTGGTGCCCTGGTTTTGGCTGGTTTCCAGCAGGTTGATCAAACGGTCAAAACCAATGGATGAGCGATAAAGTGGGGCAAGGTCAAAATTACGCATGTTACAGCTCCTGATATTCAGCGAGTAAGGGGTGTCGGCCCTCCATAATGGACGGGTCGTCGGTTCAGAAAACACTGCCCTGTCGGCACAGGTTTTACTGACCGTAAAAATAAAATGGTGATGAAATCGATGCTTTCAAGGGGAGAAATTACGATTTTTTTACCTGAAAGCAGCGAATGACATACACTCAGGGATGAGTTCGCCGGGCCATCGTGTCAGCCACCGCAGAGTGGTCAGGGTCAACCCACGCGCCGGTAATGAGTCTCAGCCAGGTTGCAAAGACTGAAGGGATAATCAAGATGAAAACATTGAAGAAGAGTCATATTGCCGGATTTGTCGCCTGTATGTCGCTGGTCAGTACCAGCGGTTGCTCAAGCGTGATGATGCACAGTGGTCCCAGTGATGGCTACTACCCTGGGACGCGGGCCAGTGCAGACGTACTGACCGACAAAGACAGTGGTTGGGTGATGAAGCCACTGGCGGCGCTCGATCTGCCTTTCTCTGCCGTGCTGGATACGTTACTCCTGCCGCTGGACTATTACCGCTCCGGTAATAGCGACTCGCCGCGTGAACGCGTACGCCGCAGCGAGGAGGCAAATCATACCAACGAAGTCATGTCGCAGACGATGGCGCCTTACGCCGCTAACACGTCTGTACCGTAAAGATCTGACGGTAATCACTGCCGTCACGCAGATATGCCACAGATCGCCCATCGGGGGAGAACACCACGGCATCCGCCACAGGCGCAATATCACTGCGTCGGGTAATGCGCCGCAGTGTTCCGCTGGCCACCTCACAAAGGGTAATGCTGTTGTCGCAGACAAAGACCAGCTGTTGCCCGTCCGGGTGCCAGCTAAATGCTGACTGAATATCATGCTCACTGTGTGTCACCTGACGCGGTTCGCCGCCCAGCGGTGAGACCGTCCAGAGTTGTACTATCCCGGCATCATCTTTCATCAGAAACGCAATGGCACTGCCATCTGGTGAACTGCGTAGCCAGTGACGCGGCGCAGTAGCAAGACCCGGGAAGCGGCGACCGTGGGTAAATGTCAGACGACGCTGCTGTACCCCCTTCGGCGGGGCAGGCAGTTGGGTGGACGTCCCTTCCAGCGGCTCATCGCCCGCTATCGCGAACGCGGCATTGCTTTCCGGCAGATCGACGATAAAGACTTCCGGCACTTTTTCACCTGTCTCCGCAACGGTGTCACCAATAAATGCCAGCGCCCAGCGCTGACGAACGCCGTCGCCGCGCAGATAACCCTGATGGCCAATCCAGCCCTCTTCATAGGCGCGGGTGATCTCATCGCTGCCCGGCTGAGGTGTCACCGTGGTCCGGCTGACCAGCACGCAGTAGTGGCTGCCATCATATTCACGCGGGTGATCGATCGGTGGGCACACCGCATGCAGCGGTACCGCCACCCCCACGTTACGCAGATCCTGCGCCACATCCCACTCGTGCATCACATGGTCGTTATAGGTAAAGCTCAGGCGTGAACCGTCCGGGCTGAACACATGCACATGAGAACCACCACGCAGTGCACCGGCGGTAAAAGGCGGGGTGATATCGCAGGCATCAAGGTTTTCCGCCACGCCCTGCTGAATAATCACACCGCGACGATGGTGGAAATCATAGTGCCACTGGCTGTCCGGGTGTTCCGGTCCATGAATGCACACATAGCGCGCAGGCAGATCAGGGCTGGCCGTGACCACACCCACATGTGCACCATCACCGACCTGATAGAGCACTTCCGTTTCACCGCTGACAACGTTGACCCGTTCAATGGTCAGCCCGGTAAATGAAGCGCCAGAGGGGCGTACGTCATATACCAGCCACTGGCTGTCTGCCGTCCAGACGTTAATATTGGTCAACTGATGATGACGCGGGGAAAAGGTAAGCTGTGTTTCTTTCATGGAAGGAGGCCCTTAACACGGTTTTGCTAAGGGTAATGCATTCGGCGGACTTAGGGTATCCGCCGTCTTACAGCAGGCAATGAATTACAGCACAAACTTCTCAATGGCGACGGCAACGCCATCTTCAAGGTTGGATGTGGTGACAAACTGCGCGATGGCTTTGACGGCGTCGATCCCGTTGCCCATCGCGACGCCTGTTCCGGCAAACTCCAGCATCGCGAGGTCGTTTTCCTGATCGCCGAGCGCCATCACTTCTTCACGCTGTAAACCAAGACGGTCGGCCAGCGCTTTCACCCCGGCACCTTTATTAACCTGTTTATTCAGAATTTCCAGGAAGTAAGGTGAGCTTTTCAGGATGGTATTACGCGCTCTGGCTTCGGCAGGAAGGCGGGCAATCGCCGCATCCAGCAGTTCCGGCTCATCAATCATCATCACTTTTGGGAAGGTCATGGAGGTATCCATCTCCTCCACCGGGCGATAACGCAGCGGAATGCCAGTCAGGCTGGCTTCATGAATGGTGAAACGGCTGATATCTTTGTTCGCGGTGTACAGATGGGTCTGCGTCAGCGCCTGGAAATGTACACCCAGTTCGCGTGCCAGCTGTTCGTAATAAAGATAATCGTCAAAGCTGACCGCCACTTCTGCAACGCATTCACCGGTATCGGCCTTCTGCACCAGTGCGCCATTATTGCTGATGCAGTACTGCCCTTCCTGTTGCAGACCCAGCTCCGCCAGGTAGCGCTGGATACCGATAAACGGGCGACCCGTTGCCAGTACCACCGCCACGCCTTTATCGCGTGCCGCCTGAATCGCCTGCTTCACTCGCGGCGTCACTTCGTGCTGCGGGTTCAGCAGCGTGCCGTCCATATCAATCGCAATCAGTTTAATCGCCATACCATCCTCGTTAGCTAACAATTTGTCACCATGCTAGCGCGATTCAGCTCACGATGACCAGTCTGATCACGGAATGAACGGCACGTCGCCATCAGTGGCGCGTGGCCAGCGGTTTATTCACAAAGAAGCCATAGCTGATCGCACCCATCATCAGCAACCCGGCGCCCAGCAGGAACACATTGGTGAATTTACCCGTCATATCCAGAATCACCCCGGTAACAATCGGTGCCATTGCCGCTCCCAGGAAACCGCCGAAGTTCTGAATCGCCCCCAACGACGCGACCTGATCTTTCGGTGCAATATCCGTGGCCAGTGTCCAGATGGCGCCCTGTGGCATCTGAGAGCAGAAATAGCCCAGCGACAGCAAGGTAATCGCCAGCGGTGTGCTCTCCACAAACGGGATCGGCGCAACAAAGCAGGCTGCCAGCGCCGCACCCGCCACAATCGGGATCTTACGTGCATGGATCGCTTTCATTCCGCTGCGCACCAGTTTATCAGAGAGCATTCCCCCCACCAGCACACCCAGAATCCCGGCAAAGAAAGGTATCGAGGCAATCCAGCCAGTCTGTTTCAGGCTGAAACCCAGGGATTTCTCCAGATAGCTTGGCAGCCAGGTCAGGTAGACCCAGATGGTGAACATAATCGAGAAGTTACCGATCACCATAAACCAGGTAGTACGGTGCTTAAACAGTGCGCCCCAGCTGGTTTTTACCGGCTTCTCGCCCTCGGCAGTCACGCTACGGTGGCCGGCATGAATCAGTGCATCTTCACGTGCATCCGGGTCACGGTAGAATTTCCACCACGCCAGCATCAACGGAATACCCATCAAACCAATCGCCATAAACATGCCGCGCCAGCCGAAGCTCAATAACAGGACGGTGAGGATCGGCGGAGCAATGGCGTTGGCAATCTGCGAACCGGTGTTGATGATCGAGGTCGGCAGGCCACGTTCTTTATCGCCAAACCAGCGATGGGTGATTTTAATACCGGAGGTAAAGAACGGCGATTCAGAAATACCCAGCAGCATACGCAGGCCATAAAACACCGAATAACTGTTCACAAAAGCGGCGAGGAAGGTAAAGCCAGACCACAGACCCAGCGCCCAGGAGAACATGCGTTTCGGGCCAAACTTATCCACCAGCCATCCCGCAGGCAGGTTAGCCAGCGCGTAAGGCCAGAGGAAGGCGGACAGTAACAGCCCCATTTCCGTCTGCGAGAAGCCGAACTCGGCAGCGATCGTGGTATTGGCAATGCTGAGGTTGGCGCGGTCAAGGTAGTTCACCACGGCGGCCAGCAGCAGGATCAGAATGATGCCCCAGCGCAGACGGGATATCTGCGGCGGGTTGGTGGTCAATGGCTGCGTGCCAGAGGCAGTAACAGAGGCATTTTTCATGAGGTTCTCTCGTCAGTAAACAGGCTCAGGTGGATTTTGATCACCGCTTTGCGGAGGCGGGAAACACCGTGGGTCTGGCAACAGGGGCGATGAACATCATGGGGAAACAACACCACAAAGGTGTCGGCTTCCAGCGCAATCATCGATTCATTATGGGTCTGGTGATAAAACACAATATCGTGCTGCTCTGCGCGGTCTTCGACCACCTCGTGAGAGGGGTGCGCACGCGCCACGCCGATCGTCTCTTCACCGGAGAGCAGATACTGAATATCGACGTATTTGAAATGCGACTCGGCACGCATCTCGCTGGCCGGGACGGTGTCCATCGTCTGGTACAGACAAAACATTTTGTTCTCAGGAAGGATGTCGAACTTACCGGGTTCCAGCGCGGAAAAATCCGTTGCTGCAATCCATTCCAGAGCCTGGTTAATGACCGGATGCAGGGTATGACGTTCCCTCGCCCAGTCGTTGCGATCGCAAAAAATCATGGTTTTAGTCCCGTTTTCACTCGCATCGAACGAGTTTTTGTTATTTGTTTAGCGGGTTGTGGGGTACAGCGGGCGGCCCCTGACAGGGCCGCCCGGCGCGAAGGTTAGCCCGCGATTTTCTTTTGCCACAGCGCAGTGCCCTGCTGGATTTGATCCAGCAATACGCCGAGGCCCCAGAATTTTTCCAGCACGTTATCTTTATTCACCCGGCAGAACTCACTGTCGAACGTGCCGAGCTGCTGGTGATAAATTTTGGCGTTTTTCGGGTAGCCGAGGGTTTCGGTTACCGCAGACAGTGACAGGAATAACGACAGTTCCTGCGCTTTCTCCGGCTGCTCTGCGCCATGGTGGTAGAGCCAGTGATACAGCTCAGGATGGAAGTTAGTGAACACACCGCTGAACCCTTTGGAGCCGGACTGGATGGCGGGCCAGGCAATGGCGGCATTGGCATTGATGATATTGAACGGTGTGCCTTCAGCCAGTTTCACGCGGCGCTGTACGGTAGGCAGGTCGCAGCTCACATCCTTCAGCACCACAAAACGGCCGCTGTTGGCGCAGAAGCTGAACTCTTCATCGGTCAGCAGGCGGCGATACGGCGCCGGGCACTCATACAGACCCAGAGGCATGGTCACCGGCAGGGCTTCCAGCAGGGCGTTCAGCGTGGAGAAGAACACCTCACTGCCTTCATTTTTCGGGTCCAGATGGTTGGTGACCAGCACCAGCGCATCAATGCCGGTGTTGGCCATCGCGCTCAGTTCGGTAATCTGCGCATCCAGCGCATCGCTGATATGACCGGAGGCAATGACCGGTACGCGACCCTGGACTTTTTCCACCACAAATTTTGCCAGCGCTACGCGCTCGTCCAGGCTGAGGAACTGCATTTCGCTGGACTGGCAGACAGCAAACAGCGCATCCACGCCCTGTGTCAGATACCAGTTAATCAGCCGCTCAAGGCCAGGGTAGTCAATCTGGTTATCAGCGGTAAACGGCGTCAGCATGACGGGAACAATACCTTCAATCTTCTTCATTTGGTTCTCCTGAAGCAGCAGTGCTGCATGAAAGTCAGTCGGATTTAATGCTGCGCCAGACGCGCAACCACCTGAGGGTGATCGGGCATATTCGATGCCCCTTCGCGCTCTACCGCCAGTGAAGCAAACGCCGCGGCATAAGTGGCCGCCTGCGCAATAGTCTGTCCTTTTGCCAGCGCCGCGGCGAAGGCACCGTTAAACGCATCACCGGCACCGGTAGTGTCGACGCTGAGTGCCGGAAACGCGGCAATATGCTGAAACTGACCGTTCTCGAGGATCAGCGCCCCACGCGAACTCATGGTGATAATCACCCGCTTCGCTCCCTGACGCACAATCGCCAGGGCCGCTTCTTTCGCGCTGTCGAGGTCATTCACCTCCACGCCGGAGAGCAAAGAAGCCTCGGTTTCATTCGGCGTCAGTACATCCACATAGTGCAGGCACGCCAGCGCATCTGCTGAGAAAGGCGCCGGATTCATAATGACGCGCACGCCCAGGGTGGTGGCCAGCTTCATGGCGTTCAGCGTGGCGGAAAAATTGTTTTCCAGCTGCACCAACAGCACATCAGACCCCGCGAGTTCATGCGTCATTTCTGCCACTTCGGCGTCGGTCAACGTCTTGTTGGCTCCGGAATAAATGGCGATCATATTTTCGCCATCCTGCTGCGATACATAGATAATCGCGTTACCCGTTGGTTCGACGTCACTCTGATACAGCCTGAAAGAGTGAATATCTGACGCCGACAGATGGTCGAAAGCGAACTGGCTGAACTGATCGGTACCGACTTTGGAGACGAAGTGAACACGTGCTCCGGCACGGCTGGCCGCCATCGCCTGATTCGCCCCTTTGCCGCCCGGCCCCAGCGTACTGCCCAGCGCCAGCAGGGATTCCCCGCCTTTCGGAAAGCGCGCTACTTTTGCCACGATATCGACGTTAAACGAGCCGAGGATGCACACCCGGCCCTGTGTCTGGGTGCTATCGCGCGGTGCTGACCGCTGACGCTGGCTCTCCAGCCGCTGTAACAGCACCTCAAAGTTGCCGCCGGTTTCCGAAATCAGCTTGGCCTGTAAGTTGCGGCGGATCACCATCGCGCCACCATGACAGCGCTGGATCATTCCCAGGCCCGCCAGTGCTGCCAGGTCGCTGCGAATGGTCTCTTTGGAGACGGCAAAGGCGGCAGCAAGCCAGGCCACACTCAGGCTTTCATGCTGGTCGAGATAATCGAGAATGCTGTTACGCCGTTGTTCCAGATACATAGTCACCTCTTGCTATTCAGTAGCCTAAGGGAGCACGTAAAGTTTAAAAGTGATAGCGGTCATAGCGCTCGGTGAAAAACGGAAGCAAACGGAAGTGAAACCAAAAGAGGGTGAGGTAAAAACGAAGGCAGACAGGTCGATGCGCCTAACATGAAAACAAGACGTGTCGAAATTTACTCACTTTTTCGACATGAGGATGACAGGCGAAAAAAACAGACCCGGGGGGTCTGCTTATTGATACGGGGCGACCGGAACAACAGGTCGCCCCCTGCAACATCAGATATCAATGTTCGCGGCGCGCAGCGCATTCTCTTCGATAAAGGCACGGCGTGGCTCTACCGCATCGCCCATCAGGGTGGTGAACAGCTGATCGGCGGCAACCGCGTCTCGAATGGTCACGCGCAGCATACGACGGCTTTCCGGATCCATGGTGGTTTCCCACAGCTGATCAGGGTTCATTTCGCCCAGACCTTTGTATCGCTGAACCGTCAGACCACGACGTGACTCTTTGACCAGCCACTCCATTGCCTGCTCAAAGCTGGCAATTGGCTGACGGCGCTCGCCACGTTCGATAAACGCGTCTTCTTCAATCAGACCACGCAGCTTCTCGCCCAGGGAACAAAGCTTACGGTATTCACCGCCGAGCATGAAATCCGTATCCAGAGCATAATCGGTATCCACACCATGCGTCTTGATGCGCAGCACCGGTTCAAAGATGTGCAGTTCCAGATTTTCACGTACCAGACCGCTGTAGCTGCTGCCGTGCTGATCGTTATCGTTCAGATACGTAACCAGCTCATCCATCCAGGCCCGTACCGGCGCTTCTGCTGCCAGTTCGCTCAGCGTCGGGTTGTAAACCAGCGCGTTCAACAGCGCCACCGGATAACGGCGCTCCATACGTTTGATCATCTTACGCGTGCTGTTGAACTCTGATACCAGGTCCTCCAGCGGCTTGCCGCCCAGGGCCGGAGCGCTGGCGTTAGCATGCAGCGAAGCGCCGTCCAGTGCGATAGAGATCTGATACTGGTCCATCGCGTCATCATCTTTGATGTACTGTTCCTGCTTCCCTTTTTTCACCTTGTACAGCGGCGGCTGGGCGATATACACATGGCCACGCTCGATGATTTCAGGCATCTGACGGTAGAAGAAGGTCAGCAGCAGCGTACGGATGTGAGAACCATCCACGTCGGCATCGGTCATGATGATGATGCTGTGATAACGCAGTTTGTCCGGGTTATATTCGTCACGGCCAATGCCGCAGCCCAGCGCGGTGATCAGCGTTGCCACTTCCTGCGAAGCGAGCATCTTATCGAAGCGCGCTTTCTCCACGTTCAGGATTTTACCTTTCAGCGGCAGAATGGCCTGGTTTTTACGGTTACGTCCCTGCTTGGCAGATCCGCCCGCAGAGTCCCCTTCCACAAGGTAAATTTCAGAAAGTGCCGGGTCGCGTTCCTGGCAGTCCGCCAGTTTGCCTGGCAGACCAGCCAGGTCCAGCGCGCCTTTACGGCGGGTCATTTCACGTGCACGGCGAGCCGCTTCACGGGCGCGGGCGGCGTCGATGATTTTACCCACAACGATTTTTGCATCGCTCGGATTTTCCAGCAGGTATTCCGCCAGCAGTTCATTCATCTGCTGCTCAACCGCCGTTTTCACCTCGGAAGAGACCAGTTTATCTTTGGTCTGAGAGGAGAATTTAGGGTCTGGCACTTTGACTGAAACGACAGCAATCAGGCCTTCACGCGCATCATCACCCGTGGCACTGACCTTGGCTTTCTTGCTGTAGCCTTCTTTATCCATGTAGGCATTCAGCGTACGGGTCATGGCGGTACGGAAACCAACGAGGTGCGTCCCCCCATCGCGCTGTGGGATGTTGTTGGTAAAGCAGTAGATGTTTTCCTGGAAACCATCGTTCCACTGCAGCGCCACTTCCACACCAATGCCGTCTTTCTCAGTAGAGAAATAGAACACATTCGGGTGGATCGGGGTTTTGTTCTTGTTCAGATACTCAACAAACGCCTTAATACCACCTTCATAGTGGTAATGGTCGCTTTTACCATCACGCTTATCTTCCAGCTTGATAGAGACGCCAGAGTTCAGGAACGACAGCTCGCGCAGGCGTTTTGCCAGAATTTCGTATTCGAATTCAACGACGTTGGTAAAGGTTTGATGGCTTGGCCAGAAGCGCACGCGTGTTCCGGTCAGATCGGTTTCACCGCTAACGCTTAACGGCGCCTGCGGCACACCATGGACGTAGATCTGCTGGTGAACTTTGCCTTCACGACGAATGGTCAGTTCCAGTTTTTCCGACAGGGCGTTAACCACGGAAACACCCACACCATGCAGGCCGCCGGACACTTTATAGGAGTTATCATCGAACTTTCCGCCTGCGTGCAGCACGGTCATGATCACTTCAGCGGCAGAAATACCTTCTTCTTCATGGATACCGGTAGGAATACCGCGCCCATCATCCTGCACAGACACAGAGTTATCTGCATGAATAGTGACAAGAATATCGGAGCAGTGACCGGCGAGTGCTTCGTCAATGGCGTTATCCACGACCTCAAATACCATGTGATGCAGACCGGTACCGTCATCCGTATCGCCGATATACATACCCGGGCGCTTGCGTACCGCATCCAGCCCCTTGAGAACTTTGATACTGGAGGAGTCATAAGAATTCGACATCAACTTTTCTCGCTCGTTTAATCTTCAGGTTGAACCACTATTTTACCTTGTTCTACAGTGAACATCTTGCCCTTTTCATCAGTCATGTCGAAGACATGCTCGGCCGCAATGGCACTGACAAAAACCTGGGCCTGAGTGGCTTTTAAACGCGCTGCCAGCAGGTGGCGACGGGTTTCATCCAGCTCAGAGGCAAAATCATCTATCAGATACAGGCAACGTCGCCCGTTCTGTCGGGTGAGAAACTCACCCTGCGCCAGCCTCAGGGCGCACATCAGCAGCTTTAACTGGCCGCGTGACAGCAAATCTTCCACCGGTGTCCCCTCTGCGCGAATACGAAAATCCGCTTTATGAGGGCCACTGGCAGTGTAAGTCAGTGCCCGATCGCGCTCAAAACTGCGTTCGAGCAGGTCGGCATAATCACTCTCTTTATCCCAGCCGCGCTGATAAGAGAAACTCAGCTGAAATTCCGGCAAAAACTGGGCACAGGTGGCGTTAATATCTGCCGCAATCGCTTCACTGTAGGCCGCACGCCACTGGCTTATCTGTTCAGCCAACGGTGCCAGCTCCTGATCCCAGGCGCGGATCTGCTGGTAGCGTGACACCTGACGCAGCGCTGCGTTACGCTGTTTCAGCAGGCGTTTGAGGTTACTCCAGGCGTTGAAAAAACCCGGTTCATTGTGAAAGCAGCCCCAGTCGATATAAGCACGACGATACTTCGGCCCCCCGTTCAGCAGGGTAAAGCCCTCCGGCGTGATCAGCTGCATCGGCAGCATCTGGGCCAGTTCGGCCACTTTGTGGCCGTCGCTACCGTCAACCCGTACCCGGCTGTCACCGGCGCGGTTTTTAGTCAGCCCAACCGACACTTCCCTTTCCGCCCCGGCGATACGCCCGTGCAACACAAAGGCGTCCTGCTCATGGCGAATAACCCTGCCCGCCTGCAAACTGCGAAAGGCACGGCCATGACCGAGGGTATAAATCGCTTCCAGCACGCTGGTTTTACCGCTGCCGTTGGGCCCCACCAGGAAGTTAAATCCGGGGGCCAGCGCGAGGTCCGCGTTTTCGATATTACGGAAGTCTTTAATAAGCAGGCGGGTTAAAGCCATAGCAGGATCCAGAGCAGCGGAATGTCTGGGTCAGGCGTACCTGACCCCTACGGAGATGAAGATGAACTCAGCAATTACAAGCGCATTGGCATCACAACATAGGCCGCTGACTGACTGGCTGCATCTTCAATCTGGACGCTGGAAACGGAATCGGTCAGCAGCAGACGCACGTTCTCGCACTTCAGCGCGTTCAGGACATCCAGCACATAGCTGACGTTGAAGCCGATTTCGAGATCGGTGCCACCGTAGGTCACATCCAGCATCTCTTCCGCTTCTTCCTGCTCCGGGTTATTTGCCGTAATTTTTAGCTGATTTTCGCTGATATAGAGGCGAACACCGCGGAATTTCTCATTAGAGAGGATCGCTGCACGGGAAAACGCCTGCTTCAGCAGATCACAGCCTGCATCGAGGGTTTTGTCCGGGTTCTTCGGCAACACGCGGCGATAATCCGGGAAGCGGCCATCAACCAGCTTCGAGGTGAAAATAAAATCACCCACATGTGCACGGATATTATTGCTGCCAATCTGTACCTGTAACAGGGTATCGCCGCCATCCAGCAGACGCACCAGCTCAATAACCCCTTTACGCGGCACGATCACCGAATGGCTGGGGAGCTGCTGGCCCACCGGCATTGAACAGACCGCCAGGCGGTGACCATCGGTGGCCACAGTACGCAGCTCTTCACCTTCTGTCTCAAACAGCATTCCGTTCAGGTAATAACGCACGTCCTGATGGGCCATAGAGAACTGCGTGGCTTCAATCAGGCGTTTAAGGGTCGCCTGCGGCAGTGTGAATTCGACCTCGCTCTGCCAGTCATCCAGGTTAGGGAAATCACTGGCAGGCAGGGTAGACAGCGAGAAACGGCTGCGGCCGGAGCGCACCAGCATTCTTTCGCCTTCCAGAATCACCGTGATTTCAGCGCCTTCCGGCAAACCCCGGCAGATATCAAAGAATTTGCGTGCCGGTACCGTCGTGGCGCCAGGCTCATGGTCCTGCGTCAGCGCAACGCGCGCCACCATTTCCATTTCCAGATCGGTGCCCGTCAGCAACAGCGTGCCTTCATTAACCTGCAACAACAGGTTGCCAAGGATCGGCAGCGTCGGACGACCGCCTAATGGGCTGCTAACTTGCTGTAATGGCTTGAGTAAATGCTCACGTTCTACAATAAATTTCATAGTCAGGAAGATAATGTTCTGATTAGATTTGAGAAATCTTCTTTAATGTCATGACTCTCTTCACGCAGCTGCTCAATTTTACGGCAGGCATGTAGCACTGTGGTGTGGTCACGACCCCCGAAAGCATCACCGATTTCCGGCAGACTGTGGTTGGTCAGTTCCTTGGCCATCGCCATCGCCATCTGGCGCGGGCGTGCAACCGAACGGGAACGTCGCTTCGACAGCAGATCGGCGACTTTAATTTTATAATACTCAGCAACCGTCTTCTGAATATTATCGATAGTTACCAGCTTCTCCTGCAAGGCAAGCAGGTCACGTAAGGCTTCGCGCACAAAATCGATCGTGATGGCACGACCGGTAAAGTTGGCGTTGGCGATCACGCGGTTTAACGCACCTTCAAGCTCACGCACATTAGAACGCAGACGCTTGGCAATAAAGAACGCCACTTCACCCGGCAGGCGAATGTCATTCTCATCCGCTTTCTTCATCAGGATCGCTACGCGGGTTTCCAACTCAGGCGGCTCGATCGCCACCGTCAGGCCCCAGCCAAAGCGGGATTTGAGTCGATCTTCCACACCATTGATCTCTTTCGGATAACGATCCGAGGTCAAAATGATCTGCTGATTACCTTCCAGCAGGGCGTTAAAGGTGTGGAAAAACTCTTCCTGCGATCGCTCTTTATTGGCAAAAAACTGAATGTCATCGATCAGCAGCGCATCCACTGAGCGATAGTAACGCTTAAATTCTTCGATGGCGTTGTTCTGTAGCGCCTTGACCATGTCCTGCACAAAACGCTCCGAGTGCATATACACCACTTTCGCGTTTGGCTTACGTGCCATGATCCCGTTGCCGACCGCATGCAACAAGTGCGTCTTACCGAGACCGGTACCACCATAAAGGAATAACGGGTTATACGCGCCACCCGGGTTATCAGCCACCTGACGTGCCGCCGCACGTGCCAGCTGGTTTGATTTACCCTCAACGAAATTGTCGAAGTTGTGCTTGGTGTTCACATTTGAGCGGTAAGACAGCTCCGCCGGTGCCGGCATATTGTCCCAGCTGGGGCGCATCGGTGCAGGGCGGCTGATGATGCCTGGTGAACTGGCATGTGCCGTGGCCATCACCGGCTGGCTGATGGTTTGCGCGACGGGCTTACTGCCCACTTCAAAGCGCAGCAATGGCACATTTGCCCCGCAAAAATCATTTAGCAGAGCATTGATATTATTCAGGTATTTATCCCGAACCCAATCGAGTACAAAACGGTTTGGTGCATACAAGGCCAGCGTATTGTCATTCAATTCGGCCTGCAAGGGGCGTATCCACATGCTGAATTCTGTGGCAGGTAGCTCATCCTGCAGGCGGGCAAGACACTGTTGCCAAAGCGTAAGTGACACGGCGGACTCCACTCGAAAAAATTCGATAAGAAATAAAAGCGCTGAAGCGATAATTTCATCATTGTTGACGCATGCCGATGAAACACATGCGAACCGCTATCCACGGTTACTCCGCCCGTCCCCGGCATATCTAATGCTTAAGGGGTAGGATCGACCCGAAGGATCGTTAGCGGAAGGGCGGATCATAGCGTAAAGCGCAGCAGAGATCTTCACTTTCTACACAGTTTTGATCCAATTTATCCACAGGCATGTACAGCGGGGATAAGTTTACGCCACCCTGAGCAAAAGACATTCAGGATCGTCTGCATTCATTGAAATTTAATGGTGCCATCACGTTATTGCCGCAAACAGCATGCAACAGGATCGCCAGAAGATCCTGCGCGATCCTTGCGCTTTTTACTGGACGCCGTATAATTCTTGCCCCGGCGTGTGCGCCATGGCCGTTTTGGCTGTTTTTGCGGTCACTACGGGCAATCAGGATGCGCTTTTCACGCGAAGTAAATTGACTCTGGACTGTACAATTATTACAATCCCGCCTCTTTATTAAAGACACACTGAGGCGTCGGTCGTTTTTTCGGGCCAGATAACGCGTCACCAAGTGAAATTTTTCAAGTTTAGGTAGAAATCGCCATGAAACGCACTTTTCAACCGTCCGTACTGAAGCGTAACCGTTCACACGGTTTCCGTGCTCGTATGGCAAATAAAAATGGTCGTCAGGTTCTGGCACGTCGTCGTGCTAAAGGCCGTTCTCGTCTGACCGTTTCTAAGTAATAAAAGCTAACCGCTGAGTGGTTAAGCTCGCATTTCCCAGGGAGTTACGTTTGTTAACTCCCACTCATTTCACTTTCGTCTTCCAGCAGCCACAACGGGCTGGCACGCCGCAAATTACTATTCTCGGCCGCCTGAACGCGCTGGGGCATCCCCGCATCGGTCTTACCGTCGCCAAAAAACATGTTAAACGTGCTCACGAGCGTAACCGGATCAAGCGATTGACCCGCGAAAGCTTTCGTCTGCGTCAACATGAGCTTCCGGCGATGGATTTTGTCATCGTAGCGAAAAAGGGTGTTGCCGATCTGGATAATAAGGCACTGACGGAAGCGTTGGAGAAACTATGGCGTCGCCATTGTCGCCTGGCTCGCGGCTCCTGATCGGGCTGATACGCGTCTATCAACGCGTTATCAGCCCGCTGTTAGGACCCCACTGCCGTTTCCATCCCACCTGTTCGCAATACGGAATTGAGGCATTGCGCAGGTTTGGGGTGATAAAAGGGAGTTGGTTGACGATGAAACGCATATTAAAATGCCACCCCTTGAACCCGGGTGGCGACGATCCGGTGCCGCCACATAACCATTGATCCCAGAGAACATTAACGATGGATTCGCAACGCAATCTTTTCCTCATCGCTTTTCTGTTCGTGTCCTTCATGATCTGGCAAGCCTGGCAGACGGACCACGCTCCGCAGCCATTGCAGACCCAGACCACGCAAAACACGACCAGTGCAGCCGGTGATGCCGCCAATCAGGGCGTACCTGCCAGTGGCCAGGGCAAAACGATCACCGTTAAGACTGATGTCCTGTCTTTAAACATCAATACTCGCGGTGGCGATATTGACCAGGCGTTATTGCTGACTTACCCGGATTCACTGGGTTCAGACAAGCCTTTCCAACTGTTGGAAACCACGCCTGGATTCCTGTATCAGGCCCAGAGCGGTCTGACTGGTCGTAACGGCCCGGATAATCCGGCCAATGGCGCACGTCCTCTGTATACCGCAGGCCAGGATCACTTCGAGCTGGCTGATGGCCAGAGCGAGCTGCGTATTCCGTTGACCTTTACCGCGGAAAACGGCGCAACCTTCACCAAGACCTTCGTTCTGAAACGTGGTGAATACGCGATTAATGTCGATTATCAGATCAACAACGCCTCACAGCAGCCGCTGGAAGTGTCAATGTTCGGTCAGCTGAAGCAGTCTATTGACCTGCCGAAGCATCGCGATACCGGCAGCAGCAACTTTGCTCTGCACACTTTCCGTGGCGCGGCTTACTCCAGCAGTGAGACAAACTACGAAAAGTACAAATTCGATAAAATCAGCGATAACGAAAACCTGAGCACCACGACCACCAATGGCTGGGTGGCAATGATGCAGCAGTACTTCGCCACCGCATGGGTTCCACAGACGGCGGGTAACAACACGCTGTACACCAGCAATCTGGGTAACGGAATCGCGGCGATTGGCTACAAATCTGCACCGGTCACCGTCGCACCAGGTTCTCAGCAGCAGCTGGCAGCCACCCTGTGGGTGGGCCCGGAAATTCAGGACAAGATGGCAGCTGTGGCTCCCCACCTTGATCTGACAGTGGATTACGGCTGGTTGTGGTTTATCTCTCAGCCGCTGTTCAAACTGCTGAAATTCCTGCACACCTTTATCGGTAACTGGGGCTTCTCCATTATCGTAATCACCTTCATCGTGCGTGGCATCATGTACCCGCTGACCAAAGCGCAGTACACCTCGATGGCAAAAATGCGCATGTTGCAGCCTAAGATTCAGGCGATGCGTGAGCGTTTAGGTGATGACAAGCAGCGTATGAGCCAGGAAATGATGGCGTTGTACAAAGCGGAGAAAGTAAACCCGCTGGGCGGCTGTCTGCCTCTGGTTATCCAGATGCCTATCTTCCTGGCCCTTTACTACATGCTGATGGGCTCGGTAGAACTGCGTCATGCGCCGTTCGCCCTGTGGATCCATGACCTGGCAGCACAGGACCCGTACTACATTCTGCCGATCCTGATGGGTATCACGATGTTCTTCATTCAGAAGATGTCGCCAACCACCGTGACCGATCCGATGCAGCAGAAGATCATGACCTTTATGCCCGTGATCTTCACCGTGTTCTTCTTGTGGTTCCCGTCAGGTCTGGTGCTGTACTACATCGTCAGTAACCTGGTGACCATTCTCCAGCAGCAGCTGATTTATCGCGGCCTGGAAAAACGTGGCCTGCACAGCCGCGACAAGAAAAAAGCGTAATCTGTTAATGCTGCGGGCTGACCGAAAAAGAAGGTCAGTCCCTGCACGTAGGGGGCAACCATTTTTTCCGGTCGCCCCGTGCGAACAACACGCACAATGCTTACACTAAGGCGGTCATTATGACCGCCTTTTTATTTCCAAAAGAGAATTCAACATGAGCCATAGCGATACTATCGTCGCGCAGGCGACCGCGCCAGGACGCGGCGGCGTCGGCATTCTGCGTATTTCTGGCAGCAAGGCCGCAGACGTTGCGCAGTTACTGCTGGGTAAACTGCCTAAACCGCGTTACGCCGACTATCTGCCGTTCCGTGACGCCGACGGTAGCACTCTCGATCAGGGCATCGCACTGTGGTTCCCCGGCCCGAACTCATTTACCGGTGAAGATGTACTGGAACTTCAGGGCCACGGCGGTCCGGTGATCCTTGATCTGTTGCTGAAGCGTATTGTGGCACTGCCCGGGCTGCGAATTGCCAATCCGGGAGAGTTCTCAGAACGCGCCTTCCTCAATGACAAACTGGATCTGGCACAGGCTGAAGCGATTGCCGACCTGATTGATGCCAGCTCCGAGCAAGCAGCACGTTCCGCCGTTAATTCATTACAGGGCGTATTTTCTGCCCGTGTAAACCATCTTGTGGAAGCACTTACTCACCTGCGAATCTATGTAGAAGCAGCCATCGACTTCCCGGATGAGGAGATCGACTTCCTCTCCGACGGTAAAATTGAAGCGCAGCTGCATCAGGTGATTGCCGACCTTGACGACGTACGTGCCGAAGCACGCCAGGGCAGCCTGCTGCGTGAAGGGATGAAAGTGGTTATCGCCGGGCGTCCAAACGCCGGTAAATCCAGCCTGCTGAATGCACTGGCCGGACGCGAAGCAGCGATTGTGACCGATATCGCGGGCACCACCCGCGATGTGCTGCGCGAGCATATCCATATTGATGGCATGCCGCTGCATATCATTGATACCGCAGGATTACGCGAAGCCAGCGATGAAGTTGAGCGCATTGGCATCGAACGCGCATGGAATGAGATCGAACAGGCCGATCGTGTGCTGTTTATGGTCGATGGCACCACAACGGGTGCGACCGGCCCGGCCGAAATATGGCCGGACTTTATCGCCCGGCTGCCACAAACGTTACCGATTACCGTGGTGCGCAATAAAGCTGATATGACAGGTGAAGTGCTGGGCATCGAAGAAGTAAATGGTCACTCACTTATTCGTCTGTCGGCACGCACTGGCGATGGCATTGATGTCCTGCGCGACCACCTGAAGCACAGCATGGGTTTCTCTGGCAATATGGAAGGTGGCTTCCTGGCACGCCGACGCCACCTGCTCGCACTCGAGTTAGCAGCCACTCACTTACAGCAGGGCAAAGACCAACTGCTGGGTGCCTGGGCCGGTGAATTACTGGCAGAAGAGCTTCGCCTTGCCCAGCAAGCGCTGAGTGAAATTACCGGAGAATTTAGCTCGGATGATCTGCTGGGGCGTATTTTCTCCAGTTTTTGCATCGGGAAGTAAACACCCGGTTTGATCGCTCTATTCCACCAGCAATCTGGCTATAAACAGTGACAATAGTCCGAAAATACCCCTGGGAATGGAATCCCAGGTGAAATTTGATAAGAAAATTCTTACAATGGCAGAGATGATTACCCGACCATTTTCACGGAGCGACAGATGGCAAGTCATTTTGCACGTTGGGCACTCGCCCAAACCAGACCCCAGGTTCACCGACTCCCGCAGCAGATGGTAGAGCAGGCCAGCAGATTTTCCGAGAAACGCCGGGCCCGTTATCTGGCCGCCCGAAGCCTGCTCGCTGAACTGATGCTGCGCGTGTATGGCATCCCCCTTTTGCCCGAATTGATCACCACCACCAGTGGACGCCCCTGCTTTGCAGACCCGGATCTCCCTGACTTTAGCCTGGCCTACGCCGGTAACATGGTCGGTGTGATGTTAGCTGAGGAACGGGGCCGCGCCGGACTCGATATGGAAATTGTCCGCGCACATAGCCGTCAGACGACGGAGCACCATTTTGAATGTCTGTCGTCGGGAGAGAAAGCGTGGATCAATGCACAGAATGATGCCATTGAGGCGTCTACGCAGCTGTGGACGCTACGCCAAAGCATTCTAAAACTCACTGGCGAAGCGGATGAAGGAAGTGATTCACTACGCTTGCACCCGGCATCAGGACGACTGCGCTGCGTCACCTGGCCAGATATTCAGGCGCTGTGTGATGTTGAGCCATTGCTGGTGTGGTCCTGTGCGTTATCGCCAGGCACTGACCGACTGCATTTGTGGGAATATAACGGGGAAGATGGCTGGGAATCACTGCGGGATTTTAACGTTTATGCACACAATCTTGGGCCACGCACGCTGCGTCTGACCAGTCTGCCGGCGGAAAAACCGCTCTACCACTCCTGAGAGTCAAACGGGTGGCGTTACCACCACCCGTTAGTCTGATTAATGCGCGTCGATAAACGCGATTTTCAGAACGAACAGTAACGCCACGACCACGACGCACGGGCTGATTTCACGCCAGCGCCCCGTGCCCAGCTTCATCACGCAGTAAGAGATAAAGCCCAGTGCGATACCTTCAGTGATCGAGAAACTGAATGGCATCATCGCCGCTGTCACAAACGCCGGAACCGCTTCGGTCAGGTCATCCCACTTCACGCGCGCCAGGCTTGAGGTCATCAGCACGCCCACGTAGATCAGCGCACCGGCTGCGGCATAAGCGGGGACCATACCCGCCAGCGGTGACAGGAACATCACCAGCAGGAACAGCACGCCCGTCACAACGGCCATCAGGCCGGTGCGACCGCCCACGGACACGCCGGATGAGCTTTCGATATACGCAGTCACCGAAGAGGTACCGATAAATGAGCCGGCAACGGAACTGATGCTGTCCACATACAGCGCCTGCTTCATACGCGGGAACTTACCCGTCTCATCAGTCAGACCGGCTTTATCCGTAACACCAATCAATGTCCCGGAAGAGTCAAACAGGTTGACCAGCATAAAGGAGAAGATGATCCCGGCCATGCCAACGTTCAGTGAATCTTTCAGGTTAACCTGCCCCAGAACGGAGGTCACCGCAGGAGGCGCTGAGAAGATACCGGTATATTTCACATCACCAATCGCCAGACCAATCAGCGTGGTCACCACGATCGACACCAGCACCGCCGCATGGATATTGCGCGATGCAAGGATGGCGATAATAAAGAAGCCCAACGCACCCAGCAGTACGCTGTGCGAGGTCAGGTTACCGACTGTTACCAGTGTTGCTTCGTTGGCCACGATAATACCGGCATTTTTCAGCCCCATCATCGCAATAAACAGACCAATACCGGCAGTGATCCCGACGCGCAGACTCAGTGGAATATTGGCAATCATCCAGTAACGCACACGGAAGATCGTCAGCAACAGCAGGCCAACAGCCCCCCAGAAAATAGCGCCCATTCCGATCTGCCAGGATATCCCCATCGCACCCACGACCACGAAGGCGAAGAAGGCGTTCAGCCCCATCGCGGGGGCCAGTGCCACAGGCAGGTTCGCGACCAGCCCCATCAGAATACTGCCTCCGGCAGCTATCAGACAGGTGGTAACGAAGACCGCCTGCGTGTCCATGCCGGCCACGCCGAGGATCTGAGGGTTAACAAAAACGATATACACCATCGTCAAAAAGGTGGTGAAACCAGCAATCACCTCGGTACGAACGGTGGTGCCATGCTCCTGCAATTTAAAAATCCGTTGTAACAGACCGGGATTCGTCATTATGTGTTTCCAGAACGGAGAAAAGTTGTCGGCCGTTATCCTACCCCAAAATTCTGATTTTGGGATGCCGATCACCCGGTTTTTTCGCAACCGATTGCGCTGTTTTACCCGTCTTATCACAACCGTTAACAGTAATTGACATAATTCACCCCGCTTCGCGCTACTATCGGGTATCCACCCACTGGACAGAAGGAATCAGGATGACCGTGGAATGCATTTTTTTCGATTGTGATGGAACGCTGGTCGACAGCGAAATGCTCTGTACTCAGGCGTACGTCAACACTTTCGCGCAGTTTGGTGTCACGCTGTCGCTGCAGGAGATGTTCGAAAAGTACAAAGGAGTGAAACTGTACGACATCATCGCGGATGTCTGCCAGCAGCACCCGCTGACGACCCCGGTTGAAGTCCTGGAACCGGCTTATCGTCAGGAAGTGGCTCGCCTGTTTGACCTGGAGCTTAAACCGATTCACGGTGCAAAGGCGTTGCTGGAAAAAGTGAGTGTTCCGGCCTGTGTCGTCTCTAACGGGACCGTCCCCAAAATGCAGCATTCGCTCGGCCTGACCGGCATGCTCTCCTTCTTTGGGGACCACTTATACAGCGGCTATGACATTGAGCACTGGAAACCCGACCCGGAATTGATGTACTACGCTGCCAAACAGATGGGCGTTGCGATTGAGCGCTGCATTCTGATCGATGATTCTGAGGCGGGGGCAAAAGCGGGCATCGCCGCCGGGATCCCGGTATTCTATTACTGCGTCGATGCGCATAATCCGGTAATCAACCATCCACTGGTGACGGTGTTTGATGATATGGCACAGCTGCCAGATTTATGGCAGGCGCGTGGCTGGCAGTTAACGCGCTAAATGGGGGCAGGCCGGAAACAACCCGGCCTGTTGCCAGCAAGCGGTATAGAAAAAATCAAATACCGTCCCCCTCATTGATATACCAGCGTAATGAATTTGACAGCAGTGAAGCATGTTTAATAACTTTGCCTTCATCGACCAGCTGTAAAAGAATATTTCGCATCATATAGATACTCTCACCGCAATTATCCGCTAACTCTCTGGTTTTAGGCCATAGCGTGGGATCGGATAAATGCGTACCCTCTTTGGGGCTGGAGGCGAGTTCCTGGCAGATTAAAGCCAGCGCACGGAATGCCTCTTGTTTCTTTAGCTGAACGGCTGTTTTATTTCTTCTCATATCTAATATATTAATGATAGCGTTAATCACCCGCTATACATTACTCCTTTTCGCTATATTAATTATACTCACGGTGAGGAGGGATCGTGTACCTGCATTGTTATTATCGCTGCCAGCACCGTTCCCCCTAAGTGACCAGTTGATATTTTCAGCGCGGAACACATCAAAATCGAAATGGAAAATAAAGAAGGGATATATCGCCTCAACACTGAGAAAAAAAAACAAAAACCATTGACTAATTTCGAGACTATCGTTTTTCTTAAGCGCTGTAAACAATATAAAATCACAAAGAAAAATAATACCACTATATGCCAAACAGGTTACCAAGCCGATATATTCACACACCTATTAAAGTGTAAATTTAAATAAATAAGCACTTTAAGAAAATTTCTATGAAAATAATAAAGGGAAAAGGAAGAATAGAAGAAAACGGGGGGAGAAATCAGGTTCATATTATCCTGCGCTGAAGGGACCAGCGCAGGATGCCGCTCAGTTAGCCAATCGCGCCCAGTGCATCATCGTTACCCTGCTTTTTCGGCAGCAGGAATAACGTGGCGACAATATCCAGCAGATAGATCAGTGCCAGCATGGTGATAGCAGCAGTAAATGACCACTGGCTGACCAGCAGCCCAATCACCAGCGGACCAAATCCACCCACACCACGCCCCAGGTTAAACAAGACATTCTGCGCCGTAGCACGTACTTTCACCGGATAAGTGTCAGAAATCAGCGCGCCG
This sequence comes from Erwinia sp. JH02, assembly GCF_013074405.1. Lineage (NCBI taxonomy): Bacteria > Pseudomonadati > Pseudomonadota > Gammaproteobacteria > Enterobacterales > Erwiniaceae > Erwinia > Erwinia sp. JH02. The sequence continues at coordinate 120,649 of NZ_JABANZ010000008.1, forward strand.
TAACCGCCAATCATGCCATTCACAAACATCCCCATCAGTGCCCCGGTAAACAGCATGGTCGTCGGATCGCGCAACTGAGCGTAAACCACCACCATCACCACTGCGCCAAACTGATACAGCAGGAAAATTTTCCAGCGGGAGAAGCGATCGGCCAGCAGACCAAATAACCAGATACCGAAGGTCATCCCGACGACCGTGACCGCCGTCCACAACCCGGATTTCGTCAGCGAAAAACCAAAGTTAGATGAGAGATAACTCGGCATCCAGATCATCAGACCGTAATAACCAAAGTTCTGTACAGAACAGAGGATAAAGATGCCGATGCTGGCTTTGGTGGTAGCCGCATCCACGAACAACAGCTTAATGCGCGCCGTGAACGACAACCCCTGATTCACATCCACATGCTGGGTGAACGCTTCCGGCTCCCCCATGCCACGACGAATGGCAAACGAGGCCAGGGCGGGCAGCAGGCCAACGAGGAACATGCCGCGCCAGCCGATCACATTCAGCAGCAACGGCGTGATAAATGCCGCCAGCAGTACGCCGAGTTGCCACCCCATGCCCACCCACGCTGAAGCACGGTTACGCTTGTTGGCAGGCCAGGCTTCGGCGATCAACGCCATACCAATACCGAACTCACCGCCCAGGCCCATACCCGCAAGGGTGCGATACGCCAGTAAATCCCAATATCCCTGCGCCACTGCGCACAGCCCGGTAAAGACTGAAAACATCAGGATGGTAAAGGTCAGTACACGAATACGCCCGAGACGATCGCTGATATGGCCGAAAACAATGCCTCCCAGCACGGCACCAATCAGTGTCCAGGTGACCAGTGAACCAGCCTGCGAGGGGGATAATGCCAGCGACAGGCTGATAGCAGGTAACATAAAACCGAGGATCAGCAGATCAAAGCCGTCCATTGCGTAACCGCTGACAGCAGCGACCATCGCTTTGCCCGGCGTGACGCTACGCTTGTCCGGGGGGGAAATTGACATGATTTTCTGGCCTTTTCATTGGAAATTTGCCGCAAGTATAAGTATGAGCGACGAAGGTATCCAGACGAAAAAGTGATGGGGAAGGAAGTCAGGCATGCCGGGGGGTTGGCACGCCTGAGCAGAGATTACGACGGGTTATTGCTACCGGTGTCATCGCCGGTCAGCAGTTTATCCAACTGGTCACCGCCCACGTGACGGAAATCCTGACCTTTCACGAAGTAGAAGATAATTTCACAAATGTTCTGGCAGCGGTCACCGATGCGCTCGATGGCACGCGCGCAGAACAAGGCCGTCAGCACACTCGGGATAGTGCGCGGATCTTCCATCATATAGGTCATCAGCTGGCGCACGATGCCCTCATACTCCTGGTCAACCTTCTTGTCTTCACGATAGATTTCAATGGCGGCAGTAAGATCCATCCGCGCAAAAGCATCCAGTACGTCATGCAGCATCTGAATGGTGTGATGGCCCAGTGACTCCAGGCTCACCAGCAGCGGCTGGTGCTGCTGGGTGAATTTTTCCAGCGCGGTACGGCAGATCTTCTCGGCAACATCACCAATACGTTCCAGCTCAGAGATGGTTTTGATGATCGCCATTACCAGACGCAGGTCGCTGGCAGTAGGTTGACGTTTGGCGATGATGCGTACGCAGGCTTCATCAATCTCCACCTCCATCATATTGACCTTGTGGTCACCTTCAATCACCTTGTTCGCCAGCTCACCATCCTGGTTGTGCATCGCCGTGATGGCATCGGTCAACTGCTGCTCGACCATGCCACCCATGGTCATCACCTGGGTGCGGATATGCTCCAGCTCGGCGTTGAACTGGCCGGAGATATGTTTGTTCAGATTTAAGCTATCCATTGTATTCTCCAGTCAAATCAACCGTAGCGGCCGGTGATGTAATCTTCAGTTTGCTTCTGATGCGGCTTGGTGAACAGTGTATCGGTATCACTGAACTCGATCAGTTCGCCCAGGTACATAAATGCCGTGTGGTCGGAGCAGCGTGCTGCCTGCTGCATATTGTGGGTGACGATCACCACGGTGTAATCCTGCTTCAGTTCCGTAATCAGCTCTTCGATGCGCCCGGTTGAGATCGGGTCCAGGGCCGAGCAAGGTTCATCCAGCAGTAACACTTCCGGGCGAATCGCAATACCACGCGCGATGCACAGACGCTGCTGCTGACCGCCGGAAAGACTGTAACCGCTCTGATGCAGCTTGTCTTTGGTTTCGGTCCACAGCGCCGCTTTCGTCAATGCCCACTGAACACGTTCGTCCATATCGGCACGTGACAGCTTTTCAAACAGACGCACACCGAAAGCGATGTTGTCATAAATCGACATCGGGAACGGTGTAGGCTTCTGGAATACCATGCCAACACGGGCACGCAGCAGGGCGATATCCTGGCTGGCGGTCAGGATGTTTTCGCCATCCAGAAGGATTTCACCTTCAGCACGCTGCTCAGGATAGAGCGAAAACATCTTGTTAAACGTACGCAGCAGCGTGGATTTACCGCAGCCGGATGGGCCGATAAACGCCGTCACCTGGTTTTTAGCAATATCCAGATTGATGTTTTTCAGCGCATGGAATTTTCCGTAATAGAAGTTCAAATCACGAACCTGAATCATCTTAGCGGAAGTCGTATCAACCATTTTTATCTCACTTAGTCCGCGCCGCTAACGCCGCGCTGCTCAATTAATGTTTGCTCTTGGCGAAGATCACGCGTGCCAGGATGTTCAGTAACAGTACACACAGCGTAATAATCAGCACGCCCGCCCAGGCCAGACTCTGCCATTCGGCAAACGGACTCATCGCGAACTTAAAGATGGTCACCGGCAGGTTCGCCAGTGGCTGCATCATATCGGTGCTCCAGAACTGGTTCGACAGCGAGGTAAACAGCAGGGGTGCGGTTTCCCCGGCAATGCGGGCAATCGCCAGCAGAACCCCTGTCAGAATGCCGGAAACGGAGGCTTTCAAGGTAATCGCCGAAATCATCTTCCATTTTGGCGTCCCCAGCGCATACGCCGCTTCTCGCAGGCTGTCCGGTACCAGTCTCAGCATGTTTTCGGTGGTGCGGATCACGATCGGGATTTGCAACAGTGCCAGCGCCACCACCCCGGCCCAGCCGGAGAAGTGTTGCATCTGCGCCACCACGATGGTGTACACAAACAGACCGACCACAATCGACGGCGCCGAAAGCAGAATGTCGTTAATAAAGCGAATCACTTCGGCCAGCCAGGACTTACGGCCATACTCAGCCAGATAGATCCCCGCCATAATCCCCAGCGGCGTCCCCACAGCGGTTGACCAGAAGATCAACAGACCGCTGCCTGCCAGGGCATTTGCCAGGCCTCCTCCCGCCGTATTCGGCGGGGGCGTATTCTCAGTAAACAGCGACAGCGTCATGCCGTCGATACCGCGAGTCACGGTAGAAAACAGGATCCACACCAGCCAGAACAGACCGAATGCCATCGTCAGCAACGACAGGGCGAGGGCAATACGGTTTTTCATCCGGCGCCACGCCTGCATCTTACGGCGTGAAGCGAGCAGTTCGTCACGCGCCTGCAATTCCATCGTGGTCATGAGCGCGCTCCTTCACTTTTTGCCAGACGCAGGATCATCAGTTTTGAACAGGCCAGCACGATAAACGTGATGACAAACAGGATCAGCCCCAGCTCCATCAGCGCGGCGGTATGCACGCCCGATTCCGCTTCAGCAAATTCGTTCGCCAGCGCGGAGGTGATGCTGTTACCCGGCATAAACAGTGAAGCACTGTCGAGTTGGTAGGTGTTACCGATAATGAAGGTCACCGCCATGGTTTCACCCAGTGCGCGCCCCAGGCCCAGCATCACCCCACCAATCACCCCGTTTTTGGTGAAGGGCAACACAACACGCCACATCACTTCCCAGGTGGTACAGCCAATGCCGTACGCGGACTCTTTCATCATCACTGGCGTCTGCTCGAACACGTCGCGCATGACGGAAGCGATATAAGGGATAATCATAATCGCCAGGATAATTCCGGCGGCTAAAATCCCGATACCAAATGCCGGGCCGGAGAACAGGGATCCTACAATCGGTACGTTAGCCAGTACGTCCCCGACGGGCTGCTGGAAATAGGTGGCAAACAGTGGCGCGAAAATAAACAGCCCCCACATGCCATACACAATGCTGGGGATAGCCGCCAGCAGTTCAATCGCCACGCCCAGCGGGCGACGCAGCCAGTTAGGGGCCAGTTCGGTCAGGAACAAGGCAATGCCGAAACTTACCGGGACAGCGATAAGCAGGGCAATAATGGAGGTGACGACGGTACCGTAAATCGGCACCAGCGCACCAAACTGTTCGTTAGGCGCATCCCACTCTTTATTCCACAGGAACGAGAAACCAAACTTCTGGATACTCGGCCATGAAGAGATAATCAGGGAAACGATAATGCCACCGAGCAGCAACAGCACAATCAACGCAGCCAGTTTAACCAGCGCGCTGAAGATGATGTCACCCTGTTTTCCGGGAGCCTTGAATGCCGGCTTGGTTGCAGCCATAGAATTCTCGAGTCTGATACTGCTGATACGTATCGGGCCAGGCAAGCCTGGCCCATGGGGGCATAAGCACCACGCATCGTGGTGCTTACTGCAATCGCTTAGTACAGTGCTTTGCCGGAGCTGTCTTTCACGTTGGTTTTCCAGGCGCTACGAATCTGCTCAATCACAGAATCTGGCAGTGATGCGTAGTCCAGGCCAGCCGTGGTTTTGCTGCCGTTTTTATAAGCCCAGTCGAAGAACTTCAGTACGGCGGCGCCTTTCTCAGCATTAGCCTGCTCTTTGTGCACCAGGATAAAGGTGGTAGAGGTGATTGGCCACGCGTTGTCGCCTTTCTGGAAGGTCAGATCCTGAGCAAAAGATTTGGACCAGTCTGCGCCTTTCGCGGCATCGCTAAAGCTTTTCTCACCCGGTTCAATGGCTTTGCCATCCGCATCCACCAGCTTGGTGTAAGCCAGGCTGTTCTGTTTCGCGTAGGCGTACTCAACGTAGCCGATAGACCCTGGCAGACGCTGTACGAATGCAGCCACGCCGTCGTTACCCTTGCCGCCCAGACCGGTTGGCCAGTTAACGGTGCTGCCTTTACCGACTTTGCTGCTCCAGTCGCTGTTCACTTTAGACAGGTAACTGGTGAACACGAATGAGGTACCCGAACCGTCAGCGCGGCGTACCACGTTGATGTTGGAATCAGGCAGTTTCACGCCCGGGTTCAGCTTGGTGATGGCCGGGTCGTTCCACTTTTTGATGGTACCGAGGTAGATATCACCCACGGTTTTGCCATCCAGCGTCAGCTGTCCAGATTTGATACCAGGAATATTAACCGCCAGTACCACCCCGCCAATAACTGTCGGAAACTGGAACAGGCCATTTTTTTCTAAATCTTCGTCTTTCATCGGCGCATCTGATGCACCGAAGTCTACGGTTTTAGCGATAATCTGCTTAACGCCGCCGGATGAACCGATACCCTGATAGTTAACCTGGCTGCCCGTCGCGGTGTTGTACTCTGCTGCCCACTTGTTATACACAGGTGCCGGGAATGTCCCGCCAGCACCGGTCAGGTTGGTCGCGGCCATTGCGGTAACGGCGCTCAGAGAAAGGGTTACTGCGACGAATTGAGCCAGGGTTTTGTGCATCAGTGTCATGTTCCCTCCACGGGATTAAAAAGTCAGGCCAGTTGCCGTGTTTGTCTAATTAATGATTGCTGCTGGAGGCAAAATAGGACAGTTTGGTGACAGTAAAATGTACGAAATATGACACTTTTGTGACAAGCCACTCTAATCATGAAGGCTGACGTCAGTCGGTTTTTTCCATTACCGCGCTCAGTCCCGGGTTACGTTTAACCGGGCGCGTGGCCCACAGCGATGCAGCAACAATCAGCAACCCGCCCAGCCATGCCGCTGGCGTCAGCGACTCCTGCAACCAGAGCACGGCAAACAGGGCACCAAAGAGCGGCTCAGACCCCATTAATAGTGAGGCACGCGTCGGTGAGGTACGTTTCACCGCGTAGTTCTGCGCGAAGAAAGCAAACAGCGTGCAGAACAACACCAGGTAAAGCGTCGGGCCCCAGAACAGCGTACTCTCAGGCAGGGCCGGTATCCCATGCTCTGTCGCCAGTAACACTACCAGCGAACCGCTGGCGACCACCCCGGTTTGTACCGCCGTCAGCGCCAGTGCGGGCACATTGCGATGCTGGGTCATTTTTTTCGTCAGACACACCATCAACGCGCGCAGCAGCGCAGCGCCCAACACCAGCAGATCGCCCCTGTTCATCGCAATCTGCGTACCGCCCACCAGCAGCATGGCACCGCAAAGAGAGACGGCGGCGGCGATAAACACGCTGATTTCGGGCCGCTGACGGAACATCAGCCATTCAACAAACGGCGTCAGCACCACGCACAGGCTGATCAGAAATGCCGCATTACTGGCAGAGGTCAACGCCACCCCATAAGTTTCACACAGGAAAATAGCCAACAACACCGAACCCAGTATCAACCCCGGGGGCAGCGCCTGGCGCCAGCAGAGCCTTAACGTGGGTAAGAGCAGAACGAAGGTCAGCAAAAAACGAATAAACAGAAAACCCACGACCGGATAGAAAAGAACGGCCTGTTTTGCCATGCCGTAGCTGGTTCCCCAGACCACGGCGACAGCCAGTAACATCCACTCTGCGTAACGCTGTTGTTTCTCCACCTGCATTCCCCTGACGTTGGCGATAAACCCAACTGCGATTATGATGTTTTTCTCCAGACGGAATAATCCGTACGGGTAAACAAGACTTGTGCGCTATGAGAACAAATCAATATATGGGTCTGCTGCCGTATATGGCAGTGTTCGTGAAAGTGGTGGAACTCGGCAGCTTCTCGGCGGCCGCAGAAAAGCTGGGCAGCACCGCGTCTTCGGTCAGCCGTCAGATCGCCAGCCTGGAAAATGCCCTGGGGGTGAAACTGCTGGAAAGGACGACACGCAGGCTGCGCCTGACAGAAGCCGGAACCGTCGCCTGGGAGCGCTGCTTTGAGATGATGCAGTCCGCAGAGTCGGTGTTTGAGCTGGCTGGGCGCATTAGTGACACCCCGCAGGGGCGGGTGAAAATCAGTGCACCGCGTGCCTACGGCAAGGATCTCATCTCCCCGCACGTGGCTGAGTTTTTACAGCGCTACCCTCAGGTGGATCTGCAACTGATGCTCACCGATCGTATGGTGGATTTAATCAATGACAATGTTGACCTGGCGATCCGCATTACCGATACCCCGCCTCCGGGGCTGGCGGCACGCCCGCTGTTTCCTGTCAGGCACGTGCTCTGTGCCAGCGCAGAGTATCTGCAACAGCACGGTATTCCGCAGCACCCGCAGGATTTAACGCAGCACAGCTGTATTTATCTGGGAGAAGTGCCCGGGGATAATCAGTGGAAGTTTCGTCATATCGCCAGCGGAGAGCAAATCAGCGTTGCGGTACACGGGCGCTTTGCCTCAAATCACAGCAAAGCGAGGCTGGAAGGCATCATTCATCATCTGGGCATCGGGTGCCTGCCGCGCTTTTCCGCGCAACAGGTCATGGATAACCGACAGATTATTCAGGTACTTCCCGAATGGGACTACATGACATCCTATTACGGGATGTCATGGATTTTGTATCATCCCAATCGCTATCTTCCCCCTAAATGCCGGGTGCTTATCGATTTTTTGCTGGAGAAGCTGAAGCACCAGACAGCGCATTCGCAATCGCATTAAACATCAAAGAGGCTTCGAGCGGCTGGGCATCTGATGCCGGTTCTGCCTGTGGCCAGGCGGACCACTGAACAATCACCAGTTTCTGCGCCTGGTCGATCGCAATCATCTGGCCAAAAATACCCTCAGCCGACAGGGTCTTATTACGCGTTAATCCTTCTGATGGTGCATCGTTTTTCGCACTCAAGGGCACACCGATGTTCCACCACTGGTAACCAAATTGTCCGTCAGGATAATCGGTCGTCACCGAGTTTTCGGCTTTATTCCAGGTACTGGCCTCTTTTACCCAACCCTCGGGCAGCGTTTTCGTGCCATCAGGCAGGATGCCATTGTTCATCACGAACAGACCAAACTTGCCCCAGTCTTCGAGCGTTGCGTTAAAGCCGTGTGCACCCACATCATGTTTGCCCGGCAGATAGCTGTGCCACACGCCATCATTCACCATTCCGTAAGGCTGCCAGATGTTGTCCTGCAGATAGCGGGCCAGTGTTTCTCCGGTCGCTTTCTCCAGCGTGTCACCCAGCACCCAGGCACCGCCGGAAGAGTAGGACCAGACCTGACCCGGTTTTGCATAGGCTTTACGCTGAGGGTCGAGTACCAGTTTGCTGACGCAGTCATAGGTGTCTTTTCCTGCTTCACACTGGGTCAGTTTGGCAAAATCAGATTGGGGGTTGGTGTAATCCTCATTCCAGGTCACACCGGAGGTGTGCTGCAGCAGACTGCGTAGAGGGACATGTTCCCAGGCAGTGCCCCGTACCTCTGGATTGTACTTCACAGTCTCATCATCCAGCGAGGCTATCTTCCCCTGCTTCAGTGCGATCCCGACTAACGTGGACACCACTGATTTACCGACAGATCGCGAGGTCCATAGCGTCGTTTTCGTGTTGCCATGGCCGTAATAGTCCCAGACCTTTTTACCGTCTTTAATCACCATCATGCCTGTCACGTTATTGCGTTTAAGGTAATCTGCCAATGAGTAGTGATGCTGCTGATACTCATAGGACACGGCAGAGAGATTGCGATGAGCAACAGGGAGCGGTACGCCTGCTTTGCTGGCGCGGAAAATATCGCCGGGATAGGATCGATAGTCGTTACGGAAACCCACCACACGCTGCTGAGGCGTCCAGGTAAGCATATTTTTGACGTCTGGCAGGTTTTTATCCAGCGGAGCAGGACACGTTTTCAGTGGCACCGGGCAGGGTACCTTCGCTGATGAGGCATTCGCCTCGTATACGGTGCCAAAGCACAGCGCCATCAGACAAAACCCCGTTTGCATCTTTTTCATTCTATTCCCTTAAAAAGAACCTAAGAACGTTCATTGTAAGGAAAGGAATAACGGGAATTTGTACAAAAAAAGTCCGGCCGACTGACGGAGCAGTCATACCGGACTCTTGAGCAGCACGCAGAGTTCACCTGCGTGCAGGGCAGGGCTTATTCAACCGTAACGGATTTTGCCAGGTTACGCGGTTGATCCACATCGGTGCCTTTGATCAGCGCCACGTGATAGGACAGCAGCTGTAACGGCACGGTGTAGAAGATAGGCGCAATCACCTCTTCCACATGCGGCAATGGAATAATGCGCATGCCTTCACTGTTGGCAAAACCGGCATCAATATCGGCGAAGACATACAGCAGACCACCACGGGCGCGCACCTCTTCGATATTTGACTTCAGTTTCTCCAGCAATTCATTATTCGGTGCCACCACAATAACCGGCATATCGGCATCGATCAGCGCTAACGGACCGTGTTTCAGTTCACCTGCAGCATAAGCTTCAGCATGAATGTAGGAGATCTCTTTCAGCTTCAGCGCACCTTCCATCGCGATCGGATACTGATCGCCACGGCCGAGGAACAGCGCATGATGCTTGTCCGAGAAGTCTTCCGCCAGTGACGCGATCAGCTCATCCTGTGACAGCATCTGTTCAATTCGGCTTGGCAGCGCCTGCAAAGAGTGCACGATATCGTGCTCAACCTGCGGATCAACGCCTTTCAGACGACCGATTTTCGCCACCAGCATCAGCAGCACCGTTAGCTGAGTGGTGAAGGCTTTGGTCGACGCTACGCCGATTTCGGTCCCGGCTTTGGTCATCAGCGCCAGGTCGGACTCACGCACCAGCGATGAACCGGCAACGTTACAAATCGCCAGAGAACCAAGGTAACCCAGCTCTTTCGACAGGCGCAGTGCTGCCAGGGTATCCGCCGTTTCACCCGATTGAGACAGGGTGATCAGCAGGCTGTTTTTGCGTACTGCCGATTTGCGATAGCGGAATTCAGACGCAATCTCAACGTCACACGGCACGTTGGCCAGCGACTCAAACCAGTAACGGGAAACCATACCGGAATTGTATGAGGTGCCGCAGGCAACGATCTGAATGTGCTCAACGTTGGCCAGCAGCGTATCAGCTTGCGGACCCAGCTCGGAGAGATCGACTTCACCGTGGCTGAAACGACCACTCAGGGTGTTTTTAATCGCGACAGGTTGCTCGTAAATCTCTTTCTGCATGTAGTGGCGGTAAACCCCTTTGTCGCCAGCATCATACTGTGCGTTCGATTCGATCTCAGCACGTTTTACCTGATGTCCCTGACGATCAAAAATGGTCACATCACGGCGGGTGATCTCCGCAATATCGCCCTCTTCCAGGTAGACAAAACGACGGGTCACGGGCAACAGCGCCAGCTGATCGGAAGCAATGAAGTTTTCACCCACGCCGCGGCCTATCACCAGCGGGCTACCGGAACGGGCAGCCACAATAACCGACGGATCGCGGCTGTCCAGAATCACCATGCCATAGGCACCGCGCAGCTGTGGGATCACCCGCTGCACAACTTCACGCAGCGAGCCACCAGCCTGTTTCTGCTCCCAGTGCACCAGATGCGCCACCACTTCGGTATCGGTTTCTGAGGCAAAGGTATAACCCCGCGCAATCAGTTGTTCACGCAGGGGTTCGTGATTCTCAATAATGCCGTTGTGAACAATGATGATATGTTCAGAGATATGCGGATGGGCATTCGCTTCCGAAGGTTCGCCATGCGTGGCCCAGCGCGTGTGCGCAATACCCGTTCCCCCTACCAGTGAGGTGGTTTCTGCTGCTTCAGCCAGGTTCTGCACCTTACCCAGACGGCGCAGTCGGGTGGCGTTACCCTGTTGATCAACAACGGCCAGACCCGCAGAGTCATAGCCCCGGTATTCCAGACGACGCAGCCCTTCAAGCAGGATTTCTGCAATATCACGCTGCGCTACAGCACCAACAATTCCACACATAATTATTTTCCTGACATGATGGCGGTAAGCCATCAGCGTTGTCTTCTGACCTGATTGTTCCCGTATATTCGGGTTCCCCGAGCCTTGTAGAGAGTGGGGATTATTTTTGTATTGACTGCATTTACAACAAAAACAGAGGGTGAGGCATGCCTCACCCCTTCATAAAATGGGCTTACTTTTTCTTTTCCGGGCGCTGCCAGCTTGCCTTCAACTGCTGTTCTTTACGGTTATACACCAGGCCTGCTGCCGGAACGTTTTTCATAATGGTGGTTCCGGCTGCGATGGTGGCACCCGCAGCTACCGTTACCGGTGCGATCAGCTGGGTATCTGAACCGACAAACACATCATCACCGATGATCGTTTTCGATTTATTGACGCCATCGTAGTTGCAGGTAATGGTGCCTGCGCCAATATTCACATTAGCACCGATTTCCGCATCACCGAGATAACTCAGATGGCCCGCTTTAGAGCCTTTACCCAGGCGCGCTTTTTTCATCTCGACGAAGTTGCCCACATGCGCCCCTTCAGCCAGCTCAGTGCCCGGACGCAGACGCGCGAATGGCCCGACAGTACAGCCTGATTCCAGCTGCGCATCTTCAATCACGCTGTACGGGCTGATAACGCTGTCATCAGCAATCACGCTGTTTTTAATCACACAGCCGCTACCGATTTTCACCCGGTGACCCAACGTGACCTTGCCTTCGATGATCACATTGGTATCAATCACCACATCACGGCCGTGTATCAGTTCACCCCGCAGATCGAAACGCGCCGGGTCGAGCAACATCACCCCCGCCAGCAGCAGTTTTTCAGCCTGCTCAGCCTGATACACCCGCTCCAGCGTTGCCAGTTGCAGACGATTATTGACGCCCTCGGTTTCCGTGGTTCTTGCCGGATGCACCGCCGCGATCTGACGGCCTTCCTGATGGGCCAGGGCGATAATGTCGGTAATGTAGTATTCGCCCTGCGCGTTGTTATTGTCCAGCTTGCTCAGCCAGCGCTTAAGATCGGCGCCGTTAGCCAGCAAAATGCCGGTGTTGATTTCGTTAATCAGCAATTGTTCAGGCGCAGCATCTTTCTGTTCGATAATGCCGACCACCTGACCCGCTTCACGGATAATACGTCCGTAACCGGTTGGGTTATCCAGAATGACGGTCAGCAGGCCAATGCCGCCAGCGGGCTTTGCCACCTGAAGCTGGCGTAGCGTGTCCACGGAGATCAGTGGCACATCGCCATACAGCATCAAAATGTCTTCGTCATCGGCGAAGTGAGGGGAGGCCTGCTGCATAGCATGGCCCGTTCCCAGCTGTTCCGCCTGCAACACCCAGTTGAGCGAGCTGTCAGTCAGCGTTTGTTTAAGCAGCTCTCCGCCGTGACCGTAAACCAGATGCACATGCTGAGCGCCCAAATGATTCGCTGCATCAATAACATGTTTGACCATCGGTTTCCCGGCGAGGGTATGCAGAACCTTCGGGAGATCGGAGTACATTCGGGTTCCTTTACCAGCGGCAAGGATCACCACGCTCATAGCACTGTTTGACATACGCGTCCTGAATCTGTTTAGTGAGAGAAGTAAATCGATTTATCCTTGAAAATTCTACATATTTTGCAGTAAAAAACGTACCGTCCGAAAAGTCTCGATTCGCAGATGATTTCCACCCTTTATCGCATCATAAAGCGCGGCTGACAGGGTAAATCTATCGATTTATGCCCAGTTTAGCGTGCAAAAATTGCTATGCCACTGGTTTATCGCTTATTTCACCAAGCGAACGAAGAGCGCATCCCGCGACGACTCAGCCCGGGAGTGATTAAAAGGGCCCAGAGAAGGGACATCGTGCTCGTTTTCATGGAATCGACTCTGTATCTGGAAACGCTGTTTAGAATACTCTCAGGACTCAATGGGTATAAGTTCCCCCGAACTCAACGGAGTACAGTGATGAATTTTAAAGTAACAGGACTCCTGTTATTACTCTCTTTTCCTGCTATTTCCCAAGGCAATCAACGCGACGTAGAAAAAGATAATTTAGAAAATTTTGCTTTAAGTCAGTGTCTGGCGCAGGGCTTTTCTGACAAGAGCGTAAAAGAAGATGCGCTGGCTGCGGTGGGGGCTTATGTTGAACTGGGTTCCTATCCCGCTGAAGCTTATGAAGAAGCCACCGATCTTGTTCATCAATTTCTCAAAAAGAAGTATGTGAGCAAAGAGGGACATTCAGAGCTTATCGTGATGAAGTGTATTGATTTATCCCGAAGCAATGAGCTGATGGCCATTAAGAATAAATATGCGCATTCAGCAACAGATAACCCTACCCCTTAGCGTCGATTCTGTGGATCAACCTGGGTTACACAATAAAAAAAGCCGGTCAGTTTCCTGACCGGCTTTTTGATGTTTAAACCTGAATTACATCGCTTTTTTGGTCAACTCGATCACGCGCAGTTTGGCGATCGCTTTAGCCAGTTCCGCAGACGCCATCGCGAAGTCAACATCACCGTGAGAGCTGTTCATATGCTCTTCAGCTTTGCGTTTCGCTTCCAGCGCGCGAGCTTCATCAAGATCGCTGCCGCGGATCGCTGTGTCAGCCAGTACGGTAACCGCACCCGGCTGCACTTCCAGTACGCCACCAGAAAGGTAAATAACCTCTTCGTCGCCGTGCTGTTTAACGATGCGAATCATACCAGGCTTAATGGCGGTCAGAAGCGGGGCGTGGTTTGGGCGAATACCCAACTCACCTTCGCTACCTGATACCTGGATGCTCTGTACAGTGCCTGTGAACATTTGCAGTTCTGCGCTGACAACGTCCAGGTGAAATGTCATAGCCATTGTTAATCTCCTGGGAAACTTTCCCCTTCATACTTCAGACAACGTGCCGAAATAGTCGGGGGAGACGATTACAGTTTCTTCGCTTTTTCCACGGCTTCTTCGATAGAACCGACCATGTAGAAAGCCTGCTCTGGCATATGGTCGAATTCACCTTCCATGATGCCTTTAAAGCCACGGATGGTATCTTTCAGAGACACGTATTTACCCGGGGAACCGGTGAATACTTCTGCCACGAAGAACGGCTGGGACAGGAAACGCTGCATCTTACGAGAGCGTGCTACCACCAGTTTGTCTTCTTCAGACAGTTCATCCATACCCAGGATGGCGATGATGTCTTTCAGTTCCTGATAACGCTGCAGCAGTGACTGAACGCCACGCGCAGTGTCATAGTGTTCCTGACCAACAACCAGTGGATCCAGCTGACGGCTGGTTGAATCCAGTGGGTCAACCGCCGGGTAGATACCCAGGGAAGCGATCTGACGGCTCAGTACCACGGTTGCATCTAAGTGAGCAAAGGTGGTGGCTGGAGACGGGTCAGTCAAGTCATCCGCAGGAACGTAAACGGCCTGTACAGACGTGATTGAACCGGTTTTGGTCGAGGTGATACGTTCCTGCAGAACGCCCATCTCTTCCGCCAGCGTTGGCTGATAACCTACCGCAGAAGGCATACGACCCAGCAGTGCTGATACTTCAGTACCGGCCAGGGTGTAACGGTAGATGTTATCGATGAACAGCAGAACGTCACGACCTTCGTCACGGAACTTTTCAGCCATAGTCAGGCCAGTCAGCGCGACGCGCAGACGGTTTCCTGGTGGCTCGTTCATCTGGCCATAGACCAGGGAAACTTTATCGATAACGTTAGAGTCGGTCATTTCGTGGTAGAAGTCGTTACCCTCACGAGTACGCTCACCCACGCCAGCAAATACCGAGAAACCTGAGTGTTCTGCCGCGATGTTACGGATCAGTTCCATCATGTTTACGGTTTTACCTACACCCGCACCACCGAACAGACCAACTTTACCGCCCTTAGCGAACGGACACATCAGGTCGATAACCTTGATGCCGGTTTCCAGCAGTTCCTGCGAGTTAGACTGATCTTCGTAAGAAGGTGCAGCGCGGTGAATTGCCCAACGCTCTTCTTCGCCGATGTCGCCTTTCATATCGATTGGCTCACCCAGCACGTTCATGATACGGCCGAGTGTTGCCACACCGACAGGGACTTCAATTGGGTGCTGAAGGTCAACCGCTTCCAGGCCACGTTTCAGGCCGTCGGAAGAACCCATTGCGATGGTACGAACCACACCGCCGCCCAACTGCTGCTGAACTTCCAGCACCAGACGAGCATCACCATTTTTAACCTCAAGGGCGCTGTACACTTGTGGTACTGCGTCCTGAGGGAATTCGACGTCAACTACGGCGCCGATTACCTGGACAATCTTTCCAGTAGCCATCTTGAATCCTCTACCTAAATTCTGCGTATACCTGGTTAAACCGCGGAGGCCCCACCGACAATTTCGGTAAGTTCCTGGGTGATGCTGGCCTGACGAGCTTTGTTGTATACCAACTGAAGCTCTTTGATCAGGTTTCCGCCGTTATCGGTCGCGGCTTTCATCGCCACCATTCGCGCGGCCTGCTCGCTGGCCAGGTTTTCAACAACACCCTGGTAAACCTGAGACTCGACGTAGCGACGCAGTAATGTATCCAGCAGCGCTTTCGGATCGGGTTCATACAGATAGTCCCAGGTACTCTTCTTCACAACGCCTTCCGCATCATCTGCTGGCGGTAACGGCAGCAGCTGTACGATCTGTGGAGACTGAGACATGGTGTTGATAAATTTGTTGCTGACAATAAACAGCTTGTCGAGACGGCCTTCATCGTATGCTTGCAGCATCACTTTGACCGGGCCAATCAGGTCGGACAGCGCAGGTTTATCACCCATTCCGCTTACCTGAGCAACCACGTTGCCGCCAACAGAACCGAAGAATGACTGACCTTTAGAACCGATAACCGCCAGATCGCTCTCGACGCCTTTATCAGACCAGGCCTTCATATCTGCCAGCACTTTTTTGAACAGGTTAATGTTCAAACCACCACAAAGCCCGCGGTCGGTAGATACGACCAGATAGCCAACGCGTTTAACGTCGCGCTCTTCCAGGTAAGGGTGCTTGTATTCCAGATTACCTAACGCAATGTGACCAATCACTTTGCGCATGGTCTCTGCATAAGGACGGCTGGCCGCCATGCGTTCTTGCGATTTACGCATTTTGGAGGCGGCGACCATTTCCATCGCTTTGGTGATCTTCTGCGTGTTTTGCACGCTGCCGATCTTACTACGTATCTCTTTTGCGCCGGCCATAAGCTTCTCCTCAAAGCCTTGCGGCCTGCCCCCTAAGGGACAAGCCGCCAGACATTACCAGGACTGGGTTGCTTTAAACGTTTCGAGGAGGCCTTTCAGCTTCTCTTCGATTTCGCCGTTATAGTTACCAGACTGGTTGATATCAGCCATCAGCTCTGCGTGATCGCGATCAGCAAATGCCAGCAGTGCTGCTTCGAAGCTACCGATTTTCGCCAGTTCGACGTCATTCAGGAAGCCGCGCTCGGCAGCAAACAGAACCAGACCCTGCTGCGCTACTGACATCGGCGCATACTGTTTCTGCTTCAGCAGCTCGGTCACTTTCTGACCGTGACTCAGCTGTTTGCGGGTTGCTTCATCCAGATCGGATGCGAACTGAGAGAACGCAGCCAGTTCACGATACTGTGCCAGAGCGGTACGAATACCACCGGACAGTTTCTTGATGATCTTGGTCTGAGCAGCACCACCAACACGAGAAACGGAGATACCCGGGTTAACTGCCGGACGAATACCGGAGTTAAACAGGTTAGTTTCCAGGAAGATCTGACCATCAGTAATCGAGATTACGTTGGTTGGAACGAACGCAGAAACGTCACCCGCCTGGGTTTCGATGATTGGCAGCGCGGTCAGTGAGCCGGTTTTACCTTTCACTTCACCATTGGTGAAACGCTCAACATAGTCGGCGCTCACACGGGAAGCACGCTCCAGCAGACGGGAGTGGAGGTAGAACACGTCGCCAGGGAAGGCTTCACGACCTGGTGGACGGCGCAGCAACAGAGAAACCTGACGGTAAGCAACAGCCTGTTTAGACAGGTCATCGTATACGATCAGAGCGTCTTCGCCGCGGTCACGGAAGTATTCGCCCATGGCGCAACCGGCATACGGAGCCAGGTATTGCAGAGCAGCAGACTCAGAGGCAGTCGCAACAACAACGATGGTGTTAGCCAGCGCGTTGTGTTCTTCCAGTTTGCGTACCACGTTAGCGATGGTAGAGGCTTTCTGGCCGATAGCAACGTACACACATTTGATGCCTGAATCGCGCTGGTTGATGATCGCATCGATCGCCATCGCGGTTTTACCGGTCTGACGGTCACCGATGATCAGCTCACGCTGGCCACGGCCGATTGGAATCATTGCATCGACAGATTTGTAACCGGTCTGTACAGGCTGGTCAACGGACTGACGATCGATAACACCAGGTGCAATCACTTCGATCGGTGAGAAACCGTCGTTGTCGATAGCGCCTTTACCGTCAATAGGTGCACCCAGGGTGTTCACCACGCGGCCTAACAGACCACGGCCAACCGGCACTTCCAGGATACGGCCAGTACACTTCACCTTCATGCCTTCGGCGAGGTCAGCGTATGGGCCCATCACAACTGCACCAACAGAGTCACGCTCCAGGTTCAGTGCGATTGCGTAACGGTTACCCGGCAGGGCAATCATCTCACCCTGCATCACATCGGCCAGGCCGTTGACGCGGATGATACCGTCACTTACAGAAACAATAGTACCTTCGTTGTGAGCTTCGCTCACTACATTGAACTGAGCAATGCGCTGCTTGATCAGTTCGCTGATTTCGGTGGAATTCAGTTGCATATGCTCCAGTCCCCTTAAGACTGCAAGACGTCTGCGAGGCGTTCAAGACGACCGCGTACGCTTCCGTCAATGACCATATCACCCGCTCGGATGATTACGCCTGCCATTACAGACTTATCAATTTTGCAATTCAGCTTAACTTTGCGTGACAGACGTTTTTCCATCGCGCTGCTGATTTTGGTCAGCTGTTCATCGCTCAATGTTGTGGAAGAGATAACTTCAACCTCGGCGGTCGCATCATGTGCGGCACGCAGTTGGATGAACTGTTCCAGAACAGCGGCAAGCGCAGGCAAACGTTTGTTTTCAGCCATCACCTTAATCAGGTTTTGACCGGCTTCGTCGAGTTGGTCACCACAGATTGCGATGAACGCGCCAGACAACGCTTCCGGCGCCAGAGCGCCGGAAAGAAGTTCTGATACCTGTTCATTGCCAGCCACTTCGGCGGCAAACGCTAGCATCTGCTGCCAGCGATCGATACTTTGATGTTCAACCGCAAAGTCAAAAGCGGCTTTAGCGTAGGGGCGAGCTACGGTAGTAAATTCAGACATCAGCCCCTCCCTTACAGTTCAGCGACCAGTTTATCAACGATGTCGCTGTTAGCAGCTTCATCCACGGAACGTTCAATGATTTTCTCGGCGCCGGCAACAGCCAGCATCGCGACCTGCTTGCGCAGCTCTTCACGTGCACGTTTGCGTTCGGCATCAATTTCTGCCTGCGCCTGAGTGACGATCTTGCTACGTTCCTGTTCAGCCTCAGCTTTAGCTTCGTCCAGGATCTGAGCGCGGCGTTTGTTCGCCTGCTCGATGATTACCTGAGCGTCTTCTTTCGCTTTTTTCAACTGATCGGTCGCATTAGCCTGCGCGAGATCCAGATCTTTCTTGGCACGTTCAGCGGAAGCAAGGCCTTCAGCAACTTCTTTCTGGCGCTTTTCGATAGCGGCCATAAGCGGCGGCCATACGTACTTCATGCAGAACGCTACGAACAGGATGAACGCGATAGCCTGGCCGAGGATTGTTGCGTTAATGTTCACAGCACAATGCCTCTTGTTAAGTTAACGTTTTCTGCCGCTGTGATGACAGCGGCAGAATCCGTTCATCGCTATACGTGAGTACGGCGATGAACAAACGGTTTTACGCGACAGCAAACATCACGTACAGACCCAGACCAACAGCGATCATCGGGATTGCATCCACCAGACCCATTACAACAAAGAACTGCGTACGCAGCAGAGGAATCAGATCCGGTTGGCGTGCGGCGCCTTCCAGGAATTTGCCTCCGAGGATGCCGATACCGATCGCAGCACCGATTGCCGCCAGGCCCATCATCACAGCGGCAGCCATGTACAGCAGATCCATATTCAGGTTTTCCATGACAGTCTCCAGTTTGTTTCAGTTAAAACGCAGTAGTGTTGAGAAAAAAATCAATGTTCTTCAGATGCCATCGACAGATAGACAATCGTTAAGACCATGAAAATGAAAGCCTGCAACGAAATGATCAGTATGTGGAAAATGGCCCAAGGCACACTCAGAATCCACTGTGACCACCACGGCAACAGACCGGCAATCAGGATAAAAATCAATTCACCCGCATACATGTTTCCGAACAGTCGCAGACCCAGAGATACCGGTTTGGACAGCAGGCTCACACCTTCCAGAATCAGGTTGATCGGAATGAACACAGGGTGGTTGAAGGGTTGCAGAGTCAGCTCTTTAGTAAAGCCGCCAATGCCTTTCATCTTGATGCTGTAGAACAGAATCAAAATAAATACGCCAAGGGCCATCGACAACGTAACGTTCACGTCAGCAGAAGGCACCACACGCATCGCTGGTAGCCCCATCATCCCGGCGATATGCGGCAGCAAATCGATAGGTAACAGGTCCATAAAGTTCATCAGGAACACCCAGACGAAAACCGTCAGGGCCAGCGGAGCGATTAGTTTGCTTTTACCGTGGTACATGTCGCGCACATTGTCGTCAACGAAACCAACAACTAACTCAACAGCGGCCTGTAATTTGCCTGGCACGCCGCTGGTCGCTGATTTCGCCACTTTGCGAAACAGCACCAGGAACACCAGTCCCAGCACCACAGAGAAAAACATGGAGTCGATATTTAATACCCAGAACGACGGTGCGTCGTGCGGATTCACTAGCTCGAAGGTACGCAGGTCCAACTGAAGGTTCTTCAGGTGGTGGCCTATGTATTCTTGCGGCGTAGAGATTTCTCCTGCAGCCATGATGCCTCTTACCCTTTGTTGTTAATTACAGCCGGTGCGACGATTTGCACAATCAGCACCGATAACCAGGCCAGTCCCAGCGGCGTAAACACCGCCTTAAACACTCCCAGCGCCACGATAATCACGAGGATCGTAACGAAAACTTTCAGCGCTTCGCCTAGCGCAAAAGTCCAGGCAAGCCGTCCCGTTACTTCATGCCCCGCCTGGTGGCGCCAGGCAAAAATCATAAACAACACGTTTGGCAGCCAGGCTGCCAGCCCGCCGGCAAGGGCGGACACGCCCCAGGTCAGATCTTTAAAGGAAAACAGCGCACCGATTACGACGAAGGTCGCCAACTGCCACAGCAGTATGGTTCGGGCAAATTTAACTCTGTAAAGGGACACTGACATGTCGCTGAAACTCTCCTGCCCCGAAAGGGGTATGTCGCGTGTCGTATAAAACTGCCTTTGCTCTTTTGAGTCAAGCAGCAAAAACCGTGCAAATTATACGGTGCGCACCTGTGATTTCAATCGATAAGTAGAGAAAAGGTGAACAATTATTTAAATTTCTTTCCAGCAGCCTATTTTCCAAAACCAATGACAACGGCTGCTTATCGACTTTTTTCTGCAATGCCCGCGAATCCATGCTTACAAAGCGTGCGGAAGATCACAAATTAGTAATGTAATGGCGGAGAATCAAACTGCCTTTTGAATGAACTTGAATAACATAACACCAATAAAATGATTAAAATCAGATAGATAATTATAATTTTTGTAAAAACACACTGTTATCTCGATTAAAAGCTTTTATTGACATCTGTAGCAAATATTTAACATCGACCCGGTCATCACTCACGCTAATTTATTAGCGCGATATATTTTCCTGCGTGACTATTTTATCCCTGTCGCACCACGAAAATATGACTCAAGTGATAACTAAATGTGAAAATAACGTTAAATGTAACAGAGGTTTTCAGATAATTTCCGCTGAGTGATTTAACCCGATGGTAACAGCTCCGTCCAGGCAAATTTTCGCAAAAAAAATCATGAGATGAGCATATTCTGAATACCCACACTTTAAATGTGCTATTGACACACCAAAAAGTCATATGATTTCAGGGGTTAACTATCACTGAAATACCGTTTTTTCTGGTTAAAAAGGCCAATAATTGCGAAAAAAAACCCATCAACGCTAAAAAAACAGGCTGACAGGCCAGGTTCGCACAACGTCAAAATCAGGCAGAAGGGGCAATAATCACCAAATGGCGCTCACCTTCGAGCTGAGGAACGCTCAGTGGGAGAACGTTTTCCACCGTCAAACCGGCAGGTAATGCCGCGATTTCATCCTGGGGCAGCACACCTTTTAACGCGTAAAAACGACCCTGTGGACCCGGCAGATGATGGCACCAGGTGACCATATCCGTCAGCGAGGCAAAAGCTCTGCTGATCACGCCATCAAACGGCGGCTCGGCAGGAAAGTCTTCTACACGGCTTTGTACCGGTGAAATATTTTCCAGCTTCAGCTCATGCTGTACCTGTTTAAGGAAGCGTACGCGCTTGCCCAGGCTGTCCAGCAGCGTGAAATGAGACTGCGGCCTGACAATCGCCAGTGGAATGCCAGGTAATCCAGGCCCGGTACCCACATCAATAAACCGATCGCCTGACAGATGAGGCTCCACCACAATACTGTCAAGTATATGGCGTACCAGCATCTGCTCAGGGTCACGTACTGACGTCAGATTGTAGGCTTTATTCCATTTATGCAGCATTTCCACATAACCGACCAGCTGTTGTTTCTGCTGATCGGACAGGAAAATACCGGCGCTTTTTAGCAATACGGATAATTTATTAATCATGCGCTTTTACGTAAAAGCCCCTGTTTTTTAAGATAAATAAGTAAAATTGAGATGGCTGCAGGTGTAATCCCAGAAATACGTGACGCCTGGCCAATTGACCCTGGCTTATGATCGTTAAGTTTCGCGATCACTTCGTTAGAGAGGCCGCTGACCTGACGATAATCCAGATCAACAGGTAACAAGGTGTTCTCATTGCGTAACTGACGATCGATCTCTTCCTGCTGACGGACAATATAGCCTTCGTATTTGACCTGGATCTCAACCTGTTCAGCCGCCTGAGGATCGGTTAATGCCGGGCCAAAGGTGCTCAATGTCATCAGGTTCTGGTAAGTCATTTCCGGGCGGCGCAGCAGATCTTCACCACTCGCTTCTTTCGTCAGGCCTGCGCTCAGGAGTGTATTCACCTCAGTAACGCACTCTGATTTCGGATGTACCCAAATATCTCGCAGACGCTGGCGTTCCAGTTCAATGCTTTCCAGTTTCTCGTTGAAACGAGCCCAACGGGCATCGTCCACCAGACCCAGTTCACGACCCGCAGCCGTCAGTCGCAGATCGGCGTTATCTTCACGCAGCATCAGACGATATTCAGCACGTGAGGTAAACATGCGGTACGGCTCTTTTGTGCCGAGTGTGCAGAGATCGTCAACCAGTACGCCAAGGTAGGCCTGATCGCGACGCGGTGCCCAGGTGTCTTTGTCAGCAGACAGACGCCCGGCGTTCAGACCCGCCAGTAACCCCTGTGCAGCGGCTTCTTCATAACCTGTGGTGCCGTTGATCTGTCCTGCAAAGAACAGACCCTCAATATATTTGCTTTCCAGCGTCGGTTTCAGATCGCGTGGATCGAAGAAATCGTACTCAATGGCATAGCCAGGACGAACGATTTTGGCATTCTCCATTCCCTGCATAGAACGTACGATCTGCATCTGAACGTCAAACGGCAGACTGGTAGAAATGCCATTTGGATAAATTTCGTTGCTGGTCAGCCCTTCCGGCTCCAGGAAGATCTGGTGTGCATTGCGATCGGCAAAGCGCATCACTTTGTCTTCGATCGATGGGCAATAGCGTGGACCGATCCCTTCGATCACCCCGGCATACATTGGGCTGCGATCGAGATTATTGCGGATCACATCGTGGGTTTTTTCGTTGGTGTAGGTGATGTAGCACGGCACCTGTTGTGGATGCTGGCTGACATTACCCATAAACGAGAACACTGGCATCGGCGTATCACCATGCTGCGGAGCCAGAACGCTGAAATCAATGGTTCGGGCATCAATACGCGGAGGGGTTCCGGTTTTCAGACGTCCTACACGCAGAGGAAGTTCACGCAGACGCTGTGATAACGAGATGGAAGGCGGATCACCAGCACGTCCACCGCTGTAGTTGTCCATTCCGATGTGAATTTTACCATCAAGGAACGTTCCTACCGTCAGCACAACGGCCTTGGCACGGAACTTCAGACCCATCTGGGTGACGGCACCCACGACACGATCGTTTTCGACAATCAGATCTTCAACCGCCTGCTGGAAGATCATCAGGTTGGGCTGATTCTCCAGTGCTGTACGTACCGCCTGACGATACAGTACACGATCGGCCTGAGCACGGGTTGCTCTCACTGCCGGACCTTTGCTGGCGTTTAGTATCCTAAACTGGATACCCGCCTGGTCAATGGCATGAGCCATCAGCCCGCCCAGTGCGTCCACTTCTTTTACCAGATGTCCTTTTCCGATACCGCCGATCGCTGGGTTGCAGGACATCTGCCCCAGTGTGTCGATGTTATGGGTCAATAACAGGGTTTGTTGACCCATACGGGCAGCAGCCATCGCTGCTTCCGTTCCCGCATGACCACCACCGATTACGATGACGTCAAAAGGATCTGGATAAAACATGGTACTGCACCTCGCGGTTTGTGCGAATTAAGGGAGTGTTGCTGAGGGCGTGGATTCTACTCAACTTTAGACGATGGCGAAAGCACCGGGATCTTCGTGTATTAAAAAGAAGATCTTTTTTATTTAGAGATCTCTTTATTAGATCTTCTATTAGGATCGACGATCTCTGTGGATAAGCCTTTTTTGCTGATAAGGATCAAGTGATTAGACAGGATCATTAGCTGTTAATGATCGGTGATCCCACACCGTATAAGCTGGGATCTAAATGGCATGTTATCCACAGGCTCAGCCAGGTACTCATGTTGTCCTTGGGATAAACACCGGTTATCAGACTGTATTGAGCCTAGTTATCCACAGTTGAATGCGTTAAAACCAGGCAAAAAAGGGCAATATTTACAAAACTCAGGATCGAAAAAGGCCAGTTTTGCGGATCGGGCAGAGGATCTCCGGCCGATCCGGGCAAGAGTTAGATCAGTTCTTTCCAGCTTTCTACCCAGACACCGGCAGGATCTTCGGGAATCTCATGTTGCAGCACATCTATATCCAGTCGATCGCCAATACGCTGTGCTCCCAGTGATGTCAGCAGCTCGTCAAACTGGATAATGGCACCGCAAAACAGATCATATTCACGATTACCAATGCCTACAGCCCCGTAACGCAGGTTACTCAGATCCGGTTGCTGTTCCTTTATGGCTTCAAACAGTGGCTGAATGTTATCGGGCAGTTCACCGGCACCGTGGGTAGAACTCACCACAATCCATATCCCTTCCATTTTCAGCTCTTCCAGCTCCGGCCCATGCAGTGTTTCTGTTGTATGTCCTGCTTCTTCAAGCTTCTCAGCAAGATGATCGGCCACATATTCTGCGCTGCCTAAGGTGCTGCCACTGATTAAGGTAATGTCGGCCATGATGAGATCCCTGAATGATAATGGCGGGCATTGTACTCTGTGATCACCATGGGATCTACCTGTGGATAATTAAGGGTATTACTGCCAGGCACCTGGCTTGTTGGCCAGTTCCAATCCGGGCAGTGCTCGCGCTCCTCACGTACTTCAGTACGCTGCGGGTGCTGTGCGCTGGCCGGATCGAAACTGACGGCACCGTCGACGGTGCATGACGAGGAGGGGATCTGAGAAAACATTCTGGTGTGGATAACCTTATGCACCGATCACGGGATAATGGTGCGCATAATCGGGTTTTGCAGGGAGATCAGGGTTTCGGTGGACTGGATTTCATCGATGGTCTGGATCTTGTTGATCAATACCTGTTGCAGGGCATCGATCGAGCGGCACATGACCTTAATAAAGATGCTGTAGTGACCGGTGGTGTAATACGCTTCGACCACTTCATCCAGTGCTTCCAGTCGCGCCACTGCTGACGGATAGTCTTTGGCACTTTTCAGAATGATGCCGATAAAGCAGCAGACATCATAACCAAGCTGCTTCGGATCTATCTCAACGCGCGTTCCTTTAATGATCCCCGCCTGCTTCATCTTCTCCACGCGCACGTGGATAGTGCCGGGGCTGACGTTGAACTGCTTGGCCAGTTCGGCATAGGCGGTACGGGCATTCTCCATTAGTGCATTGAGAATGCCGCGGTCGAGATTATCTGGCTGCATATTTTCCGGCATAGTGACTCCGAGATTGAATGTTATTCAATGAACAGAGTATTAATGTGCGGGATCGTGAACAGAATGGCAATCAGAGTGCCGATATGACAGCGGGCACCGAAGGGTGCCCGCCGGAGAACAAAAGATTAACGTTTACGCCACAGTGTCACCTGAGCGACGGTGTGCTGGTACTTACGCGCCGTTTCGCGGATGACAAACGGCACATCCTGTGCGGGTTCGATCTCCTCAAAATCGGGTGCCAGCAGGCGCTGCAACGCCTGGTAAGTCGATAGCGCCTCACCGTTTTCACGAATGCCTCCCAGCCAGTTTTCCTTCGGCGTGAAGTCTTCCAGCCACGTATAAGGAGAAGAGAGCATCAGCACACCGCCGGGGCGGATCATGCGGGTGATGTCCTGCAGGAAGCGACGTGGCTGGCGCAGACGATCAATCAGGTTCGAAGCCAGCACCAGATCGAAGGGTTCAGCCTGCGGTTTCAGGTTACAGGCATCGCCCTGTACAAACTGAATACGGCTGGCCTGTTCAGTACCGAGGTCAATATCCTTCAACTGTACCTGTCGGTATTCCACCAGCTCGCCCTCTTCCTGGGTGACGTAGCGGAACTCTTCGCCGCTGGTGAGCTGTAATGCCACGTCGATAAAGCGTGCGGAATAGTCCATTCCCACCACCTGGCCGAAATGACGTGCCAGTTCAAAACTCGCACGTCCTGTGGCACAGCCAATATCCAGTGCCCGCTGACGCTGGTTTGTGACACCGCAGGCTATCTCAACCAGCACTTTCGCGTAGTTGGCCACGCCGAAGTATTCCGGCCCGTACTGGAAATCGAGGTACTGTGACACCATGCTGTCGGTTTCATAGGGGTTACTGGCCCGGCTTTCCTGATGATCGGAGACCACATAGCGGAAACCCGCGTGCTGGAAGAAGTGGCGGCGAAAAGCGTAGCGTGCCGACTTTAGCGCTTCATTCCCCGTAGAGATCCAGCTGCCGCCTTTGATCAGCGAATGCTTACCATCAAACGTCGGCGTGGAGAAGTCATCATATAAAGGATGGACGCGGAAACCTTCAAAACCTGAAATGGGTGTGGTCGTCCATTGCCAGACGTTACCGATCAGATCGAAAAACTCACCCTGAGCAAAACGATCGACCGGGCAGGATGAGGCCCAGTGGGAGAGATTGATATTACCCGGTGCGTTATCCCAGTCAGGCTGATCGCCGGCCACCTTCTCACGCAGCAGCATCCATTCGCTTTCGGCGGGAAGCTGAACAGACTGGCCTGTCACTTCGGCTTTCCAGCGGCAGAATGCCGCAGCTTCAAGCTGATTGACTTCGGCTGGCCAGTCCCAGGGCATCGGGACTTCTTCCGCCATCAGGCGGAGCTTCAGCGTTTCCGGCTGGTCTGCATGACCAGTCCAGAAAGTGGGTTGGCTGGCTTTCGCGAATTCACGCCAGCCCCAGCCTTCGTCATCCCACCAGCGTGGTGTCTGATAGCCACCCGCCGTCACGAAGTCGAAGAACTCTGCGTTACTGACCAGCATTTTACTGGCCTCGAAAGCCTTCACGTCGGTGATGCGGCTGCCATACTCGTTATCCCAGCCGTAGGTGTCATCGGTTTTTCCCTGAGTGACACGTCCTGCGGCAACACTGATCAGGCTGTTATGCGGCACCGTCTGACGCTCATGGCGCGCATCCGGACACACCGGCCAGTGTGGCTGCGGTTTGACCCACGCCAGGGGCAGCTGTCGAATCAGCACGCTGGAGGTTTCCAGATGGATACGCTCATGTTCGATGCCCATCAGGACAACCCAGGCCGGGCTATCCCAGGTGATCGGCAGCGTTAGCGGCATCTCACGGATCAGCTGTTCAACGCGGGCGCGCACTTTACCGCGATAATCGCGCAGTTCAGCGACGGATGGCCAGGCATAGTGACTGGTGTCGAGGTCATCCCAGCTCATCTCATCGACGCCGATGGCCATCATCGCTTCAATGCTATCGTCGGTACGGTTGTCGAGCAGGCGAGCTGCCATCAGCTTATTGATATAGAACGTGGCGGTGTGACCGTAGTAGAAGATCAGCGGATGCCGTAGCGATATCGCTTTGGTTGTCCACGCCCGTTCATCCGCCAGGCAGTCAAACAGGCTTTCATACAGCTCCCATGTCTGGCGGAAGTAATTGAGCAATTGCTGACGTTTTTGTTCCGGGTCATTGCCGGTTAACTGCAGCGTGCGGGTTGGGGCAGGTAATCCTGTCTGGTGTTGTTGCGAAGTCACGTGATGCTCCCATCTTGCCATGTGGCTAAAGCGTATACATCACTATAGCAAATAAGCTTTGTCAGATTAGGTCAAAGGCGGGGTTCATCGTTTCCAGCGACGGAGCAGGCGGCTTTTTAGCCCGGTGTCGAAACGCCAGATGTGGTCAAAGATGCGCATAATGCCGGGTTTTCCATGATCGGACATGGCAACGGCATGAAAACGCTGTTGCTGCTGGCTCTGATGGTCGCGTACGCGTTTGACCAGTACATCAGGAAGACGTTGAGCGATAAAGTCAGAGAGAATCACGGCGTCAGCATCCTGCCACTGTGGGCCGGACAGCTTGAGTAAGACGGCATCGAGGCAGGCAGCCAGGTCGGTGCCGCCACGGAAACGCTGGCTGAGAAAACGGATCGCCTGGCTGATGCCATCTTCAGCGGTCAGTTCATAGCCCACCACTTCATGGGCAAACAGCATAATGTAGCAGCGGCGGTTATCTGCCAGCGCCACTTTCAGCAGGGCCAGGCAGAACGCTTTGGCACAGCGTTCATTAAAGCCGCCCATTGAACCGGATGTATCCACGCAGATGATAAACGGGCCGCGCGGCTGCTCATCATGATGGTGGTGAGTCACCGGGCGCAGCGTGACTTTGTCATGCCAGCTCTCTCCCTGGAGACGGTAGGTGAGCAAGCGTTTTTCCACCATCCGACGGTAAAACTCCAGCTCCAGTTCGCTGATGCCCAGCGTGGCCAGCTCTGGTGGCAGCAGGCGCAGAATATCGTCACTCTGGTGCAGACCGCTGACTTCTTCCGGCACGCTTTCTGGTTCGCGCACCAACTGGTGGAAGGCTTCCGGCGGAGCATCGTCCGAGAGTACCGCTTTGGCTTCACGGCTGCGGCCCAGCTGTTCCGCCAGTTTCAGCAGCTCCGGCTGGCTGGCCAGGAAATCGCCGTATTGCACCATGAGCTGGTAGTCGTCGCGTTGCAGTGAACTGCGGGTCAAATCCCATAAGCGCCCGGCAGCGGCTTCGTCGTCGGTGGCCAGCACGGGAGCCAGCTGACCACTCATGGCCAGCCGCTGTTGCAGGTCAGCCAGCAGTTTTTCACGCTCCTGATCGAGTAACTGTTGGTTAAGGGTCAGGGTTTGCAGCGTCAGGCTCAGTCGCCAGCGCTGTAAAAACAGCGTCTGCTGAGCGCCGCTGAGCTGCAAGGTATCGTGATGGCTGACCAGCGCTTGCGCTTTTTCAGCAAAGGGTGAGTGATTCTGCGCAAGCCATGTCAGTAATTCGGGCAGCTGACTGCTAAAGTCATGCTGGCTGAGAGTCTGGCACTGCTGGAAGCGGCTGAACTCTGCAGCCAAATCGTCCGGAACCGGGGTCGATTTTAACTGTTGCAGGATCTCTGACTTCCAGCGTGGAAGATCGCGCGTCAGGGCATTTTTCAGCCGGGGAAACTTTTCAAAAAAGGCGGCCAGCTGCGGTGAGGCCAGCAACGTGATCACCAGTTCTTCAATCAGCTCATTTTCACTGACTGCCAGAAACATACTCAATGTATCAAGTGAGATCACTGCCGCGCCTGCTTCAGCTGTTCCGCCACCTGTTGCAGGCTATCTTCAACACGTGCCAGCCAGTCATCGCTGATAAACAGGCAGCGATGATGCTGGCTGAACAGCGTGCGCTGTGCCCGAAGCTGGGTATCAAGCTCATCCAGCGCCAGCGAAATCTCTTCCGGCAGCCCTTGCTGCGGTTTACCCGGCAGCATCAGGCGTGAGGCTTGCAGGCTGACGTCGCGCAATGTCAGGCAGTCATGGCCGTCTACGTGCAAATCCAGCGTCTGGGCAAAGCCAATACCATTGAGCTTGCCACGCATTTCGCCACCTTTTTGCAGCCAGTGATGCAGAGCTTCGCGGGTCAGGGTGATATGCGTGACCTGCATATCATGCAGCGTGAGCGGTTTTTGCAGCATCAGCGTCAGCGCATCGGCTGACAGCGTTGCCGGCAGATCAAAGTGAGGTTTGCGGCTGAACATGCCGCCATGTTTCTCCAGGCGGATGGCCTGTTCCACACTTTGTTGCTGCTGGAGCGCCAGACGGCGGGCATTAATTTGCTGCAATTTGAACAGCATCGGTTGCTGCTGCCACGCCTGCTGGGTGATCAGATTATCCAGTTCACGATCCAGCAGTTTCATCGATCCCACATCGTGCCACAGGCAGTCTTTCAGCAGGATCAAATCAATAGGCGCGATCACGCTACGGCCACTGTAAAAGGCACTGGCCTGCAACAAGTGAATGGCTTTTTTCCAGCGGCGATCGGAGATATACGGCGCTTCTGGTTGATTTTCTAACAGTTGACGCAGTTGGAAAATAAGCTCGAAAACATCGTCGGGCAGGCTGACTTTACTGATACCTTGTTGCCACTCCAGATACTCTTCATCGCTGATGCAGAGTGAATCGGATACCGGATTCTGATTCTCATCCTGCTGGTGGGTCAACAGACTGCGGAAGTTCTGCTTTTCATGCACGTTATCCAGCCACAGGCGGATCAGCATACGGTCGTACAGTGCTTCAAGCCCACTATCCGCTTCCGGCAGTTCGTTAGAGGCAGTGACCAGCAGGCGCATCGGGATTTTATCTTCGCTGTCACCGTTACGAAAACGGCGTTCATTAATCGCGGTCAGCAACGTATTCAGGATGGCGGGCCCGGCTTTCCAGATCTCGTCAAGAAACACGATTTCTGCGTCAGGAAGGTAGCCTTTAGTCAGGCGCTGGTAGCGCCCTTCGTCTTTTAGTGCCTGAATAGAAAGGGGGCCAAAGACTTCTTCCGGCGTGGAGAAGCGCGTCATCAGGTATTCAAACGCGCGGGCATGCTGGAAAGCATACTTGAGCCGGCGGGCAATCAGGCTTTTGGCAATGCCCGGTGGGCCGAGTAAAAAGACACTCTCACCGCACAGGGCGGCGAGCAGGCAAAGGCGAATCGCATGATGGCGTTCGTAAAGTCCTTTCTCTAATGCATTGCTGAGGCGGGCGATGCGTTCCGCCAATAATTGAGAGTGGGCCATAATCAAACATTCATCCTTTTTCTACGGTCAGGCCAG
This sequence comes from Erwinia sp. JH02, assembly GCF_013074405.1. Taxonomy (NCBI): domain Bacteria; kingdom Pseudomonadati; phylum Pseudomonadota; class Gammaproteobacteria; order Enterobacterales; family Erwiniaceae; genus Erwinia; species Erwinia sp. JH02. The sequence goes on from NZ_JABANZ010000008.1 coordinate 151,354, forward strand.
ATTGCTGTCTGGCGAGCGCAAACACTACTGGCTATGATGCTTGAAAGAGTTGATTGCAGTCAGCTTTTTTATTATCAAAGGGTGACACTGACCATTGAAGTTGTCATTTAACAGGCAATTAAGGATAGGCATTCATGTTTAATCATGCATACTGTGCGCGTTTTGACGGGCAGTTGAGCCGTACGCAATCCCGCGTCAGTCCACCGCAACAAAAGACAAGTCTATGAGTTCTGAGAAGAAGCAATCCCTTGGTGCCGTTACCCTGGCAGCGATAGGTGTGGTGTATGGTGATATCGGCACCAGCCCGCTGTATACACTGCGTGAGTGTCTTTCCGGGCAGTTTGGTTTTGGTGTTGAGCGCGATGCCGTTTTCGGCTTCCTGTCGCTGATTTTTTGGCTGTTATTACTCACCGTTTCACTGAAATATATCAGTTACGTGATGCGTGCCGATAATGCCGGGGAAGGCGGGATATTGACACTGATGTCACTGGCGGGACGCAATACCGGTGCGCGGTCAACCGCCGTGCTGGTGATCATGGGCCTGATTGGTGGCAGTTTCTTCTACGGCGAGGTGGTGATCACCCCGGCGGTATCGGTGCTTTCGGCCATTGAAGGCCTGGAGATCGCCGCGCCCTCCCTTGACCGCTATATCGTGCCGCTGGCGATTGGCGTGCTGACATTGCTCTTCATGATCCAGAAACACGGTACCGGCCTGGTCGGTAAGCTGTTCGCACCTGTGATGCTGTTGTGGTTTCTGGTGCTGGCGGTACTGGGTGCGCGCGGCATCATCAGTAACCCCGAAGTGCTGCACGCCATGAATCCTTACTGGGCGATTCATTTCTTTGTTGAATACAAAATGGTGTCCTTCTTTGCGCTTGGGGCCGTTGTGTTGGCCATCACGGGCGTTGAGGCGCTGTACGCCGATATGGGCCATTTTGGTAAGTATCCGATCCGTCTTGCGTGGTTTATTGTGGTGCTGCCGTCGCTGGTGCTGAACTATTTCGGCCAGGGCGCGTTGCTGCTGAAAAATCCGGAAGCGATTAAAAACCCCTTCTTCCTGTTAGCCCCCGATTGGGCGTTGATCCCGATGCTGATTCTGGCCACGCTGGCGACAGTTATCGCCTCTCAGGCGGTGATTTCCGGTGTCTTCTCCCTGACGCGTCAGGCGGTACGTCTCGGCTATCTGCCGCCGATGCGTATTGTTTACACCTCGGAAGAGGAGTCGGGCCAGATTTACATTCCGGTAATCAACTGGCTGCTGTTTGTCTCGGTAGTGATTGTGATTGTGGGCTTTGAGCATTCGAGCAACCTGGCTGCGGCTTACGGTATTGCCGTAACCGGAACGATGGTTCTCACCGCAATCCTGTGCAGCGTGGTGGCGATTAAAAACTGGCACTGGAATCGTTATCTGGTGATGACGCTGCTGGTGGGCATGTTGTGCATTGACGTGTCACTGTTCTCCGCAAACCTGGTGAAAGTGTTTGCCGGAGGCTGGTTACCACTTTCGCTGGCGCTGGTGATGTTTGTGGTGATGACCACCTGGAAGAGCGAACGTTTCCGTCTGCTGCGTCGGATGCACGAACACGGTAATTCTCTGGAGGCAATGATCGCCTCGCTGGAGAAATCGCCACCGGTGCGCGTGCCGGGCACCGCGGTGTATATGTCCCGCGCCCTGAACGTGATCCCGTTCGCCATGCTGCATAACCTGAAACACAACAAGGTGCTGCATGAGCGCGTGGTGCTGCTTACGCTGCGTACCGAAGATGCGCCTTATGTCCATAACGTGAAGCGTGTGACCATCGAGCAACTGTCGCCGACCTTCTGGCGTGTGGTGGCCAGTTACGGCTGGCGTGAAACGCCAAACGTGGAGGAGATTTTCCACCGCTGCGGTCTGGAAGGGTTGAGCTGCCGGATGATGGAGACCTCGTTCTTTATGTCACATGAGTCGCTGATTATCGGTAAGCGTCCGTGGTACCTGCGCCTGCGCGGCAAGCTGTTCCTTGCGCTGCAACGTAATGCGCTGCGGGCACCCGATCAGTTTAAAATTCCGCCTAACCGGGTGATTGAGCTGGGTACTCAGGTCGAGATTTAGCACGGTTCGGGACGGGCATGCCCGTCCCCTACAAACCTGTCTGTCGCTGGGGCGAGGCACGCCCTCTCCTAAGCAGATCCATCGTAGGGGCGAGGCACGCCTCGCCCTGGTTATCCGTTAATATTTACCGTCACCGCAAATCCGCCTTCTGCCCGATTTTCAAGGGTCACCGTCATGCCGTGCAGGCGGGCAATATGATGAACGATCGACAAGCCTAAACCGCTGCCAGACTGTTGCTGGCCTGGCAGGCGATAAAATCGTTCACCAATACGTGCCAGCGCTTCCGGGCTGACGCCCGGTCCATTGTCCAGCACCTGCAACGTGCCGGCGGTCAGTTTCAGCCATACTTCACTGCCCGCCGCACTGTAGCGAATGGCATTATCCAGCAGATTACGAACCAACAGCGCCAGCAGCAGCGGTTGACCCTGACAGATAACGGGCGCATCAGGGGCATCCAGCGCCAGTTCCACGCCCGCAGCCTGTGCGGCTGCATACTGATCCACCACGGCTTTCTGCACGATCGCCTGCCACTGCACGCTTTGTGTTTCCAGATCTTCCCCGGCATCCAGACGCGACAGCGTCAGCAGTTGATCCACCAGCCGGGTAGCGCGGTCTATCCCCGCATCCAGGCTGGTCAGCGCATGGTGGCGTAATGCGGCATCGTCATGAGCCAGCTGGGCAACCTCCGTCTGCACTTTTAACGCGGCCAGCGGGCTGCGCAGTTCATGTGCGGCATCCGAGGTAAAACGGCGTTCGCGCAGCAGCATGTCACCGATGCGCCCAAACAGTTGATTCAGTTCAGTCAGCAACGGGCGGACTTCCTGCGGCACACGCTGTGCGGTGAGGGGCGTAATGTCATCCGGGGCGCGCTGCCGCAGCTGGTCGGCGATCTGTTTCAGCGGCGCCAGCTCCCGGGTGATCAGCCACAACATCAACATCAGCATTACCGGCAGTGCCACCAGCCACGGCGTCAGGTTGGTTTGCACCAGATCGCGGGTCATATCATCGCGATACTCCCACTCCTGACCGACCACCACCACATAGCGATCGTCCGGGGTACGCAGCCACACCATACGCCAGCTGTCATCGTCACCGCGCAGGCGGCCATCAACAAAACCATCACGCTGATAATCAAAGATGAAATTACGGCCATTATCACCATCATTAAGCAGCATCTGGCCATCGCGGCGAAACACGGCAAAGGCCAGCGCATCATCGTCCTGATCGCCCCGGTGATGGCGCAGGATTTTTTTTGTTTTCGGCAGCGTTATCGTTTTCTCATCCCCTGACTCAATATTCAGGGTGGTGAGCCGTTTTGCGAACAGCATTTGCTGTGTATCAAACAACGCATTGATATTGTGACGGGTCTGCCACCAGGCCCCCACAGCGGCCACTCCCCAGCACAGCAGGCTGAGCAACAAAAAACCGAGCATCAGACGCAGTCGCAGACTTTGGCGCATCAGGGTGCCGCTCCCAGCGTGTAACCCACGCCGTGAATGGTGCGAATAAACTCACTGCCCAGTTTTTTACGCAGGTGATGGATGTGCACTTCCACGGCATTGCTGGAAACGTCGTCATCCCAGCCGTAGAGTTTGTCTTCTAACTGTGGGCGGGTGAGCACGCGCCCGTTGTTGAGCAGAAACAGTTCCAGCAGCGCCAGTTCACGCGCTTTCAGTACCAGCGGTTCACCCTTCAGGGTAACGGTATGGGAACCCGGTTCCATGATCAGGCTGCCATGTTGCAGTGTCGGCTGAAGCTGACCGTGGCGGCGGCGGATCAGTGCCTGTAAACGTGCGGCCACTTCGCTGAGGGCAAAGGGTTTACATAAATAGTCATCGGCTCCCTGCTGCAACCCGCTGACGCGTTGTTCCAGGGCATCGCGGGCCGTGAGGATCAACACCGGTTCATCACGTCCCTGCTGTCGCCACTGGCGGAGAATGGTGAGTCCGTCGATTTCTGGCAGGCTGAGATCCAGTACTACCGCATCATAGGGCGCGGCACTCAGCGCCCGAAGTCCCTCGTTGCCCTGGGTAAACCAGTCAACACTGAACCCCAGTTTGCTTAACCCGGCTTTGATGCCGTCGCCAATCAGGCGGTCATCTTCGATTAAAAGAATTCGCATGGTGTTATCCTTCGCAGTTCACCGAGTTATACGGAATCATGATACGGCTTGTACAGCAACGATCGACGAAATTCGCGACTTTTCGTCAATTTAGAACAATAAACTCGTGATAAAAGAGTTCTTAAGATCCTGTTAAGAACCTTTTGCTGTAATACTGACTGAACCGACGTTACCGGGCAGAACTGACTGCTCTATTGCATAAGGAAAAGTGAAAATGATGAAGAAGACAGCTGCATTACTGGCGATCACCGCCCTGATGTCCATGCCCGTACTTGCCGTCCAGGGCGGCGGTTTTGTTGACCCGAGCGCCCCGGCAGCCCAGGTACAGAAGGGCGGGTTCAGCGGCCCGAACGGTACGGTGGCTACCGTCAAGCAGGCTCAGGATATGAGTGATGATGCCTGGGTAACAATGCGTGGTCATATTGAAAAGCGCATTGGTGATGAAGACTATCTGTTCCGTGATGCCACCGGCACCATGACCGTCGAAATTGACGATAAGCGCTGGGACGGACAGACCATTGGTCCGAAAGACAATGTTGAACTCCAGGGCAAGCTGGATAAAGACTTCAACTCGCTGGAGCTGGACGTCAAACAGGTGCGCAAAATCGGTGGCTAATCGCTGGCAAGCATCGTGACCAGGTGGTGGACGGCGGGGGAGCGATCCCAACGCCGCCAGGCCAGGGCGATATCACTGCCCAGCGCAGCATCCTCAATCTGATGGAAGCTGACGCCGGGCAGGCTGATGCAGCGCAGTGAATCAGGCACGATGGTGATGCCGAAGCCTGCGGCGACCATGCTCACGCCCGACGAAATTTGCGGTGACTGCTGCACGCCATCTGGCTGAAAACCGGCACGCAGACAGGCACTGATAATCACTTCGTACAGGCTGGGGGCAACCTCACGTGGAAACAAAATCAGTGATTCTTGACGTAACTGTGCCAGCGACAAAGAGGGTACGCTGCCAAGCGGATGACCCGTCGGTAGCACCACAGCCATTTTCTCAGAAGCAATCACCTTCAGATTAAACGTCTTACTGCTCTCACAGGGCAGACGTACAAAGGCGGCATCCAGTAATCCCTCCTCCAGATTATGCATCAGCGTCGCCATACTCTCTTCCTGGGGCAGTAAGGTGATGGCCGGAAAACGATCCTGAAAACAGTGCAGCAGCCGGAAAATCTGCGGATGAAACGCGGTGGAGCTGGCAAAACCAATCGACAGCTTTCCACTGATCCCGCGGGCAATCCCTTTGGCTTTCTCCAGCGCATGGCCGGTCAGTGCCAGGATCTGGCAGGCATCATGATAAAACGCTTCCCCGGCATCCGTCAGTTCCACGCCACGCGTCAGCCTTTTCAGCAGCGGTGTACCAATCTCTTCTTCCAGTTTTTTGATTTGCTGACTCAGCGGGGGCTGGGAAATACCCAGCCTTTCCGCCGCCCGGGTGAAGTGCTTCGTCTCAGCGACCGCAACGAAGTAACGCAGATACCGCAGTTCCATATCGAAAACGTCTCAAAGTGGGGGGTGTTCTATATTGGAATCCCGAACTGAACCGAGTCAACATTGATTCAATACTTCTTAACAGTTTATCGGGGGAAATGGCAATGACACATTCTGTAACTGATTGTTCATGTTCGGAACAACTGACCGAAACGGTCAGGGGGATGCAGAAGGAAAGGCCAGAAAGTGTAATCTATCAGACCTCTCTGATGAGCGCGTTACTGAGCGGCGTCTATGACGGTACCACCACGGTGGCTGACCTGCTGAAGAAAGGCGATTTTGGCCTCGGGACGTTTAATCAGCTGGATGGCGAGCTTATCGCTTTTAACCGTGAAGTGTACCAGTTGCGTTCAGATGGCAGTGCCCGTGCTGCCAGTCCCGATCAGCAATCGCCGTTTGCAGTGATGACCTTCTTCCACCCTCAGTATCAGCATCGCTTTACCGGCCCGGTTGATCGGGCCGGGGTACATCAGGTCATCGACCAGCAGGTCAGTTCCGATAATCAGTTCTGCGCATTGCGTCTCGACGGTTTGTTCAGCCGCGCAGAAACCCGCACGGTTCCCTGTCAGCACCGCCCGTATAAATCGATGCCAGAGGTGCTCGGCAAGCAGCCCACCTTTCATTTTGAGCAGCGCAATGGCGTGTTGATCGGTTTTCGCACGCCGCAGTATATGCAGGGCATCAACGTCGCGGGCTATCACGAACATTTCATTACTGACGATCGCCAGGGTGGCGGTCATCTTCTGGACTATCAGCTTGATCACGGCACGCTGACCTTTGGTGAGATCAGCAAGCTGGTGATTGACCTGCCTGGCGACAGCGACTTCCTGCGGGCGGATCTCAGCCCGGAAAACCTGGATTCCGCCATTCGTTCTGTTGAAAGCTGAAAAAGAGAGAGAACAAAAGATGAAAAACGTCACTGAGGTTCAACAGTGGGCACACGGTGCCGATCTGGTCGTGGCTCAACTGGAAGCACAGGGGGTGAAGCAGGTCTTCGGCATTCCCGGTGCCAAAATCGATAAAGTCTTTGATTCGCTGCTGGACACCTCCATCCAGACGATTGCCGTACGTCATGAAGCCAACGCCGCATTTATGGCAGCGGCCGTGGGTCGGCTGACCGGCAAAGCCGGCGTTGCATTGGTCACCTCCGGGCCTGGCTGTTCCAATTTGATCACCGGTATGGCAACGGCGACCACCGAGGGCGATCCGGTAGTGGCACTGGGGGGGGCGGTAAAACGCGCGGATAGCGCCAAACAGGTGCATCAAAGCATGGATACCGTCGCGATGTTCCGCCCTGTGAGTAAATATGCGGTAGAAGTCGGTTCCTCAGATGCCATTGCCGAAGTGTTATCGAATGCGTTTCGCAGTGCGGAGCAGGGGCGCCCCGGCGGCGCTTTTGTCAGCCTGCCGCAGGACATTATTAATGAGCCCGCACGCGGACATCTGCTGAATACCAGTGGCCAGCTGCTGCTGGGGGCGGCACCGGATGTGGCGATTGACGCCGTTGCCCGCCAAATCGCACAGGCGAAAAACCCGGTGCTGCTGCTGGGCCTGATGGCCAGCCAGCCCGCCAACAGCGATGCGCTGCATCAGCTGCTGGAGCGTAGCCATATTCCGGTCACCAGTACCTACCAGGCGGCAGGTGCAGTGCGGCAGGAGCATTTTTCCCGCTTTGCCGGGCGTGTCGGGCTCTTTAATAATCAGGCGGGCGATCGGTTACTGCGAGAAGCCGACCTGATTATCACCATTGGCTACAGCCCGGTAGAGTATGAACCTGCGATGTGGAACAGTGGCAAAGCCACCCTGGTGCATATCGATGTGTTGCCCGCCGATACCGACAACTGTTATCAGCCTGATGCCGAGCTGGTCGGGGATATTGCTGCCACGCTGGATAAACTGACGGCACGTATCCACGGCCCGTTAACGCTTAGCCCACAGGCGGCTGCGATCCTCAGCGACCGCCAGCAACAGCGTGAACTGCTGGCGCTGCGCGGCCATCAGCTGAATCAGTTTGCCCTGCATCCTTTGCGCATCGTGCGTGCTATGCAGGACATCATCAACAGTGACGTCACCCTGACGGTGGATATGGGCAGCTTTCATATCTGGATCGCGCGTTATCTTTACAGCTTCCGCGCCCGTCAGATCATGATCTCCAACGGTCAGCAAACCATGGGCGTTGCCCTGCCCTGGGCGATTGGTGCCTGGCTGGTGGACCCGTCGCGCAAAGTGGTGTCGGTCTCCGGGGATGGCGGGTTCCTGCAATCGAGTATGGAGCTGGAAACGGCAGTACGGCTGGGCGCTAATTTGCTGCATATCATCTGGGTGGATGAGTGCTACAACATGGTGGCGATGCAGGAAGAGAAGAAATATCAGCGGGTTTCCGGGGTGAAATTCGGTCCGATCGATTTTAAAGCTTACGCCGAGTCGTTTGGTGCCGCGGGGTTTGCTGTGGAAAGTGCAGAAATGCTGGAACCGACGTTGCGTAAAGCGATGGATGTGCAGGGCCCGGCGGTAGTGGCTATTCCGGTGGACTACGCAGACAACCCTCTGCTGATGGGACAGCTTCATCTCAGCCAGATTTTGTGAGCTGCTATACCTTCCAGATATTCATTACATTCAGTCATGGCCCTTTACCGGTAACATAAAAGGGCCATTTTTTTCCTTAAAACAAATCCTCTCTCTGCGTCAGCGAAACGTTTCGATGGCGATCACATTTTCAACATTTGATGATTGTTTTCCCCTGACCATTTCTTACACTGCCCCTCAGCGAAACGTTTCGCTCTGGAGTGAATAATGAAAAAAGGCACCTTACTGAATTCTGATATCTCGTCCGTGATTTCACGTCTCGGTCATACTGACAGCATCGTGATTGGCGATGCCGGCCTGCCGGTCCCACAAGGTCCGCAGCGTATTGATCTGGCGTTGACGCATGGAATTCCGACATTTTTACAGGTTACCCAGGCGGTCACCAGCGAGATGCAGGTCGAGAGTGCCATCATTGCGGAAGAAATTAAGCAGCATAATCCGCAGCTTCATAGTGAATTGATCGCCCTGCTCGACTTACTGCAACAACACCAGGGTAATTCAATCAGTATCAGTTATGTCAGTCACGAACAGTTCAAACACCAAACTCAGCGTAGTCAGGCTGTCATTCGCAGCGGAGAGTGTTCTCCGTATGCGAATGTCATCCTGATCGCTGGCGTGACCTTTTAGAGGCTGTTATGCAACCTTTACTGCAATTAAAAGGCATTGATAAAGCCTTCCCGGGCGTCAAGGCGCTGTCGGGAGCCGCCCTCTCTGTTTATCCTGGCCGCGTGATGGCGCTGGTGGGCGAGAACGGTGCGGGTAAGTCGACCATGATGAAGGTGCTTACCGGGATCTACGCCCGTGATGCGGGCACGTTTGAATGGCTCGGTCAGGAAACCACCTTTAACGGGCCGAAAGAGTCGCAGGAAGCCGGGATCGGTATTATTCATCAGGAACTGAACCTGATCCCCCAGTTGAGCATTGCGGAAAACATCTTTTTGGGTCGCGAATTTGTTAACCGTTTTGGCCGCATCCAGTGGAAAAAGATGTATGCCGAGGCGGATGCCTTACTGAAGCGCCTGAATCTGCGCTTCAGCAGCCATAAGCTGGTGGGTGATCTGTCGATCGGTGACCAGCAGATGGTGGAAATTGCCAAGGTCCTGAGCTTCGAGTCAAAAGTGATCGTCATGGACGAACCGACGGACGCGCTGACGGATACCGAGACCGCTTCGCTGTTCCGGGTGATCAACGAGCTGAAAGCGCAGGGCTGCGGCATTGTTTATATCTCCCACCGAATGAAAGAAATTTTTGAGATCTGCGACGATGTCACCATCTTCCGTGACGGGCAGTTTATTGCAGAACGTGAAGTGGCTCAGCTGACGGAAGAGTCGCTGATTGAAATGATGGTCGGCCGCAAGCTGGAAGAGCAGTATCCACGCCTGGATAAAGCACCGGGTGAGGTTCGCCTGAAGGTGGAGAATCTGAGTGGTTCCGGCGTTGAGGATGTCAGCTTTACGCTGCGTAAAGGCGAAATTTTGGGTGTGTCCGGGCTGATGGGCGCGGGGCGTACCGAACTGATGAAAGTGCTGTATGGCGCCTTGTCACGCAGCAGTGGCAGCGTAACGCTGGACGGAAAAACCGTCTTCGCGCGTTCCCCGGAAGAGGGGCTGGCCAACGGTATCGTCTATATTTCTGAAGATCGTAAGCGTGATGGTCTGGTGCTGGGCATGTCGGTGAAAGAGAACATGTCACTGACCGCCCTCAACTATTTTAGCTATGGCGCGGGCCGCCTGAAACATGCGGAAGAGCAGCAGGCGGTCGGTGATTTTATCAAGCTGTTTAACGTTAAAACGCCATCAATGAATCAGCCGATTGGTTTGCTCTCAGGGGGTAACCAGCAAAAGGTGGCCATTGCGCGCGGGCTGATGACGCGGCCAAAAGTGCTGATCCTGGATGAGCCAACGCGTGGCGTCGATGTTGGCGCGAAAAAAGAGATTTATCAGCTGATTAATCAGTTTAAACAGGAAGGGTTGAGCATCATTCTCGTCTCCTCCGAAATGCCGGAAGTCCTGGGCATGAGTGACCGCGTGCTGGTGATGCACGAAGGTCGCCTGAGCGGTGACTTCCCGATTGAACAAGCCTCGCAGGAAATTTTGATGGCGGCGGCAGTTGGTAAACATTACAGCGCGGAGCTGGCATAACTATGAGTACGCAAACAATTCCTTCACGCCGCCTGATCAGTAAGGCATGGCTGCTTGAGCAGAAATCGCTGATTGCGCTGGTGGTGCTGATTGCCATCGTTTCCAGTCTGAGCCCGAATTTCTTCACCGTGGCTAACCTGTTTAACATTCTGCAACAGACGTCGGTCAACGCCATTATGGCGGTGGGTATGACGCTGGTGATCCTCACCTCCGGTATCGATCTCTCCGTGGGGTCATTGCTGGCGCTGACCGGGGCAGTCGCTGCCTCGATTGTCGGGCTGGAAGTGAATGCTCTGGTGGCGGTGGCGGCATCGCTGGCACTGGGTGCCTTTATTGGTGCGATTACCGGCTCGATTGTCGCGAAAGGTAAAGTGCAGGCGTTTATTGCCACACTGGTCATGATGCTGCTGCTGCGTGGTGTGACGATGGTGTACACCAACGGCAGCCCGGTGAATACCGGCTTTAACGACAATGCAGACCTGTTTGGCTGGTTTGGTATCGGTCGTCCTCTGGGTATCCCGACACCGGTCTGGTTAATGGGTGTGGTGTTCCTCGCCGCCTGGTACATGCTGCATCACACGCGCCTTGGCCGTTACATTTATGCGCTGGGCGGTAACGAAGCGGCAACGCGTCTGTCCGGCATCAGTGTTAACCGCGTCAAAATTATCGTTTATGCACTGTGCGGCATGTTGGCTGCACTGGCGGGCACCATTGAAGTGGCACGCCTCTCTTCGGCGCAGCCGACGGCCGGTACGGGCTATGAGCTGGATGCGATTGCAGCTGTGGTGCTGGGTGGAACCAGCCTCGCAGGCGGTAAAGGCCGGATTATGGGCACGCTGATAGGTGCGCTGATCTTAGGCTTCCTGAATAACGGGCTGAACTTGCTCGGTGTTTCTTCTTACTACCAAATGATCGTCAAAGCTGTGGTGATTTTGCTGGCGGTGCTGGTAGACAACAAAAGCAGTAAATAACACTCTTTACCTTTACAGGATATGAAAATGAAGATGAATAAACTGACTGCACTGGCTGTACTGTTAGGCGCCACGCTGAGCGCTAACGCGCTGGCAAAGGACACCATTGCGCTGGTGGTTTCTACCCTGAATAACCCGTTCTTCGTATCGCTGAAAGATGGCGCGCAGAAAGAAGCGGATAAACTGGGTTATAACCTGGTGGTGCTGGATTCTCAGAACAACCCGGCGAAAGAACTGGCTAACGTGCAGGATCTGACCGTTCGTGGCACCAAGCTGGTGCTGATTAACCCGACCGATTCTGATGCGGTGGGTAACGCCGTGAAAATGGCAAACCAGGCGAACATTCCGGTGATCACCCTGGACCGTGTAGCCTCTCAGGGTACCGTGGTCAGCCACGTGGCGTCTGATAACCGTTTCGGCGGCAAAATGGCCGGTAACTTCATCGCCAAAAAAGTCGGCGACAATGCAAAAATCATTGAGCTGCAGGGCATTGCCGGAACGTCTGCTGCGCGTGAGCGTGGTGAAGGCTTCAAGCAGGCTGCCGATGCACACAAATTCAATATTCTCGCCAGCCAGCCGGCTGACTTCGACCGTACCAAAGGCCTGAACGTGATGCAGAACCTGCTGACCGCTCACCCGGACGTGCAGGCGGTGTTTGCTCAGAACGACGAAATGGCACTGGGTGCCCTGCGTGCATTGCAAACGGCAGGCAAATCTGATGTCGTAGTGGTGGGCTTCGACGGCACCCCAGATGGTATCAAAGCGGTTGAAGGTGGCAAACTGGCTGCGACCGTGGCTCAGTTACCGGAGCAAATCGGCGTTATCGGCGTTCAGACGGCTGATAAAGTGCTGAAAGGCCAGAAAGTACAGGCTATCAATCCGGTTGACCTGAAGCTGGTTACCCAATAAATCAAAGAAAAGCATGGCACGCGCCACCTTCGGGTGGCGCACTTATCTGGACAATCCCCTTATGATGAAAACTGGCAAACTGGCTGTCCTCGGCAGCATTAATGCAGATCACATTCTGAATCTGGCGCATTTCCCGCGTCCGGGTGAAACGGTGATCGGGAAGCAGTATCAGGTCGCATTCGGTGGGAAAGGTGCAAACCAGGCCGTTGCCGCCGGGCGCAGTGGCGCAGACATTGCCTTTATCGCCTGCGTGGGTGAAGACGACATTGGCGAACGTATCCGCCAGCAACTGGTTGATGACCGTATTGATGTCAGCCCGGTGGAAGCCGTTGCCGGCGACTCGACGGGTGTGGCACTGATATTTGTTAACGGTGAAGGTGAGAATACGATCGGCATTCACGCCGGCGCCAACGCTGCCCTGACGCCCGAGCGCGTTGAGCAGCACCAGCAGGTGATTGCGGATGCCGCAGCACTGTTGATGCAGCTGGAGTCACCGCTGGAAAGCGTGCTGGCGGCTGCGAAGATCGCGCATCAGCATCAGACGCAGGTGATTTTGAATCCGGCCCCGGCGACAGAACTCTCTGACGAGCTATTGTCGCTGGTGGATATGATTACCCCGAATGAAACCGAAGCGCAGATCCTCACGGGTGTGGCGGTCAACAGCGATGAAGACGCTGCACGAGCAGCGGCAGTGCTGCATCAAAAAGGTATCCGTACAGTATTGATTACCCTCGGCAGCCGGGGCGTGTGGTTAAGTGAGCAGGGGAATGGTCAGCGTATTCCTGGTTTCCGTGTGGAAGCGGTGGATACTATTGCCGCGGGCGACACCTTTAATGGTGCGCTGATCACGGCACTGATTGAGCAGCGTCCGATGGCTGAAGCCGTACGCTTTGCCCATGCAGCCGCAGCGATTGCCGTGACCCGCCGTGGTGCACAACCTTCCGTTCCCTGGCGTGATGAGATTGACAGCTTCTTGCAACAGCAGGGGTAGATGTGGCGACCATGAAAGATGTCGCCCGCCTGGCGGGCGTCTCAACCTCCACCGTGTCTCACGTTATCAATAACAACCGCTTCGTGAGCGAAGCGGTTCGTGAAAAAGTGACCTCGGCGGTAAGCCAGCTGAATTACGCACCCTCTGCGCTGGCGCGTAGTCTGAAGCTCAATCAGACCCGTACTATTGGCATGTTACTGACGGCCAGCAGTAACCCGTTCTATTCCGAGGTGGTACGGGGTGTTGAGCGTAGCTGCTATGAGCGTGGTTATAGCCTGGTATTGTGCAATACCGAAGGCGATGAAGACCGTATGAATCGAAGCCTTGAAACACTGCTGCAAAAGCGTGTTGATGGCTTACTGATTATGTGTACCGAAAGTCACCTGCCTTCCGCTGAATTACTTCATCGTTATCCCACGATCCCTTCAGTCATGATGGATTGGGCGCCGTTTGAAGGCGGCAGCGACATTATCCAGGATAACTCCCTGCTGGGTGGGGAGATGGCGACGCGACATCTCATTTCGCGTGGTTATACACGGATTGCCTGTATTGCCGGGCCACAGGACAAAACACCTGCGCGTCTGCGTCTTGAAGGATATAAGCAGGCAATGGATAGCGCCGGGTTAGCGATACCGCCTGACTACATTGTCAGTAGCGATTTTGAATTCCAGGGCGGATTCAATGCCATGAATACGCTTTTGGCCCTCGATCCTCCACCTCAGGCTGTCTTTACCTGTAATGATGCGATGGCTGTTGGCGTGTATCACGCGCTCTATCTGGCGGAAATGCGTATCCCGCAGGATATGGCCGTGGTGGGTTACGATGATATCGAACTGGCGCGCTATATGACGCCGCCCCTCAGCACTGTTCACCAGCCTAAAGACGAACTGGGGGAGCTGGCGATCGATGCTCTGCTACACCGCCTGACAGATCCAACGGCCAGCCCCCAGTTGCTGGTGCTGACGCCGGAACTGATGGAACGTGCCTCCGTGGGCGATATCCGCAAGGAATAAGCGCCTAGGTTTTCTTCTTATCACGGTCGCTAATCAGGTTGCGACCGTCCCCTGGTTTCAGTAGCAGGAAGACCAGCGCTGACAGCACGGTAATGACCCCCATCGTCAGGAAGGTGGCATGGAAGTGCTGGAGTGTGGTGCCATCAAAGTTTTCATAAAAGCGTAACACCGCTGCACTCACTGCGACACCAAACCCAATCGCTAACTGTTGTGTGACGGCCAGCATGCTGTTACCGCTGCTGGCATTGGCATCCGTCAGGTCTGCAAGGGTGATGGTGTTCATCGCGGTAAATTGTGTGGACATCGCCATACCCAGAATAAAGAGTGGGATGAGCAGCGCCAGCATACTCCAGCCAGGAACCTGCAAAGCAAAGGTGGCGATCAGTACGCCGATAATCATGCTGATCCCGACCAGGGTTTTGCGATAACCAAACCAGCGCAGTACCTGGGTGACCGTCGACTTCGCCAGAATGGAACCGAGGGCGGTGGGCGCGACCATGCAGCCCGCCAGCAGGGCGGTGTAGCCAAATCCGACCTGTAACATTAATGGCATCAGGAAGGGAATACAGCCTGTACCCAGTCTTGAAGCGATATTGCCCACGATGCCGACGGAGAAGGTGCGCGTCTTAAACATGGGTAATGGCAGCAACGGGGCAGGGTGGCGCCGCGCATGCACTATATAGAGAAGTAATAATGCGATACCCGCCAGCAACACACCCAGAGCAATCACGCTTGATACAACCTGTTCACCGAATAATTCGATGCCGCTGGAGATGCCCACCAGACCCAAACCAAACAGCAGGAAGCCGATCAGGTCAAAGCGGCGTTTCGGAGTGGTAAAGTCCGGCATATATTTGCGTGCATAGAAAATGCCGAGAATACCGATTGGGATATTAATGAGGAAAATCCAGTGCCAGGTTGCCCAGGTGACCAATACGCCCCCCAGTAAAGGGCCTAACACCGGGCCAACCAGTCCCGGCATCGTGACAAAATTGAGTACCGGTAGCAGCTCGCTGCGCGGATAGGCCCGGAGCAGGGCAAGACGAGCCACCGGCATCATCATTGCCCCACCCACACCTTGCACCACACGGGATGTGACCAGCATCGACAACGAACCCGAAAGCGCGCAGGCCAGCGAACCCAGGGAAAACAGAAATACGGCGGCGATAAAGACTTTACGGGTGCCAAAGCGATCGGCCAGCCAGCCACTGACCGGGATCAGCATCGCGACAGTTAAGGTATAGCTGATAACGGCAGACTGCATCGCCAGGGGAGAACGCCCCAGGCTGTGGGCGATGGCCGGAAGGGCCGTGTTCAGAATGGTGGCATCCAGCGCCTGCATAAAGAAAGCCATAGCGGCAATCCATGGAAGTCCGGCCATACTGCGCGCGGATTTAATCATTGGTATCCCTTTCTTTTGTGAGTGCGGCAGAAAAATCCCCTGTGAAGCAGAAAGAATAGCATCTCATTTTTGCTTTCCTCCTCGGTCTTTCGCAGTTTTCTGTCAGTAAATGCTGATTTATTGCCCTGAAAGCGTATGCTTTTAACGCTTCTGATGAAAAATAACGCGCTCAGTCATTTTATTGCAATAAACACTTGTCACTCGTCGGAAACTGCCTATAATGCGCAACCACTGAGACGGCACAACGGCTTACGGCCAGCGGCTCAGGAGGTTCAGGAAGCATCTGAACCGCCGGAAAAAACTTCTCAA
>NZ_JABANZ010000009.1:0-166998 GCF_013074405.1 Erwinia sp. JH02
GACCCCATGCCGAACTCAGAAGTGAAACGCCGTAGCGCCGATGGTAGTGTGGGGTCTCCCCATGCGAGAGTAGGGAACTGCCAGGCATCAAATTAAGACCCGTAACCGGGTTGTGACCTTACCCCTGACAAGGTAAGGGCGAAACACCTGAATTCAGACGTAGTCTGAGGTCAGTACAGAATCGGTGGAGCGGTAGTTCAGTTGGTTAGAATACCTGCCTGTCACGCAGGGGGTCGCGGGTTCGAGCCCCGTCCGTTCCGCCACTTAAACAGAAAGCCCTGACTCATAAGAGTCAGGGCTTTTTTGTATTTGTATTTTTTATTTTCATTTCCTTACGTACAATCCCGTGCGAATTGGCTCCCGCCGATTGAAAGTAGGCAACAAAGTCCCTATAACTGATAGATGGTAAACCCATTCAGCTGTAAAAAGTGCAGGCGGTAACGTGCAAAAAAAGACTTATGCCATGAGATACGTAGCAGGCCAGCCAGCGGAGCGTATTTTTCCTCCCGTGGCGATGCTGCATGTCGGACAGGCATTGCCGCCCGGTGCGCCGCTCACCACAGAAGCCCGCCTGAAAGTGCTGGTGTGGAATATTTTCAAGCAACAGCGCGCAGACTGGCTCTCGGTTTTGCAAAATTTTGGTAAAGATGCCCACCTTGTTCTTCTACAGGAGGCGCAAACGACACCAGAACTGGTGCGTTTCGCCACCACTCATTATCTTGCTGCCGATCAGGTGCCTGCTTTTGTACTGCCTCAGCACCCGTCAGGGGTCATGACTCTGGCCTCCGCTCACCCTGTCTACTGTTGTCCTTTACGTGAGCGTGAGCCGCTTCTAAGGCTGGCTAAATCGGCACTGGTCACGGCTTATCCATTGCCCGGTGGTCAGATGCTAATGGTCGTTAATATCCATGCGGTGAACTTCAGTCTGGGCATTGATGTTTACAGTAAACAGCTCGGACCGATCGGCGAACAGATTCTTCATCACCAGGGCCCGGTGATTATGGCGGGTGACTTTAATGCGTGGAGCCGTCAGCGGATCAATGCGCTATATCGTTTTTCTCGTGAAATGGGGCTACGTGAAGTCCGTTTCACCGACGATCATCGGCGCAAAGCGTTTGGTCGACCCCTGGATTTTGTTTTTTATCGCGGGATGAGTGTCGCAGAGGCTTCGGTACTGGTTACCCGTGCATCCGACCACAATCCACTGCTGGTTGAGTTTGATGCTCACCCTACGGATTACGCATAAACAAGGACACTATTCAGAATGGCAACAAAGCACCATGATAACGTCGATAAACAGTTCGGTGAACAGGCAGGCGCTTATCTGACCAGCGTAGTCCATGCGGAGGGGCGTGACCTCGTACGATTGGCAGAACGGCTGTGTGACGCATCAGAGGCGAAGGTCCTTGATATGGGCTGCGGAGCCGGGCATGCGAGTTTCATTGCTGCCCAGCATGTTAAAGAAGTGGTCGCGTACGATCTGTCGGAGAAAATGCTGGCAGTGGTGCGAGCAACAGCGCTCGAACGCGGCTACCATCACCTGACAACCCGGCAGGGCTATGCGGAAAACCTGCCTTTTGCGGATGCAGAGTTTGATGTGGTGATCAGCCGGTATTCAGCGCATCACTGGCACGATGTCGGAAGTGCATTGCGTGAAGTCCGTCGGGTATTGAAACCCGGCGGTAAAGTGATATTTATGGATGTCAGTGCACCGGGCAATCCGGTACTGAATATCTGGTTACAGACGGTGGAAGCCTTGCGTGATACCTCTCATGTGCAGGATTACAGCCCCGGTGAGTGGCTGGCATTAATGACAGAGAGTGGGCTGGTGATACAGGCTGTCTCGCAGGATCGTCTCGATCTGGAGTTCAGTAGCTGGATAGAGAGAATGCGTACACCTGATGTGATGGTAAAGGCGATCCGGGCCTATCAGCATTCAGCACCTGACGAAGTGCAGCGCTACTATGCTTTGCAGCCTGATGGCAGTTTCAGTACCGATATCATCTTTATCGAGGCCATTCGGCCATAAAAAAAGCCCGTCATAGACGGGCTTTTTTGTGTGGATTTTCATCCGCAGTGGCTAACAGTTAACTGTCTGGCGTCGCATTATTGTTAACAAACAGCGTTAACTTATCGCCAGGCTGAATGTTTTTCGTATTACTGGCGACGCTATTCCAGCGAACAACATCCTTGATGTTTACGCCGTGACGTTTTGCGATACTGGCCAGAGAATCACCCTTACGTACCTGGTAGGTGATGCTGTCGCCGTTATCTGCCAGTCGCGTACTGCTGTTACCCAGGCTCAATGTCTGACCGGGTTTGATACTGACACCGCGCAGATTATTGGCACGTTGCAGATCTTTCACCGGAACCCCGAGACGCTTGGCAATGCCTGAAAGAGTATCACCGCTGCGCACCTTGTAAGAGGCAGGAGAAACACTGTTCCTGGCAAGAGAAGTTGGCTGTACCGCTGAGATGTCACCGCTTGCCAGTGAGTTACGCAGTTTAGCTACGTTGGACTTCGGAACCATAATGTAATGAGGACCATTTGGTGCCGTCGTACCGCGTTTGTAGCCGGTATTAAAGCTCTTCAGCTTGCTCAATGACATGCCAGCCATTTCGGCTGCCTGTGTCAGCTCAATCTGCTGGCCTACTTCTACTCGCGCCAGAGCGCGTGCTTCATTAGGTGCCGGCAGACGTACGCCATAACGCTTACTGTTTTTAAGGATCTGCCCTAAAGCCAGCATTTTAGGCACATAGACCGTAGTTTCTCGTGGCAGCGCAAGTGACCAGAAATCTGTTGGTCGACCTTTAGCCTTATTGGCTTTTATCGCTTTGAGTACACGACCTTCACCGCTGTTATAGGCGGCAATGGTTAATAACCAGTCACCGTCAAACATGCCGTTAAGGCGCTGCATCATGTCCAGAGCAACTTTGGTCGATGCGACAATGTCGCGTCGTCCGTCATACCACTGGGTCTGTTTAAGACCATAATTTCGTCCCGTCTGCGGCACAATCTGCCAGATGCCAGCGGCATTCGCAGATGATGTAGCATGGGGATCAAAAGCGCTCTCCACTATGGGTAGTAGTACCAGTTCCATCGGCATTTTACGTTGCTTAATCTGCTCGACAATCCAGTACATATACGGCTCTGCCCGTAATGTTACATCGTGGAGATAGCTCTTGTTACTCAGGTACTTCTGTTTTTGTTCGCGTATCCGGTAATTATCCGGAATCTTCATCTTCAGCTCGTCGCTAATGAAATTCCACAGATCTCTGTCTTGCGCAAGTGACGTTCCATCGTCCTGCCAGCGCGGCGACAACATTTCATCTGAGTACTGTCCATTTTCACCTTGACCTGCCGAAGACAAACTCTGTGCATGCTGTTCGGGGATGTTAGCATCGTGCCTTGACGCCTGGCATCCGACCAGCAAGACTGAGGCGAGTAATATCGCTTTAGCCTTCATGTGTGTGTCAATAGTTCGCTTAAAAGACGAGCAATAATACGTGCTCGATCCCGACAACACAACCAAAAATATTAAAAAGCGTCTTTCTTCTCGCGTAGAACCGCAAATACCTGCCATTCATGTTGCGGAGTTGTTTCTATTCCTATTTGTTTCTGTAATTCAATGTCTTGCGAGCGTAAAAAAACATTTATTTTTCGCTCCAATGCCAGTTTTGTAGGCAATGTTATGGCATTTTTTGCGCGTAACTCCTTAATTTCTCGGTAATAGCGTGCTATTTCGGTCTCTTGGGGATAAATAGCGTGTGCAAAGGTTAAATTCGATAACGTATATTCATGTGCGCAACAAACCAGTGTTTCATCAGGCAGTTCATTAAGTTTTTGAAAAGAATAGAACATCTGTTCTGCTGTGCCTTCAAATAACCTACCGCATCCACCTGAAAAAAGAGTGTCCCCGCAAAAAAGGTAAGGGAAACTGAAATATGAGATATGTCCTAAAGTGTGGCCGGGCGTGGCATAAATCGTAAAATCTCGACCCAAAACCGACACGATATCACCTTCACTGACGATAGTTTTAGCCCCTTTAACGCGCGTTTCTTCTGGGCCATACACCGCTAAATCAGGGTAATGAGAGACCAGTTCGGCCACGCCACCCACATGATCATGATGATGATGTGTGAGCAAAATCGCCACAGGCTGCCACTGGTTTTGTTCAATCATGCGTAACACCGGAGCCGCTTCGCCGGGGTCAACAATCAGGCAATGACCTGTATCATCATGTAAGGTCCAGATGTAGTTGTCCTGCAGGGCTGGAATACTGGTAAGATTCATTATTATCGCTCCTGGATGCTCGCAAGGGAAAGAAGATGGTAAAGCATGAAGCCTGCTAAAACACGCCAAATCCGTCATGTGCCAGAGTCCTGGGCGCAGATACCCTGCGGTGAATTTTATCGTGATGCTCTGTCACACCAACTGCGGCCCTGTCTCAGCAAACTTTACGGCTTCCATTTGCTGAAAATCGGTAACCTGAGTGCCGAAATCGACACTGAAAGCTGTGCTATCTCACACCAGGTGAATGTAGGGTTGAGCGGTGAGTCGCTTCAGGTCAGGGCCGATCCTCTTAGTCTACCGTTTGAGTCCAAGTCAGTGGATGCCTGTCTGCTGGCACATACGCTGGCGTGGAGCAGTGACCCACACCGGGTGCTACGCGAGGTTGACAGGGTGCTTATCGATGACGGCTGGATGATTATCAGCGGTTTCAACCTCTTCAGCGTTCTGGGGATAGGCAAACTGATCCCGGGTCTGCACCGACGGATCCCATGGAACAGTCGAATGTTTACTCAGATGAGACTGCTGGACTGGCTGAGTCTGCTGAATTACGAAGTGATGCAGAGCATCAGTTTTCAGGTGCTGCCGTGGAATCGACAGGGAGGCAAGATGATCAGCACCCACTTGCCTGCGCTGGGCTGTCTGAATGTGATTGTGGCGCGTAAAAGGACCTTCCCACTGACGAAAAATCCGGCGAAGAAAAGTGCCGGGACCCGGCAATTACACGCGATGGGCGCGACAAACCAGTACCGGGCAGGGCGCAGAAACTGACAGTGCAAGTATAACTGTTTTAGGGCCGACCTTGCTTTCCCGTCAGCCCCCCCCGGCCGCTCGCTAAGCGGCTAAAGCAACCAGCCCTGCGCATGGGCATTGTCCAGATGCTGCTTCAAATAGCCCCATAGCTCCGGCCACTGCTCCGCCAGCTTGACGTTACGTGCTTCCACCTGCTCCAGGCGGATACCATTCTCTTTCCAGCTCTGGCCCTGATTGTGCAGGTTAAGCATGATGGGCAGGGCGCGGTCGAGCATATTTGCAAAACGCGCCTCTGCAGTTTCTCCGGCTTCATATTCATCCCACAGCGCGCGGAAACGTTGGCTCAACTCGGTGGGCAGTAACCCAAAAATACGTCCGGCGGCAGCCACTTCCTGTTCCTGAATGGCATCACGCGCGGCGATGTCGTACACGAGGACGTCACCTGCATCGATCTCAACCACATCATGTAAAAGCGCCAACTGCGTGGCGTGCTGAACATCAATGGTAGCCTGAGAGAAGGGGGCCAGACTCATGGCCGCCATTGCCAGGTGCCAGCTGTGCTCCGCTGAGTTTTCCTGACGTGCATTGCTGAGCAGTCGGGTACGGCGCTCCACGCCTTTTAGTTTGTCCAGCTCCATTAAAAACTGTACGACTTCTGTCATCGCGCCGAAATCTAAGGCTGCTACCCTGTCTGACATCACCTGTCTCACTTATGCCCTGAAAAAAGTTTGCCCGTATTGTAAGGGAAACGTTTGCGTATTTCGCGAAAGAATGTGCGTTGCATGATTACACACAATATTTTAGCTTACATGTGTACTCTGAAATTATTGTCAGTTAGGCTAGCGGTGATGATTTTTCCGCCAGCACAACGAGTGATGGCGGAGTAGCAAGAACCGGAAAAAGGGTTGATATGGTGAAGCAAAAAGTACTGACGGGCGGGTATTCAGTGGCGGAAGAGATTGCGAATAGCATCAGCCACGGCATCGGCTGCCTGTTGGGTGTTATTGGTCTGGTCCTGATGCTGGACCAGGCGATTGATAACCGGGCTGGTGCGCTGGCGATCATCAGCTACAGCCTGTATGGCGGCAGTATCATTCTGCTGTTTTTGGCCTCCACCCTGTATCATTCTATACCGGGTGAACGGGCGAAATTCTGGCTCAAAAAACTCGACCACTCGGCTATTTATCTGCTGATTGCTGGCACCTACACGCCATTTCTACTGGTAGGATTGAAGTCGCCGCTGGCGCACTGGCTGATGGTGGTCATCTGGGGGCTGGCGTTGACTGGCGTGTTGTTTAAGCTGGTGTTTGCCCACCGATTTGAAGCACTGTCGCTGGTCACCTACATGTTGATGGGCTGGCTGTCGGTGATTGTGCTGTATCAGATGGTAATGACCCTGCCTGCGGGCAGCGTGTGGTTACTGGCTGCAGGCGGGATCATCTACTCACTTGGGGTGATTTTCTATGTGGCGAAGCGCATTCCCTACAACCATGCCATCTGGCATGGCTTCGTTCTCGGTGGATCGTTGTGTCACTTTCTGGCCATCTACCTGTATGTGGTGTAACCCCGTGCTGATTAACCGGCGGTGATCTCATAGGGCAGCGGCTGGATCGCCAGTTCGCCGCCCTCATCCCCTTGCACACGTAGTACGGTATCCGCGTCCAGATCGTTGTTCATCACGGCCTGAATCCAGACGTCACCGTTGTCGAGCTGGCACGCGGCCAGAATAGTGCCGGTACGGCGCCAGTTCTCACCCATCTTCATTTCCAGCGCATCGTTTGCTGCAGGCACGATGCCCGCCTTGCCCGCCAGCCAGTAGAGCGCACGCTTATTGGCCCCACGAAATTTTGCGCGGGCGACCATTTCCTGCCCGGTATAGCAGCCTTTCTTAAAGCTGATAGCATCCAGTGCCTGCAGGTTAGTGGCCTGTGGGATCAGCTGTGCGCTGGTCTCAGCATCAATCACCGGGAAACCGGCTTCAATTTCCAGCGCCAGCCACTGTGAGCTGTCGTTGAGCTGTGCTGAATCAGCCAGTTTTTTACGCACCTCTTCGGCTTTGGCCTGAGAGGTGACTAGCAGAAAGCGCTCGGCTGGCAGATCAAACCATAACAGCGTGCTCTCCCCATCCTGAACCACCGGAGACTCTGCATCAGGCAGCACGCTGAACAGATCCGTTAGCGCGCCACGGGCCTGAAAACCGGCAACACCGAGCAGCACCGATTCATCGTCGGCTACCAGCGTGACTTTGGCAAAGACGGCATATTTTTTTAGTTCCACCAGCTGGTTATCGCGCAAGCTGCGGCGCTCAATAAAGGCAAGGCCTTCACCGCGATGAAACAGGCGCAGGTTGCTCCACATCTTTCCTTTAGCATCACAGTGTGCTGCAGGGCGATGTTGTTCGGCACCCAGCGCGGCCACATCCAGAGTCACTTGCCCCTGCAAATAGCTGATGCGATCGGCACCTGTTGCGTTCACCAGCGCCCACGCTTCCAGTGAGATCAGCGTTAACGGCAAGCGGGCTGATGCGGCGGGTTGACGCGGCGGGAAAGAAATCGTCGGCATAATTCAGTCCTAAAGTAAGCAGGGGATGAAAATCTGTTTCTCATGTTAAAAGAGCAGCACGGCTTTGCAACCTGTTTCCGGAAAATGCGGCACAAAACGCGTGATAACCCTGTAACTGATGCCACTGTTTTGCGGGCTGACGCGCAGGGTGATAATTGCTGAATCAACAGTAGCGCAAAAAAGCGGTACACTGTGCACCCTGTTTGGTTAACCGACGCAGAGTGACATGGATATTTCAAATAAATCACGTATTCACTGGGCATGCCGTCGTGGCATGCGCGAACTCGATATCTCCATCATGCCGTTTTTCCAGTATGAGTTTGATTCACTGACCGATGAAGACAAACAGCTCTTCGTACGTCTGCTGGAGAGTGATGACCCCGATTTGTTTAACTGGCTGATGAATCACGGTGAACCCGCTGATGCTGAGCTGCAACGGATGGTGGCATTAATTCAGGACAGAAACCGAGCACGTGGTCCGGTGGCGATGTAATCTGCGGGCCTCCCGGCGCGCACAAACGTTATCGCTGGTACTGCATGGCACGTTGATCCTGGCGCTGCTGCTGGCACCTTGGCCGGACAGCGCCTCATTGCCACGCATCCTGTTACTGCTGCTGGTTCTTCTGGAGTGCCAGTGCAGTCGACATCGTATCCGGCATTGTCGGGGGGAGATCACCCTGCACAAGGGGCGTGTGATAGGCTGGGCGCAGTGCCAGTGGCGCATGACCTCCCGCCCGTGGCTGACGCAACGGGCGATTCGGCTGACATTACAGAACACGGCAGGCCGTCGCGAGCGGTTATGGCTATTTGCCGATGGCATGGACAGCAGCGAATGGCGGCTTCTGCGCCAACACCTGCTGAATGAAAAGGAACCGCGGGATGAGTAGCCCCACCATCTGGCTGGTAGAAGATGAAGCCGCCATTGCGGATACATTGTTATATATGCTGCAGTTGGAAGGGTTCGAAACCCGCTGGTTCCCGCGCGGTGTGCCGTTGCTGGAAGCCTTGCCGCTGCAGGTACCGGATCTGGTGATCCTTGACGTTGGCCTGCCCGATATCAATGGTTTTGAACTGTGCCGCCGATTGCTGGCATTGCAACCTGACCTGCCGGTATTGTTTCTTACTGCCCGCAGCGAAGAAGTTGACCGCCTGCTGGGGCTGGAAATTGGCGCGGACGATTATGTTGCCAAGCCATTCTCCCCACGTGAAGTCTGCGCGCGGGTGCGCACACTGCTGCGTCGACTGCAAAAACAGCAGCGCATTGCTCAGTCTCCGCGTTATAACGTTGGCAAGTTCACTCTCGATGAATCTGCTGCACGTGTGCAATGGTGCAATCAGTCTCTGATACTGACGCGTTATGAATACCTGTTGTTGAAAACCTTGCTGCTCTCGCCAGGCAGGGTGTTCTCACGCCAGCAGTTGATGAATCTGGTCTGGAAAGAGGCGGAAGAGAGCCTTGATCGTACCGTTGACACCCATATCAAAACCCTGCGTGCCAAACTGCGCGACATCAACCCGCACGAGCAGGTGCTGATGACCCATCGTGGCCTGGGTTACAGTCTGGTGACGGGCTGATGCGCATCGGAATGCGTCTGCTGCTCGGCTATTTTCTGATTGTTGCCGTCGCCGCGTGGTTTGTTCTGAGCATTTTCCTCAAGGAGATCAAACCTGGGGTACGGCGTGCCACCGAAGGTACATTGGTCGATACCGCGACATTGTTGGCGCAGTTCGCCCGTGCAGATATCCTCAGCGGTCAGCCGCAGCAGGGGCAGCTGGCGCAGGCTTTCTCGCAACTGCGGGGGTACCCGGTCCATGCCAATATCAGCGGCATCGCCAAACGGCGCAATGAATATCGTGTTTACCTCACCGATGCGAAAGGGATTGTGCTGTTTGACTCTTCAGGGGTGGCGACAGGGCAGGATTACTCACGCTGGAATGATGTTCTGCTGACGCTGCGTGGTGAGTACGGTGCACGCAGTACTCGCAGCAATCCTGACGATGATGCCAGCTCGGTGATGTATGTGGCGGCCCCGGTGCGTGATGGTGCGAATCTGCTGGGGGTGCTCAGCGTGGGGAAAGCCAACAGTACGATGGTGCCGGTGATCCGCCGCAGTGAACACCGTATTCTCTGGGCGGGTGCAGCCCTGCTGGGTATTGCTTTGCTGATCGGTCTGGGGTTTGTCCTGTGGATTAACCGCTCTGTTGGTCGCCTGGTGCGTTATGCCGACTCGGTAACAGAAGGCGATGTGCAACCACTGCCAGCCATGAACAGCACTGAGTTACGCAAACTGGCGCAGGCGCTGGAGAGTATGCGTCTGCGGCTGGAAGGGAAGCGCTACATTGAGCATTATGCCCATGCGCTAACCCACGAACTGAAAAGCCCGCTGGCGGCGATCCGCGGCGCGGCGGAAATACTGCGTGAATGCCCCCCGGCTGAGGTGGTTCAGCGTTTCTCTGCGAATATCCTGCAACAGAATATCCGTATGCAGCGGCTGATCGACAATTTGCTTCGCCAGGCAACGCTGGAAAACCGCCCTGAAATCCAGCGCCAGTCGGTTAGCCTGCTGCCTCTGGTTACTTCACTGTGTGACAGCCGGGCGGTACAGGCTCAGGGTAAACATCTGACCTTCGACGCCGCCGACGTTGACGGGCTGTCTGTGCGGGCCGATGTGCTATTGCTGGAGCAGGCGCTGGGAAATCTGCTGGATAATGCACTCGACTTTACGCCTCTGGAGGGCGAGGTGAGGATTCAGATCAGTCAGTCGGCCGATGAGGTGATATTCCGCGTACTGGACAGCGGTAGCGGTATTCCGGACTATGCGATGCCGCATATTTTCGACCGTTTCTATTCACTGCCGCGCAGTAACGGTGAGAAGAGTAGCGGGCTGGGCCTGGCGTTTGTGCAGGAGGTGGCCCGCTTGCATCAGGGCAACATTACCCTGAGGTCACGCCCGGAAGGTGGTGTCTGTGCTCAGCTCACTGTGAAAAAATAACGGCCCACTTCACCGTCCCTTCACATAACTTCATTTTCTCCCCATTCAGGGGGGCTATCTTCTGCGTTATCGACACAGGAGAGTCCAACATGATGAAAACCCCTTTATTCTGGAAAATGCTAACGCTGATCGGCTGCCTGCTTCTGCTGCTGGTACCGTTAAGTCTGCTCAGTTCATTGATTACCGAGCGCAGCGTATGGCGCGATAGTGTGGCCGATAAGCTCAGCCAGAGCACCAGTGGTCCGCAGCGTCTCTTCGGGCCGTTGATCGCCATTCCATGGAGCGAAATCGTTACGGAAACCCGCGATGGTAAAGAAGTCACCGTTCAGCAGAATCATCTGCGTTATTACCTGCCTAAAAACCTGCGGGTGGCGGGTGACCAGCAGGTAGAACAGCGTAAGGTGGGTATTTATCAGGGGCAGGTCTGGCGTACAGGCGTCTCCATTAATGCCACTTTCGACAGCGAGCAACTGGCCGATATTAAAAAGCCGGGTATTACCCTCGGTAATCCCTGGCTGGTGATGGGCGTGGGTGACTCACGTGGGATCAGCAGTGTGACACCGCTGAATATTGGCGATCAACAGCTGGATTTCCAGCCGGGCAGCGATCTTCCCGGTAGCAGTGAAGGCCTGCATGTGGCGCTTCCGGACAGCGTGTTAGAGGAGAAAAACCTGGCGCTGAACTTCACGCTTAAACTACAGGGAACACAGCAGCTTGAAGTGGTGCCATTAGGTAAAAACAGCACCTTTGATCTGAAGAGCAACTGGCCGCACCCGGGTTTTACCGGCAGTTTCCTGCCTGAACAACACCAGATTACGCCTGAAGGTTTCACCGCACGCTGGCAGAGCAGTTGGTTTGCTAACAATCTCAATTCGCTAGTGCGTGATGACTTTACCGTGAGCAGCGATAAGCTCCCGGCCTTCAGTTCGATGGTCGTTAACCCGGTGGATCAATATCAGCAAACTGAACGTGCGGTGAAATACGCCATTCTGCTGATTGGCCTGACCTATATGGCTTTCTTCCTGTTTGAAACGCTGACCGCGTTGCGGGTGCACCCAATGCAGTATTTGCTGGTGGGGCTGTCGCTGGTGATGTTCTTCCTGGTGCTGCTGGCGCTGTCCGAACATATCGGGTTTAACCTTGCCTGGCTGACGGCGAGCCTGACCTGTGCGGCGATCAACGGTTTCTATTTGCAGGCGGTACTACGCGGATGGCGGCGCAGTCTGATGTTTGTCGGGGGTTTGCTGGTGCTGGATGCGGTGCTGTGGCAGTTACTGCAATCGGAGGACAGCGCGCTGTTGCTGGGGACGGGGGTACTGATGGCAGCACTGGCAGCCGTGATGGCGCTGACGAGAAATATCGACTGGTATCGTCTGTCGGCGACCGCAATGCCAGAGTTGAGCACTGAAAGTGCGCAGGAGGAAGAAGGCCGTTTCGGTTTGTGGAAATAAACCTCTGAAGGCATGGGCGGAGCGAAAGAGAAACTCCGCCCCGACAGTCGGGGCCGATCATTTTTTCGATCGGCCCTTTGATTTTTTGCGACGGAATTACAGCAGTTCTGCCATCTCAGTCAGGATCTGTTCACACCATTGCGCAATACGTTCGTCGGTCTGCTCAAACTGGTTGATGTCATCCAGCGCCAGGCCGACAAACTGTTTGCCGTCGGCAGTCAGTGGTTTTTTGCTCGTAAATTCATAGCCTTCCAGCGGCCAGTAACCGACAAACTGTACCCCGGACGGAGCCAGCACTTCATGCAGCATCCCTAACGCATCGAGGAACCATTCGCTGTATTCCCCCTGGTCACCCATGCCATAGAGTGCCACCACTTTTCCCTGTAAATTGAGCTGTGGCAGATCGGTCCAGATGGCTTCCCAGTCTTCCTGCAATTCGCCAAAATCCCAGGTTGGAATACCGAGGATCAGCAAATCATACTGCTCCATCAGCGTGGGAGAGTCATCTTTCAGGTTATGCAGCGTCACCAGATCGTCACCAATAAAGTCACGAATCTTCTCTGCCGCCATCTCGGTGTAACAGGTGCTGGATCCATAAAACAGACCGATATTCATGGTAGTGAAACTCATTTTTCGTAAAGTCTGGCGCGATTATATCAGAATCGGGCAGGAATAAGGCATAATGGGGCGGCTTTGTACGGCAGTGTGATGTTGCATGGTTATGATTTTTAAGCGTAAAGTGATTTTATATAACGCACTCCGCGTCATGAGAATCGCAGATTAGAGAGGTTGAAGTGCAGGATAACGATCTGATTGAGCAATTTCTTGATGCGCTGTGGATCGAGCGTAATCTGGCGCAAAACACCGTTGCTTCTTACCGTCTTGACCTGCGATCGCTCTGTGGCTGGTTGCAGCACCAGCAACTTTCTCTGCTGACGGTGGATGCGATCAACTTACAGGGGTTTCTGGCTGAACGGCTGGAAGGGGGATACAAAGCGACCAGCTCTGCGCGCTTGCTTAGTGCCATGCGCCGCCTGTTCCAGTATCTCTACCGCGAAAAGCTGCGTGAGGACGATCCCAGTGCCCTACTCTCGTCGCCAAAACTGCCGCAGCGCCTGCCCAAGGATCTCTCTGAGGCACAGGTGGAAAGGTTATTGCAGGCGCCCTGTCTGGACCAGCCGATTGAGCTGCGCGATAAGGCGATGCTGGAACTCCTTTATGCCACCGGATTACGTGTGACAGAGCTGGTCGGGCTGACGCTCAGCGATATCAGCCTGCGCCAGGGCGTGGTGCGCGTTATTGGTAAAGGGAACAAAGAGCGTTTGGTGCCGATGGGCGAAGAGGCGGTGCACTGGATCGAACAGTTTATCGAATACGGTCGCCCCTGGTTGCTCAATGGTCAGTCGCTCGATGTGCTATTTCCCAGTAACCGCGCGCAACAAATGACCCGGCAAACTTTCTGGCATCGCATCAAACATTACGCCACACTAGCAGGCATCGACAGCGCAAAACTGTCACCGCACGTGCTGCGTCATGCTTTTGCCACCCATTTGCTGAACCACGGCGCGGATTTACGTGTCGTACAGATGTTGTTGGGTCATAGCGATTTATCAACCACCCAGATTTACACGCACGTAGCGACAGAACGGCTGCGCCAGCTCCATCAGCAGCATCATCCGCGTGCCTGATCGACAAAAACATACAGCCCGCTTAGTCAGGCTATAAGGACATAAAAAATGAAGAAACATTTCCTGTTACTTTCGGGACTCATCGCGCTGGCCAGCGGACTGGCCTATGCTGATGATGCAGCGATTAAACAGTCTCTGAGTAAGCTGGGCTTACAGCAGACCGAGATTCAGCCTTCGCCTCTGCCAGGGTTTAAAACCGTGCTGAGCGAAAGCGGTGTGCTGTACGTCACCGACGATGGCAAACATTTCGTACAGGGGCCTCTCTATGATGTCAGCGGCGGTCAGCCGGTCAACGTCACCAATCAACTGCTGGAAAAGAAAGTTGAAGCGTTGAGCAAAGAGATGATCGTGTATAAAGCGCCAAAACAGCAGTACGTGGTGACGGTGTTTACCGACATCACCTGCGGCTATTGCCGTAAGCTGCATCAGGAAATGGCTGACTATAATGCGCTGGGTATTACCGTGCGTTATCTGGCCTTCCCGCGTGAAGGGATGAACGGCAATGTGGCGAAAGAGATGAAATCTATCTGGTCTGCCGCTGAACCGCGCAAAGCCTTTGATGCCGCGATGAAAGGTGAAGCTGTATCGCCGATTGACGGCAAAATCGATATCGGCCAGCAGTACAAATTGGGCATTCTTTACGGTATCCAGGGCACCCCGGCTATTCTGCTTGAGAATGGCAGCATGATCCCTGGCTATCAGAATCCACAGGACCTGAAGAAATTCCTCGACAGCCAGAAAAACGGCGGCTGATATTCGTGAACAGCACAACTGAACTCCGTCGTCGCGAGGCGACGGACACGGCCGCCTTACCTGCCGATCTTCACCCACTGTTACGTCGCCTGTATGCCCGCCGGGGCATCCGCCAGGCCAGTGAACTGGAACGCGGCGCGAAATATTTGCATCCTTTCCAGTCACTCAGCGGTATTCAGGCGGCGGTGGACATCCTGCAACGGGCACTGGCCGATAACCTCTGCATCATGATTGTCGGCGATTTCGATGCCGATGGGGCCACCAGCACGGCGCTAACGGTACTGGCGCTACGCAGCATGGGCGGGCAGAACATCAAATATCTGGTGCCTAACCGTTTTGATGATGGCTACGGCCTTAGCCCGGAAGTGGTAGAACAGGCGGCTGCACGCGGTGCACAGCTGATCGTCACCGTAGATAACGGCATCTCTTCCCATGCGGGCGTGGCGCTGGCCCATGAAAAAGGCATTCCGGTTGTTGTCACCGATCACCATTTGCCGGGCGATACGCTGCCGGCTGCCGATGCCATTGTTAACCCCAATCTTAACGACTGCGAATTTCCGTCTAAATCGCTGGCGGGTGTGGGCGTAGCGTTTTATCTGATGCTGGCACTGCGTGCACAGTTGCGCGACAGTGGCGTGACCACGCTGCCGAATCTGGCAGAACTGCTGGATTTGGTCGCGCTTGGCACGGTGGCGGATGTGGTGCCGCTGGATGCCAACAATCGCATCCTGGTCTGGCAGGGGCTGAGCCGTATTCGTGCGGGCAAATGTCGTCCCGGCATACGGGCACTGCTGGAGATTGCCAACCGTGATGCGCGCCAGCTGGCCGCCAGTGATTTAGGTTTCGCCCTTGGCCCGCGTCTCAATGCCGCCGGGCGGCTGGATGATATGTCGGTCGGGGTGGCGCTATTGCTCAGTGAAGACCTGGGCCAGGCGCGTATGCTTGCCAGTGAGCTGGATGCACTGAATCAGACGCGCAAAGAGATAGAGCAGGGCATGCAGTCAGAAGCGCTGGCGCTTTGCGATCGTCTGGAAAGCAGCAGTGACGCTTTGCCGCTCGGTATTGCGATGTATCATCCAGAGTGGCATCAGGGCGTGGTCGGTATTCTGGCTTCGCGGCTGAAAGAGCGTTTCCATCGTCCGGTGATCGCCTTTGCGCCCGCAGGCGACGGCACGCTGAAAGGCTCAGGACGCTCGATTGCCGGGCTGCATATGCGTGATGCGCTGGAGCGGCTGGATACCCTTAATCCGGGGCTGATCATCAAATTTGGTGGACATGCGATGGCGGCAGGGTTGTCATTGGAAGAGGCGAACTTTGAACGTTTCCGTCAGTGTTTTGCCGATCTGGTGGGCGACTGGCTGGAGGCGGAATCCCTTCAGGGCGTGGTCTGGTCCGACGGCGAACTGATGGCGCAGGAGCTGACGCTGCCCACCGCGGAACTGCTGCGTGAAGCAGGCCCCTGGGGCCAGGCGTTCCCTGAACCGACGTTTGATGGCAAATTTAAGCTGTTACAGCAGAAGCTGGTAGGTGAGCGTCATCTGAAAGTGATGATTGAGCCATTGGGCGGTGGCCCTTTGCTGGACGGTATCGCGTTTAACATTGATACGGCTCTGTGGCCCGATCCCAGCGTGAAGCAGGTTGAGCTGGCTTACAAGCTGGACATCAACGAGTTCCGCGGCAACCGTAATGTGCAGCTGATCATCGACCATCTCTGGGCGCTGTAATTCACCTCATCCATTGTGCTGGCGGGCTGACCGACACAGAAGGTCAGCCCCGTGCTGATGATTTACACGGGGCGACCATGACGCTACTGATCCGTCGCCCCTTTTTCACATCATCCCGGCCGGCGGCTTAACGCCAGTTTTGCAGCAAACAATAAAAACACCGCGCCCGTGGTGCGGTCGAGCCACTTCACCACCCCTTCCTGTTTTAATATCCCTGACAGTTTGCGCGTGCTGCCAATCAGCAGCGCCGACCACAGCGTGCCCAGCACTACATGGATTAGCACCAGTCCAAAGGTCCAGAGCACCGGCGAATGCCCGGTCGGAATAAACTGTGGCAGGAAGGAGACGTAAAAAATCCCGACTTTAGGATTGAGCAGATTGCCGAAAAAACCGCGTAGAAACGCGTTCTGGCTACCGCTGCTCAGGGTTACGTCGCCCATTTGCTGGCGAGGTTTCAGCAACATTTGCACGCCAAGCCAGGCGAGGTAGCCTGCTCCGCACCACTTCAACAGGTTATAAGCCAGCTCAGACACGGCAATCAGTGCACCGAGGCCAAACGCCACGGCAGCGGCCCACGCCAGACAGCCGGCATTAATGCCCAGTTGAGCCTGAATGGCCTTCCGGGTTCCCTCTACCGTGGCGGTGCGTAAAATCAACGCGGTATCCAGCCCCGGCGTCAACGTCAGCAGTGCGGCGGCAAAGGTGAATGCCATCAGGGCATCGGTAACGGACATGGCGATTCTCCATTGTGTTCAGTGCTACAAACTGTGCGCTATTTCGGTTAAACTGCGTGGTTACTATTACGTCCATTTCGATCACCTAAAAAGATTAAAACCATGTTTGAAATTAATCCGGTAAAGAACCGTATTCAGGATCTCACAGAGCGCAGCAGCGTTCTTCGGGGGTATCTTTGACTATGATGCCAAGAAAGAACGTCTTCAGGAAGTAAACGCTGAACTGGAACAGCCTGATGTCTGGAATGAACCTGAACGCGCCCAGGCGCTGGGTAAAGAACGCTCCGCATTAGAAGCCGTTGTGGAAACACTGGATCTGATGGAGCAGGGGCTGGAAGATGTTTCAGGCCTGCTCGAGCTGGCCGTTGAGGCCGATGATGAAGACACCTTCAATGAAGCGATTGCTGAACTGGATGTGCTGGAAAAGAAACTCGGCGAATTAGAATTCCGTCGTATGTTCTCCGGCGAATACGACAGCGCCGACTGCTACATGGATATCCAGGCAGGCTCCGGCGGGACAGAAGCTCAGGACTGGGCCAGCATGCTGCTGCGTATGTACCTGCGCTGGGCTGAAGCGAGAGGCTTTAAAACCGAAATTATCGAAGAGTCTGACGGTGAAGTGGCCGGTACCAAA
The DNA here is from genome assembly GCF_013074405.1 of Erwinia sp. JH02. NCBI lineage: Bacteria > Pseudomonadati > Pseudomonadota > Gammaproteobacteria > Enterobacterales > Erwiniaceae > Erwinia > Erwinia sp. JH02. The sequence continues at coordinate 17,584 of NZ_JABANZ010000009.1, forward strand.
TCCGCCACCATTAAAATCATCGGCGACTACGCGTTTGGCTGGTTACGCACTGAAACCGGCGTGCATCGCCTGGTGCGTAAAAGCCCGTTTGACTCCGGTGGCCGTCGTCATACCTCTTTCAGTTCGGTGTTTATCTACCCGGAAGTGGACGACAACATCGATATCGACATTAACCCGGCCGACCTGCGTATCGACGTTTACCGCGCCTCCGGTGCCGGTGGTCAGCACGTCAACAAAACGGAGTCGGCGGTGCGTATTACCCACTTACCGACCAACATTGTTGTGCAGTGCCAGAATGACCGCTCTCAGCATAAAAACAAAGATCAGGCCTTCAAACAGTTGCGCGCCAAACTGTACGAATACGAAATGCAGAAAAAAAATGCTGACAAACAGACGGCGGAAGACAACAAGTCTGACATCGGCTGGGGCAGCCAGATCCGCTCTTACGTGCTGGATGATTCCCGCATTAAGGATCTGCGTACAGGCGTGGAAACACGCAATACTCAGGCGGTTCTGGACGGCGATCTGGATCGTTTCATTGAAGCAAGTTTGAAAGCAGGTTTATAAGGAACTCACATGTCTGAACAACAACCGCAGGCCGCTGATGCCGCCATTGAACTGAATAACGAACTCAAAGCGCGTCGCGAAAAACTGGCCGCACTGCGTGAAACTGGCGTGGCATTCCCGAACGACTTCCGCCGTGACCGCACCGCAGATACCCTGCACGCCGAGTTTGGTGGTAAAGAGAACGAAGAGCTGGAAGACCTTGGCATCGAAGTCAGCGTGGCTGGCCGTATGATGACTCGTCGTATTATGGGTAAGGCATCCTTTGTGACGTTGCAGGATGTGGGCGGCCGTATTCAGCTTTACGTATCCCGCGATGACCTGGCGGAAGGCATCTATAACGAACAGTTCAAAAAGTGGGATCTCGGCGATATCCTCGGCGCACGCGGCAAGTTGTTTAAGACTAAAACCGGCGAACTGTCTATCCACTGTAGCGAACTGCGCCTGTTGACCAAAGCACTGCGCCCGCTGCCGGACAAGTTCCACGGCCTGGCCGATCAGGAAACCCGTTACCGTCAGCGTTATCTTGACCTGATCTCGAACGACGACTCGCGCAACACCTTCAAAATTCGCTCCCAGATCATGGCGGGTATCCGCAGCTTTATGGTCGGCCGTGAGTTTATGGAAGTGGAAACCCCGATGATGCAGGTGATCCCTGGCGGTGCGTCTGCCCGCCCGTTTATCACGCATCACAATGCGCTGGACATCGATATGTACCTGCGTATCGCACCCGAGCTGTATCTGAAGCGTCTCGTGGTGGGTGGTTTCGACCGCGTGTTTGAAATCAACCGTAACTTCCGTAACGAAGGTATTTCGCCACGTCATAACCCAGAGTTCACCATGATGGAACTCTATATGGCGTATGCGGATTACAAAGACCTGATCGAACTGACCGAAAGCCTGTTCCGTACGCTGGCACAGGATGTTCTGGGTTCCACCGTGGTGCCTTACGGCGACCAGGAGTTCGACTTCGGTAAGCCATTCGAGAAGCTGACGATGAAAGAAGCGATTCTGAAATACCGTCCGCAGACCGACCTGGCCGATCTCGACGACTTTGATAAATCGGTAGCGATTGCTCAGTCTCTGGGTATCAAAGTAGAGAAGAGCTGGGGTCTGGGCCGTCTGGTCACTGAGATCTTCGAAGAGACCGCAGAAGCGCATCTGATCCAGCCAACGTTCATCACGGAATACCCGGCCGAAGTGTCACCGCTGGCGCGCCGTAATGACCAGAACCCGGAAATCACTGACCGTTTCGAATTCTTTATCGGCGGCCGCGAAATCGGTAACGGTTTCTCAGAGCTGAACGATGCGGAAGATCAGGCAGAACGTTTCCTGCAACAGGTTAACGCGAAAGATGCCGGTGATGACGAAGCGATGTTCTATGACGAAGACTATGTCACCGCGCTGGAACACGGCCTGCCGCCAACGGCGGGTCTGGGGATTGGTATTGACCGTATGGTGATGCTGTTTACCAACAGCCACACCATCCGTGACGTGATCCTGTTCCCGGCACTGCGCCCAAGCAACAAGTAAACGCACGCTTGTAACATCAACGGTCAGCCTTAGCGCTGGCCGTTTTTTTTTGCCTCCGCGGGAAAAAAAGCAAATAGTAAGGACTTTCAAACTGCAACCGTAAAGAGGGCTGCCATGACCCGACCTGATTTTATCCGCCACTGGCGTGAGCTTGAGGGCGAAGATAACGAACACTATCCCGACAGCGAGGAGCTGATGTCCATAGGTGCGCCGCTGGGAAGGGCGCTCGGTCTGACGCGCCTCGGGATACATCATGAACGTCTGTTGCCTGGCCGTCGCATGTCCTACCCGCATGCTGAAAGTGCAGAAGAAGAGTTTGCTTATGTGCTGGAAGGGGAGCCGGAGGTATGGATCAATGGCGAGTTATATCGCTTAACACCCGGTGATGCCGTAGCGTTCCCGGCAGGCACCGGGATTTGCCATACCTTTATCAATAACAGCGATCGCGAAGCGCACTTTATTATCGTTGGTGAGGCGAATAAGAAAGAGAACCGCATCTGGTATCCGACAAATCCAGCCTACCTCGCTACGCGAGAGGATCGCTGGGACGATCCGCCAAAGCAGGATTTTGGCCCCCATGATGGGATGCCGGACTCATTGAAAAAAGGGACATCCTGAAAATGCCGGGATGGAAGGGAGACATGTGCAGGCGGCAGGAGGAGCGCCCGCGGCGGTGAAACTCAGGATTTCACCGCGTCGTTCAGCCAGTCTTTAAAGCGGGCATACGGCACATACAGCGAGACGTCTTTATACAGCGTCTTACCCGTTTTCATATCGTTAATGCGTTTGCTGTAGCCGACAATCACCCCGCCAATCGAATCATCAGACGCGTTATACACAGCGCCACCTGACATGCCCTGTACCACGCCTGCATCGGACGCCACCACGACGCAACTGACTTTATTCCAGGTGTTTTTTAGCCCGGTATTGATCAGATTGGTGCCCGTCGATGCGACCGGCATCGCCGAAATAAAGCTGTAACCGTAGAGATTAATCTTGTCACCGATTAGGCCGTTACGGAAATGCGGTGCCGGGACATTATCATTTTTATGATAGACCACGGCCAGGTCGCACTCAGGATGATATGACTTCACCCGGTACATGGAGAATTTTGCCACATGGGCCGCGGTCAGGCTGTAATCGGCCGTCAGCGGGATGGTGGTACCCAGCGTACCTAAGCCCAGCACGGTTGGAATACCCGTAACAGTCATATCCACCCGGTCGTGCGCTTCACTGCTGTACTGATACTTTCCGACGGAACACCCGACCAGAATCAGGGCTGGCAGGCAAATGACGAGTCGCATCGGGTCTCCTTGGTAATGGTTGATACAGCAATGGCAGGTTTTTTAACCTCATTTACTGGCATATCGGCCATCTGTCGCAGAACTTTAATGTATCAATGCTCCATCAAATCTGTCACAAGGCGAAGAGGTGCCAGCAGCGTTGAAGTAAAATTTCCAAAACTCAGATGAATCGTAGAATTGAATGATTAGGAAGGTTTATGTAATGGCCAGTTAACGGAAAGTATAGCGAAGAAAAACGACAAAATGAGCGTGCGATCGCATTTTTCTCATCGATTCATCACTACCCAGAGGATTCTTGCTGCCCAGGCAACAGACAGTTGCTGATAGCGGGCTGTAAGGCGTTCATTAGCTGTGCTTTAATGCGTTGCTGTGACGCAGATCAAATTTATCTTCTACACCAATTATCCTGGGAGTGTGTGACATGCCTGTTTCATTACTGGCGCTGGCGTTGAGTGCCTTTGCTATCGGCACCACTGAATTTGTCATTATGGGGCTGTTGCCGGAAGTGGCGAATGACCTGCGCGTGTCGATTCCATCGGCAGGCTGGCTGATCAGCGGTTACGCGCTGGGGGTGGCGATTGGCGCTCCGATTATGGCATTGCTGACGGCCAGGCTACCGCGCAAACGGACGCTGATCCTGCTGATGGCGATTTTTATCGTCGGGAATATTCTCTGTGCGCTGGCTTACACCTATAACCTGCTGATGCTGGCGCGCGTCGTGACCGCGCTGTGTCACGGTGCCTTCTTCGGTATCGGTGCCGTAGTCGCAGCCAGCCTGGTCGCACCGGGTAAACAGGCTTCTGCCGTTGCGCTGATGTTTACCGGCTTAACGCTTGCCAACGTGCTGGGTGTGCCGCTGGGCACCTGGTTTGGTCAGATGTTTGGCTGGCGTGCCACCTTCTGGGGCGTGGCGGTGATTGGCGTACTGGCCTTTATCGGCCTGATCGTCAGCCTGCCCACTAACCGTAATGAGAAGCCGGTACATCTGGCATCAGAAGTCAGTGCGCTGAATAACGGCAAGCTGTGGCTGTCGTTGCTGATGACAGTGTTTTTCGCCGCCGCGATGTTCGCCTTATTCAGCTATATTGCGCCGCTGTTGTTGCAGGTGACGGGCATGACGGACCGGGGCGTCAGTTGGACGCTGTTCCTGATCGGCGCGGGTCTGACAGTGGGTAATATCCTCGGTGGTAAGCTGGCCGACTGGAAAGTGTCGTTCAGCCTGATCCTCAGCTTCTCGCTGATCGCGGTGTTCTCCCTGCTGTTTAGCTGGACCAGCCATTCACTGTGGCTGGCGGAAATTACCCTGTTCCTGTGGGCGATGGCGACCTTTGCAATGGTTCCGGCGCTGCAAATCAACGTGGTCCGCCACGGTAAAGATGCACCGAACCTGGTGTCGACGCTGAATATCTCTGCCTTTAACGTCGGTAACGCGTTGGGTGCCTGGGTGGGCGGCGCAGTGATTGGCGGTGGCTACGGCCTGACGGCGGTGCCCGTCTCGGCAGCCGTACTGGCAGTGATTGGGCTGCTGGTTTGCCTCTATACCTTCCGGGGATCACGCGGCCAGCCGCAGCCTGCCAGGGCAACGCATTAAATGAGTCGTTGTTGCAGGCGCTGGCTGAACAGGCCCGCCTGCTGTTGCAAATGCTGGCTGAAGGCATCGACCAGTGCCGATGCGGGGCGGTGGCGCGGCCTAATCAGACTGACGGTAAACGGCACGGCGATGCTGAAACGCCGTATCACCACTCCGCTGTCGGCGTAATCCAGCGCCGTCAGCGGGTTCACAATCGATACCCCTACACCTGCCCTGACCATCGAACATACCGATGCCGCACTGTGTGTCTCCATCACCATGTGCCGCTGGACGCCCTGTTCGGCAAACACGCCATCAAGAATCTGACGGTAGCTGTCCGTGCGTGACAGGCTGATATAACGCTGCCCGGCGAAATCCTGTGGTGTCAGGCAGTCGCGACTGGCCAGCGGATGCTGTGCTGGCAGCACACAGACTTCATCGCCGGTAAACAGTGCGCTGCGTTCGGTGCCTGCCGGAGTGTGTGTGGTTTCGGTCAGTCCCAGATCATAACGTTGCGCCGACAACCACTCTTCCAGCAGCGGTGACTCCTGGGGAATGATATTCAGGCTGAGGTCCGGGTAGCGCGCCATAAAGGGCTGACACAGCAGCGGCAGCAGTGACTGGGAAAACACCGGCAGACAGGCCACCGACAGCTCGCCCTGGCGAAACTGACGTAATCCTTCTGCGGCGCTGATAATGCGGTCCAGTCCGTACCAGGATCGCTGCACCTCTTCAAAAAGACGCAAGCCCTGTACCGTGGGTTGCAGGCGTCCGCGCACGCGTTCAAACAGTTGCAGACCAATCAGCTTTTCAAAACGCGCCAGCTCACGGCTGACGGTGGGCTGCGAGGTATGCAGCAGCGTTGCCGCTTCCGTCAGGTTGCCGGTAGTGACCACCGCATGAAAAATTTCAATATGACGCAAAGAAACGCCCGCCACGTTCGGCTCCCGTGAATGATCAATGCTAAAGCCATATCATGGATGAATAGAGTGCGATAAAAAAGATATTTTTATCCCGTCTCAGGCTGTGGCGTAATAGAGGCATAAACTTATGGAGAATCCTTATGCCGCGCCTGCTTACTGACACCACCACCGCCCTGACTCAGGACAACCTGTTACCGCTGGCACGCCACTATGGCGGCCCATTCTGGGCTTATGATGCCAGCATCATCCAGGCCCGCATCAGCCAGCTTCAGCAGTTTGATGTGGTCCGCTTCGCGCAGAAGGCCTGTTCGAATATTCACATTCTGCGCCTGATGCGTGCCGCGGGCGTGAAGGTGGATTCTGTTTCCCTGGGGGAAATTGAACGCGCGCTGGCCGCAGGTTATCAGGCCGGTGGCGATGAAATTGTGTTTACGGCTGATTTGCTCGATGAACCCACGCTGGCACGGGTTGCCGAGCTGAAAGTGCCGGTCAACGCCGGTTCCGTCGATATGCTGCATCAGTTGGGGCAGGTGTCTGCCGGGCATCCGGTCTGGCTGCGCGTTAACCCGGGCTTTGGTCACGGCCACAGCCAGAAAACCAATACCGGCGGTGAAAACAGCAAGCACGGGATCTGGCATGGTGATATGGGCCTGGCACTGGAAGCCATCCAGCAGCATCAGCTGAAGCTGGTGGGGATCCACATGCATATCGGTTCCGGCGTGGACTACGGACACCTTGAGCAGGTGTGCGATGCGATGGTGAATCAGGTGGTGAGCTTTGGCCAGGATCTGGAGGCTATTTCTGCCGGAGGCGGGCTGTCGATCCCTTATCACTTTGGTGAAGAGACGATTGATACCAATCACTATTACGGTCTTTGGGATGCCGCACGCAAGCGCGTGGCACAGCATCTGGGTCATCCGGTCAAACTGGAAATCGAACCAGGACGTTTCCTGGTGGCAGAATCCGGTGTGCTGGTCAGCCAGGTGCGGGCGGTTAAATCGATGGGCAGCCGTCACTTTGTGCTGGTGGATGCCGGGTTTAACGATCTGATGCGTCCGTCACTGTATGGCAGCTACCACCATATTTCGGCCATTGCCGGGGACGGTCGCACACTGGACGAGGAAAACACGATTGAGAGCGTGGTGGCGGGGCCGCTGTGCGAATCGGGCGATGTCTTTACCCAACTGGAAGGCGGCAAAGTCGAAACCCGTGCACTGCCAGCGGTGAAGGTGGGCGATTATCTGGTGTTCCACGATACCGGCGCTTACGGTGCCTCCATGTCGTCGAACTACAACAGCCGTCCGTTGATCCCGGAAGTGCTGTTCGAAAACGGCCAGTCGCGCCAGATCCGCCGTGCGCAAACCGTGGCCGAGCTGCTGGCGCTGGAACTGTAATCCATTCCCCCGTGCCATAGGGGCCGATCATTTTTTTCGATCGGCCTCAAATCACCCCATTACAGACATTTTATTCGCTACTGCTGATGTGACAGGGCTGAGGCCAGTTTGAGCACACCGGATCGGCAAAAGACGCATCCCTGCGGGCCTCGGCACGCGACGTCCTGTCGCGTGACGTCCGGCTTACCTCAAACTGGCCCCATCCTCGTAGTAAGTGTGCTCGCTGTAGCGTTAAAACCACCACGACATTGCGATTTATTGCAGGGGCCGATCATTTTTTCCGATCGGCCCGTTGCCGCGCACGACTATTCTGCAAACATCTCTTTCCTTAACAGCACAATCTCTTCTGCCTGCCGCTAATCCAGCAGAGTGTGAATAAGAATTAAGATCGGTCTGTATTCTGAAAAAAAAGTGAAAGGGTATGCCGGGACTCCCTGGATAATCTTCGTCAGGAGAAGGCTTTTATCGACAGGCAAACATGGAGCCTGCTTGGGCATAATGCAAAAATAGTGGCATCGGGGAAAATTGTTAAAGAACTGGATTCCTGGGGATATATCATCAATGGAGTAGGGGTTGTGTTGGGGGGATTTCAGATAGTTGCGGGAATTACAATTTTTACCGGTTCACTTGCTCATTTAAACATTGTGGGTATGGTTGCTGGTGCCACACTTTTTCTGCATGGGATAAATGGCATTGAAGAAGGAATTGTAAATATTAAAAATGGTAGTGAAGGCCATGTTGGAAAAATAAAAGAAGGATATATAAATACAGCAAGGTTCATGGGGTTTGATGAGAAAGTCGGCGCACTAGCTTACAGTTCAATGGACTTATCACTCTCTACGTATGGCATGGCCCGTTTTGTATTAAAACCAGATGCCAGAAGATTGTTTAACTTTCTCCCTTCAGACTATATTAGAAATGTGAAGAGAATGAGTGTGCCTTCTCTTTTAATCGAAGGCACAGGTGATGCTATTACTATAAAAACAGCACTGGAAGAATAACTTAATCAAGTTATTAATTTCCTGCCATGAATAAATATCTTCGCCCCTAACTTGGTTGGGGCGAGGATTTCAGAAACGATCATGGCAAAAACATACCCCACCAGAAATCCATAAAAACCATCCATGTTGTTTTCTTCATAAGTCGAAATCAGGAGAAGTGTCATTATTAATCTGAGAGTTGCTATCCCTAAAAAAACTCGCCTTAACTTTATCAGAACTTGCGCATAGGTTGTGCGGTTTTTTTTCACAAAATATTTTATTTTTCTAATTTCTTTAGTCGTAAATCCACTTTTCAGCAGTTTTTCTTCCATATCAATATCATTCATCCTTGCCCTTCCTTTTAATATTTACCTCTCCTTTTCCTCGTAAAAGAATATCACGCAGAACGACCGCTGAGTATAAAAATAAGCCTTACGCACCGCTGGGGCCGATCACTTTTTCCGATCGGCCTCAAATCACCCCGTTACAGACATTTTATTCGCTGCTGCTGATGTGACAGGGCTGAGGCCAGTTTGAGCACACCGGATCGGCAAAAGACGCATCCCTGCGGGCCTCGGCACGCGCCGTCCTGGCGCGTGACGTCCGGCTTACCTCAAACTGGCACCATCCTCGTAGTCAGTGTGCTCGCTGTAGCGTTAAAACCACCACGACATCGCGATTTATTGCAGGAGCCGATCATTTTTTCCGATCGGCCCGTTGCCGCGCACGACTATTCTGCAAACATCTCTTTCCTTAACAGCACAATCTCTTCCGCCAGATCGCGGCACAGCATCGCATTCATTAGATGATCCTGGGCATGAACGAGGATCAGCGTGACCGGCACTTTGCCACATCCCTCATCAGCCCCTATCAGCTGTGTCTGTATCTTGTGAGCTCCTTTTGACGCTTCCAGTGAAGCCGCCAGTGCCGCATCGGCCTGCTGCCATTCGCGCTTACGGGCGTGCTGAATGGCGCTCATGGCGTGGGATCGTGCTTCGCCTGCATTGATCAACAATTCCATCATGGTCTGCTCGAAATCCATCACTGCCTCCATTGGTATACCAAAATTGGTTTAATTATCTTATTGGAATACCAGTGATCACTTCTGAGAGTCATATCACAGTAAATAACTCGTAATTGTTTATTTTTGGTATGCCACAACAACGGAAGTTCAACAAATACCAGTGCCGGGATGCCTGACCCCTTACCTCGAGGATTTATACATGTCTCTACAGGATCGGCTAATCGACTCGCTGGGGAGTTTTGCCACAAAATTCAACAGCTACCGCTACATCATGGCGATCAAGGCCTCGTTTATTACGCTGATGCCGGTGATTATTGTCGGTGCGTTTTCGGTGCTGATTTCCAATATGGTGCTGGATGGCAAGAACGGGCTGGCGAGCTTTGAGGCGCTGTCGTTCCTCGCCGAACTCAAACCCATTACTTCCAGTATTAACTATGCGACGCTCAGTTTTCTGAATATCGGTGCAGTGTTCCTGATCGGTATTGAACTGGGGAAAATCAACGGCATCAAAACCCTGTTCCCGGGTCTGTTGGCGATTATCTGTTTTATCGCCGTCACGCCAACGACATTAAGCATGATGGTCAACGGCCAGTTGCAGGTGGTCACTGACGTGCTGGCGAAACAGTTCTCGGATACCAAAAGCCTGTTCCTCGGCATGTTTATTGCCATTCTCTCCGTCGAGATCTATTGCCGACTGGAAAATATCGATCGGCTAAAAATCAAAATGCCGGATACGGTACCACCGAATGTGGCAGCTTCGTTCTCGGCGCTGATCCCATCGATTATTACCGTCTCCGCCATCGCCACGTTTGGTTTTATCTTCCACCGTTTCACCGGCATGTATCTGTATGACGCGGTGTACAAAATTGTGCAGGAACCGCTGGAATCGGTGGTGCAGAGCCTGTGGGGTATTCTGCTATTGATGTTTGTTGCCCAGCTGTTCTGGGTGATCGGTATTCACGGTAATCAGATGGTGAAACCGATCCGCGAACCGCTGCTGCTGGGGGCGATCCTGGTCAATATGAACGCCTTTGAGCAGGGCATTGAAGCACCGAATATCATCACCATGCCGTTCTGGGATGTGTATATGAGCATCGGTGGGTCCGGGTTGACGATCGGCTTACTGACGGCGGTGATGCTGGCAACCAAACGCAAAGAGATGCGGGAAATCGCCAAGCTGTCATTCGGTCCTGGCCTGTTTAACATTAACGAACCGGTGATCTTCGGCATGCCGATTATGCTTAATCCGATCCTCGCCATCCCGTTCATTATTACGCCGCTGATCACCGGATCGATTGGTTACTTCGCCACGGTCACCGGGTTTGCCGGGAAAGCGGTAGTGATGGTGCCCTGGACCACGCCGCCGATCATCAATGCCTGGCTCTCTACCGCCGGATCGATGGGGGCTGTGGTGACGCAAATCGTCTGCATCATCGTCTCCATTCTGGTCTATCTGCCGTTTGTCAAAATCGCTGCGCGCCGTGCAGAGGCCGCTGAAGCCCGCGCGTTACAGCCTGAACTCGCGAAACACTAAGGAGCTATGATGAGCACAATCAACGTCACTATCCCGGCTGATTTTATTCTCGGAGCCGCCGCTTCCGCGTGGCAAACCGAAGGCTGGAGTGGCAAGAAAGTGGGGCAGGACTCTTACCTCGATGCCTGGTATCAGAACGATCGTCATGTCTGGCACAACGGTTACGGCCCGGCGATCGCCACCGACTTTATCAATCGCTATAAAGAAGATGTCGCCTTGATGAAAGCCTCGGGGCTGACGCACTACCGCACCTCGATTAACTGGTCGCGCTTTCTGACTGATTATGAAAATGCCGTCGTTGATGAAGAGTACGCCGCGTATTACGACAACCTGATCGATGAGCTGCTGGCAAACGGCATTCAGCCGATGCTGTGCCTGGAACACTACGAGCTGCCAGCTGCCCTGCTGGAGCAGCACGGCGGCTGGGGTTCAAAGCATGTGGTGGAGCTGTTTGTCCGTTACGCAGAGCAGGTGTTTGCACGTTACGCCCACAAGGTGACGCGCTGGTTTACCTTTAACGAGCCGATTGTGGTGCAGACGCGGGTCTATCTGGATGCGCTGCGCTGGCCATACGAGCAGAACACTGACAAATGGATGCAGTGGAACCACCATAAAAATCTCGCCACGGCGAAAGTGGTGCAGCTGTTCCGGGAGAAAGGTTATCAGGGCACGGTTGGCACCATCCTGAACCCGGAAGTGACGTACCCGCGTTCCAGTGCGGCGCATGATGTGAAAGCGGCGGAAATGTACGACTTGTTCTACAACCGCGTTTTCCTTGACCCGGCCATCAAAGGCGAATACCCGGCGGAGCTGGTTCAGTTGCTGGAAAAACATCAGGTGAAATGGGATTACAACGCGCAGGAGCTGGCGATTATCTCCGCCAACCGCGTGGATGAAGTCGGCATCAACCTCTATTACCCGCACCGCGTGAAAGCGCCATCGCGTGCCTGGCACCCGGAAACCCCATTCCATCCGGCCTTTTACTACGAGCATTTCGAACTGCCGGGGCGGCGTATGAACACCTCGCGTGGTTGGGAGATTCAGCCCGCCATCGTCTGGGATATGGCCTTGCGTATGAAGAATGACTACGACAATTTCCCGTGGTTTATCGCTGAAAACGGCATGGGGATTGAGAACGAAGCGCGCTTCAAAAATGCTGACGGCGAGATACAGGATGACTACCGCATCGCCTTTATCACCGAACACCTTTACCAGGCCGTGCGGGCAAACGCCGCTGGAATGAACTGCCTGGGCTATATGCTGTGGGCCTTCACCGACAATGTTTCCCCGATGAATGCCTTCAAGAACCGCTACGGACTGATTGAAATCGACCTGGATTGCCAGCGCCAACGCCGGATGAAAAAATCCGCTCACTGGTATCAACAGGTCAGCGAACAGCGCCAGCTCTCTGTCACCCTGGATGATGAAGCCAAATAAGGAGTTACCCATGCAACGTATCGTACTGGCCTGCGCAGCAGGCATGTCCACCTCAATGGTGGTGACGCGAATGGAAAAAGAAGCTGCTGCCCGTGGACTGGCATACCAAATCTATGCGATCCCGGAACAGAATCTGCGTGACGAGCTGGAAAACTACCCCGGCGAAGTGGCGGTGGTGCTGCTGGGGCCGCAGGTGCGCTTTAAGCTTGAAGAGAACCGCAAACTTACCGACAGCCACAATATCCCGATTGCGGTGATTGATTCGGTGGCTTATGGCACCCTTAACGGCGCAAAAGTACTCGATCAAGCGCTGGCTTTGGTAAGCTAGGCGTCATTGATGGTCATAATGATTTAAAAGGTGAAGCTCTGTGGACAAAGGTGCGCCTGCGCAGGAAAAAAAGCAGTATCAGGAAATCGGGCACGATCTGCGGCAGCAAATCATCGATGGCCACTACCCTGTTGGCTCTCGTCTGCCGCCTGAACGCAATATTGCGGAAACCTGGGGCGTCAGCCGCACCATTGTGCGTGAAGCGCTATTGATGCTGGAGCTGGAAGGAACGGTGGATATTCGCCAAAGCTCCGGCGTTTATGTGATGCGCATCCCGTCGGAAAGCAGTGACGAAGAGGAAGCATTTTTCCGCAGCGACGTCGGGCCGTTTGAGATGTTGCAGGCGCGCCAGCTGCTGGAGAGTAATATCGCCGCATTTGCGGCGAAAATGGCGACTAAAGCCGATATTGAAAACCTAAAACGCACCCTGGAGCAGGAGCAGCGCGCCATCGCCCTCGACGATAAAAGTCAGGACAATGACAAGCTGTTCCATCTGTTGCTGGCCGGGGCCACTCAGAATCAGATGCTGCTGGATACCGTCAACAGCATCTGGCGTCATCATGAGAGCAGCCCGCTGTGGCAGCAGCTGCGCGCCCATATTGAAACCCGCAGCTACCGGCTGAAATGGCTGGGTGATCATCAGACCATCCTCGCCGCGCTGCGTCGTCGTGATGTGATGGGATCGTGGCAGGCGATGTGGCAGCACCTGGAAAATGTGAAACACAGTCTGCTGGAGTTGTCAGATGCTGATGCACCCGACTTTGACGGCTATCTGTTTGAGTCCGTGCCGATTTTCCAGGGGAAGCTGGTGTGAGTTTGCTGCGCATTGTGCCGTTAACTACCGTGCCGGAACACCGCGAGACGATTATCGACTGGCAGTGGCGTGCATTTGGCAGCGATAACAGCCGCGACTTTTTTGCCAGTGTGATCGACAGCAGTTTGCACGGTGCCGATCTGCCGCTGACCTTTGTGGCGCTGGACGGCGATCGTCCGGTGGGTACCGTGGGATTATGGCGCTGCGATCTGATCAGTCGCCAGGATCTGTTTCCCTGGCTGGCGGCGCTGTACGTCGATGAAAGTTACCGGGGGCAGGGTTTAAGCGAACAGCTCCAGCAGACGGTGATCGACTGTTGTCATCAACGCGGTGATGCGAATCTGTATCTCTATTCAGCCTGTGCGGATTATTACGAGCGTTTTGGCTGGCAGTATATGGGCGATGCGTTGGATTATCCGGCGACGGCGGTGCGGTTGTATCATAAGGCGCTGAAATAAAACCGGGTCGGGCATGCCCAACCCCTACATCATCGGTGTATGTACACCGGGTCGGGCATGCCCAACCCCTACGTCATCGGTGGATGTACACCGGGTCGGGCATGCCCAACCCCTACGTCATCGGTGTATGTACACCGGGTCGGGCATGCCCAACCCCTACGTCATCGGAGGACGTACCCGTAGGGGCGAGGCATGCCTCGTCCCTGTTTACTGCGGTGCTCCGACCGAATGACGCCGCACCAGCGTCGGGCTGAAAAGATTCGTAATCTCCGGCAGTGGCTGATTGTGCGCCAGCGCCAGTGCCAGTTCCGCCGCCTGCTGTGCCATCGTCACAATCGGATAGCGCACCGTGGTCAGACGCGGCCGCACATAGCGTGAAACCAGCACGTCATCAAAACCAATCAGCGACATCTCTTCCGGCACCCGCACGCCATTGTCGCTCAGCACGGCCAGCGCACCCGCCGCCATCGAATCGTTATAACAGGCTACGGCACTGAAGGTTTTTCCCTGGCCGAGCAGTTCTGTCATCGCCTGTTCACCGCCCACTTCATCCGGTTCGCCGAAGGCCACCAGCCGGTCATTACAGGGTAAGTTGTGCTCTTTCAACGCATCGTAATAGCCTTGCAGGCGGTCGGTAGCGTCAGAAATGGAATGCGTTGAGCAAATATAGGCAATGTTAGTGTGTCCCTGCTGGATCAGATAGCGCGTTGCCAGCCAGGAGCCGTAACGGTCATCCAGTGCAATACAGCGGGTTTCAAAACCCGGTAACACGCGGTTCAACAGCACCATCCCTGGGATCTGCTTCATCAACGGCACCAGCTCGGCATCAGGAACCTGCTTGGCATGGACCACCAGCGCCGCGCAGCGGTGACGCATCAGTTGCTCAATCGCCTGACGTTCTTTCTGCTCATTATGGTAACCGTTACCAATCAGCAAAAAATTACCGGTTTCCCAGGCGACAGAATCGACAGCTTTGACCATGGCACCGAAAAACGGGTCGGAAACATCCCCGACCACCAGACCGATGGTTTCCGTCGACTGTTGAGCCAGCGCCCGTGCATTGGCGTTCGGGTGGTACTGTAAGGACTCCATCGCGCTGGTTACGGCCAGGCGCGAACTTTCACTGGCTTTAGGGGAGTGATTAATCACACGCGACACGGTCGCCACCGAAACGCCCGCGAGCCTGGCAACATCCTTTATCGTAGCCATTCGTTAAATGTCTTCCTGGGTAAGCGTTTACATTGCCATTAGTGTTGCGGAAAGCGCCAGTGACTGCAAGCCTGCATCGCCCCGCAGAATGTCGCAGCCATCGCAAAGCCGATCGATAAACGGCCTGTGCCGCTGCAGGATGAAAAATGATATTCTGAGTTTCCAGAAAAATACCTGCTGAGTCGATCCTGTCATGACGATTAAAAAAGTGCCACATCTTGCCCACTGGGGTGCCTTTAGCGCCGTAGTTGAAGACGGGAAACTGCTCCGCTGTGAGCCTTTTTTCGCCGATCAGGATCCGTCACCGATGCTCAACAGCATCCCCGAACTGGTCTACTCCGATAAACGTATCCGTAAACCGATGGTACGTCGGTCGTGGCTGGCATCCCGTGAAAAGAGTGACCGCACCCTGCGCGGACGTGAAGATTTTGTTGAAGTGGACTGGGACACCGCGCTGGACCTAGTGGCTGAAGAGAATCGCCGCGTGCGCGATCGTTACGGTGCCAGCGCCATCTTCAACGGTTCTTACGGCTGGTCTTCTGCCGGACGCGTTAACCATGCGCGTACTCTGGTCCGACGTTTCTATAATCTGGGCGGTGGCGGCATCGACCAGCAGGGCAACTACAGCTGGGGCGCGGCACAGTTCTTCCTGCCGTATGTGATTGGCACCTACATGCCGCTCACCGGGCGCGTGACCGACTGGCCGAGCGTGGTTTCACACTGTGAGATTTTTATCGCTTTTGGCGGGCTGGCGCTGAAAAACAGCCAGGTGGCTTCGGGGGGCGCAGGGGAGCACAGCCTGAAGCCAGCATTGCTTCAACTGGCGGCGAAAGGCACCCCGGTGGTGAATATCAGCCCAATGCGCGATGACTGCCCGGCGTTTGTTAACGCCGAGTGGATCCCTATCCGCCCGAATACGGACGTGGCCCTGATGCTGGCCCTGGGCTATGAAATTGAACGCCTGGGTGCCGTCGATAACGCCTTCCTGCAATCCCACTGCGTGGGGTACCCGCAGCTGCGTGCTTACCTGCTGGGTGAGGGTGACGGCCAGGCGAAAACACCGCAGTGGGCCAGCGAGATCACCGGCATTCCGGCGGCGCGTATTGCTCTGCTGGCAAAACAGCTGTGCGGTAAACGCAGCTTTATTACCTGCTCTTATTCCGTGCAGCGCGCGCATCGTGGCGAACAGCCTTACTGGATGATGATTGCGCTCTCGTCCATGCTGGGTCAGCCGGGGCTGCCCGGCGCCGGATTCTCGTTTGGCCACGGTTCGATGAACAGCGTAGGCAACCCGCGAACGGAAGGGCCATCGCCGCTGATGTCTGCCGGATTCAATCCGATTGCCGATCTGGCGATCCCGGTGGCGCGTATCAGCGATATGTTACTGAACCCCGGCACGGAATATACCTTCCAGGGGGAAACGCACACCTATCCTGATATTCATCTGGTTCACTGGGCAGGCGGAAATCCGTTCCATCATCATCAGCAGCTTAATCGTCTGGTGGAAGGCTGGCAGCGCCCGGACACAGTGATTGTGCAGGATATTGTCTGGACGCCCGCAGCACAGATGGCCGATATCGTCCTGCCGGTGACAACCTCGCTGGAGCGCAATGATATTGGTGGATCGTCAAAAGACCGCTTTGTGCTGGCAATGCACCAGGCGATTAACCCGCAGCATCAGGCACGCAACGACTTTGATATCTTTGCCGATATCGCCGAGCGTCTGGGCTATCGCAATACCTTTACGGAAAACCGTAACGAGCGCCAGTGGATAGAGCATCTCTACCAGCAGTGCGCGGTGGCGCATCATGGCAAAGGCATTGATTTCCCGGAGTTCGACACCTTCTGGCAGCAGGGGCATGTGGAGATCCCGCCTTCTGAGAAGGACTGGGTATTTATGGACGATTTCCGCCGCGATCCGGTTGCTCACCCGATTAAAACCGCCAGCGGTAAGATCGAGCTGTTCTCAGAAACCATTGCCGGGTATCAGCTGCCAGACTTTGGCCCACACCCGGAGTGGCAGCCGCCGCAGGAGTGGCTGGGTGCGCCGATTGGCCAGCGTTTCCCGCTGCATATGATCTCCATTCAGCCGCATGATCGTCTGCACAGCCAGATGGACGCCACGCCATCGGTACAGGCGAATAAAACGGCCGGACGTGAAACCTTGCTGATGCATCCACAGGATGCCGCAGCGCGGGGTATTAGCGATGGCGATGTGATTGAGGTCAGTAACGATCGTGGCATCATGCAGGCGGGTGTGCGCATCAGCGACGGCGTGAGCCCGCAGGTGGTACTGATTGCCACCGGGGCATGGTTTAATCCGGGCTTCGGTAAAGCCTGGAAACCTTACGACCAAGCCGGGAATCCGAACGTGCTGACGTTGGATATTGGCACCTCGTCCCTGACCCAGGGGCCGAATGCTATGAGCTGCCTGGTGGAGATCAGAAAAGCGGATGTCACTGCCTGAGCATTTCACTATTAGCAAGGTGTGCCGATTTACGAGAGAGATTGCATAAAACCCTATAAATCACATAGCTGGTTACATTTTGCGGGTAACTGTTGCGATTCCTGAGTAGCGGCTTAACGCGCAGGGTTGCTACAGTTCAAGTCCCAGAGGTATTGATGGGTGAACATCAAAAAGTTTTTAACGCTTTGTTTCACCAACCTGCGCAGATGCGCAGGTTTTTTTTGCCATTTATTTGGGTTTTTTATGTTAACCATCTGATTTATTTCTTCTTTTTTGAATGCGCTTCAGGCTGTTCTCCGGCTGTGTCACTCACGATCTGAAACACAGTTTCCCTGTCATCTCCACAGCATTTTTTGTATAACTGCCAGCAAGTTATCTCCCAGCCTGCACCGGAACCTACATGCCCCCGTTTAAACGAAACTCGGCGAAATCTCAGCCTGCACCCACGTTCAACCCTGTGCGATTCCGGGTGGTCTGTCTGGGGGTTCTGGCTTGCCTGGTCTTTCTGCTGGCGAGCGTGGCCGATTTACAGCTGATCAACCATCCGATGCTGGAAAAACAGGCCGATGAACGCTCATTACGTACCGTCACCCTGCCGACTAACCGGGGAACGCTGCTGGATCGTAACGGCGAAGCGCTGGCGTTAAGCGTGCCGTCACGCGATGTGATTGCCGACCCGCAACGTGTGCTGGAAGGGCACCCTGATTTTACCAGTCCCAAGTGGGAATATCTTGCCAATGCGCTGGAGCAACGCCCTGAGCAACTTGCCGCGCAGATTAATGCCAATCCGAAACGCCGCTTTCTTTACCTCGGGCGTAAAATTGAATTAGGGATTGCCAAAGATATCGTCAAGTTGCATCTGGCCGGGATCACCACGGTTTACGACGACAGTCGTTACTACCCGATGAGTGAGGCAACGGCACCCCTGCTCGGTATTGTCGGGGCGGATAATGCCGGGCTGACCGGGCTGGAAAAGGGCTTTGATAAGCTATTACAGGGCACACCCGGCGTGGAAAAATACCGTCAGGATGCCAGTGGCAATATCGTTGCGATGATTAACTATGAGCCGCCACAGCAGCCCCCCACCGTGCAGCTCAGCATTGATAAATTTGATCAGTACACCCTCTACAGCAAACTGCGCGATGGGGTACTCCTGAATAAGGCGGACTCGGGTGCGGCGGTGTTGGTGAAAATCGATACCGGGGAGATCCTCGGAATGGCGTCCTATCCGTCCTTTAATCCCAACAACTTTGTCGATGTCTCCCCTGCGCAGATGCGCAACACGGCCATCAATGACAGTTTTGAACCCGGATCAACGGTGAAACCGCTGGTGGTGATGGAAGGGCTGGCACGTAAACTGGTGCGCCCGGATTCGGTACTGGATACCACGCCTTATCGCGTCAATGGCCACTTGATCCGCGACGTTGGCCACTGGCCGCGTCTGACCATGACCGGTATTCTGCAAAAATCCAGTGATATTGGCGTGTCGCACATTGCCCTCGCGATGCCGGCAGAGGTGTTGGTAAATACCTACCATGCGTTTGGTCTCGGTAAGCCCACCGGATTAGGTTTGACCGGGGAAAGCGTGGGCTACTTCCCGCTGCACCGTGAGCGCTGGGCCGATATCGAGCGTGCGACCTTCTCCTTTGGCTACGGCCTGCGCGTGACACCACTGCAGATTGCGCGAGAATACGCCACTCTGGGGTCTTTTGGTGTTTATCGGCCACTGTCCATCACGAAGGTCAGCCCGCCTGTGGCGGGCCGCCGCGTGGCGGATGAAGACACGGTACGTGCCGTCGTGCATATGATGGAAAGTGATGCCTTACCGGGCGGCAGCGGGGTGCGTGCTGCTGTGCCGGGTTATCGTCTGGCCATAAAAACCGGTACGGCAGAAAAGATGGGCGACAGCGGCAAATATGATGGCGGCTATATCAACTACACCGCCGGAGTGGCTCCCGCCAGTAACCCGCAGGTGGCGTTGGTGATTATGATCAACCATCCGACGGCAGGCGATCACTTCGGTGGATCGGTCGCCGCCCCGGTATTCGGCAACATTATTGGCCCGGTACTGAAGCATATGAATATCGCCCCGGATGCGATTTACCATCCGGGCTGATCCCTCAGAGTCACACCGCCAGCCCACGCCTTTGCGTGGGTTTTTTTTTACCCCTTCAATCTCTATTTCACCATTTTATCCTGTTAGTTTCTTTTACTGACAACTTTTCTGTGGTGCGTACACGAATCGACAAAATAAGCACAGGCCAAAGGGCTAAGGTGGGACACCACGGTGCAGTAACGCATTCCATTGTGTCGTGTCAGCCCCCTGAGGTGTTGGTAGCGCTGCGGGGGGCGTTTTTGACCTTCAGGAACCGATAATATGCCGAAACTTAAAGACAGGACGCCAAAAACTGGCGGCCGTTCAGCCGCCTTTCAGCTACGCATCCACCCTCAGCTGCACGATCAGTTGAGAATGATCACCGACAATGACAATGTGACGCTCGCCTGCTGGCTGAAGGATCTGGCCCGGCGTGAACTCAGAAGGAGGGGCGTTGAGCCACTGGGTTAACCAGGGCATTAATTGCAGGAGGCAACAGCTATCAGCATCCGCCAACCGATGCGGCACGAGAAGCTTACTCGTCGCGTTTCGATAAAGAACTTAGCGGAAACTTAACACAGCCAGATTTTTGCACCCTCTATAATGCCCTTCTTTTATGAGAGTAATCACTCTCGTTATTAATTTTAAAGCTATCTAATTGAGACTTCACCATGCGCTTAAGGATTCTTCCCGCGAGTTTGCTTTTTTTGCTGGCCGCCTGCGACCAGACCACGACCCCGCCTCAAGACACGTCCGTTCAGGTCGGTATCAGCACCTTACACAGTGAGCCGGTCACGTTGTTTAAACAGTTACCGGGCCGAACCACGGCCATCCGTACGGCAGAAGTGCGCCCCCAGGTCAGCGGTATTGTCCTTAAACGCCTGTTCACGGAGGGGAGCGAAGTGAAAGCGGGACAATCGCTTTATCAGATAGACCCCGCCAGTTATCAAGCCTCCTACGACAAAGCACTGGCGACCTTGATCAACGCGGACAAAGTGGCAGCGCGCTACAAACCGCTGGCCGCTGCTCATGCCATCAGTCAACAGACCTACGACGACGCGGTAGCCACTGCGCGTGAAGCGAAAGCCGATGTCGAAACGGCGCGCGTTAACCTCAATTACACCCAGGTACGGGCGCCCATCTCCGGTCATATCGGGCGTTCACTGTCGACCGAAGGGGCGCTGGTGACCAACGGGCAAAGCAGTTATATGAGTCTTATCCAGCAGCTCGACCCCATTTATGTCGATGTCAGTACCTCGTCACTGGATCTCATCGCGCAGCGTCGCGCACTGGCCGAAGGGCTGTTAAAAAAAGTGGGAGATCATGCTGCGGCGGTAAAACTGACGCTGGAAGATGGTTCTCTCTATCCGCAAGAGGGGCGGCTGGAGTTCTCGGAAGTGACGGTGGATGAAAGCACCGGCAGCGTTACGTTGCGTGCCATCTTCCCCAATCCGAAACGTGAACTGCTGCCGGGCATGTTTGTCCACGCCAGTTTCCCGCAGGGGATCGCCGAACAGGGCATTCTGGTGCCGCAGGAATCGATCATGCATGACACCAAAGGTCGGCCTTATGTCTACCTGGTGGACGCGGACAACCGCATCAAGGAGCAGTCGATCACCACCGGTCAGATGATCGGTCACAAATGGTTGGTGAATTCCGGACTGAAATCGGGCGACCGGGTGGTCGTGAATGGGCTGCAAACTGTGCAGGCCGGAACGCGAGTGACCACCACTGCCAGCACGAGTGGGTCATCGAACGCCTCGAAAGTCAATCTGACTACCACCGACGCATCGGCGCAGTAGCAAGGAAACCCTGATGTCTAAATTTTTTATTGAACGTCCCATCTTTGCCTGGGTGATCGCTATTGTGGTGATGTTGGTGGGGGGACTGTCGATTTTGAGTCTGCCCATCAACCAGTACCCGAATATTGCCCCCCCGGCGATTTCGGTGCAGGTAGCCTATCCGGGTGCGAGCGCAGAAACGACGCAAAATACCGTGGTGCAGGTCATTGAACAGCAGTTGAACGGGCTGGATAACCTGCGTTATATCGAATCACAAAGTAACAGTGACGGCAGTGCGTCAATCATCGTCACCTTTAATCAGGGCACAGACCCGGATATTGCCCAGGTGCAGGTGCAGAACAAAGTGTCGCTGGCTGAATCACAATTACCGACCGAAGTGGTGAATCAGGGGATCAACATCCGTAAGTACCAGGCCAACTTTATGCTGGTGGTCGGGCTGACGTCGAGTAATCCCAAGCTGAGTAATGGCGATCTCGCTGACCTGATGGTGTCGAAATTACAGGACCCGATTGCGCGCAGCAACGGCGTGGGGGATTTTATGGTGATGGGGGCCGAGTACGGAATGCGTATCTGGCTCGACCCGGCAAAACTGTATAAATACCAGCTGGTTCCCAGCGATATCACTACGGCGATCAGCCAGCAGAACGTGCAGGTTTCCAGCGGTAAACTCGCCGGATTACCGACGGTGTCGGGCGCAAGATTCAGTGCGACTATCGTCGGGAAAACCCGTCTGCAGTCAGTGGAGCAGTTCAAAAATATTCTGTTAAAGGTCAATGCTGATGGTTCACAGGTGCGCCTGCGTGACGTGGGCGGTATCGATCTTGGCCCACAGGATTACAGCATTTCCTCCACCTTTAACGGTGAACCGTCGGTCGGTATTGCACTGCGCCTTGCCAGTGGCGGTAACGTGCTGGATGCGATCAACAGCGTGCGACATACCGTTGACGGCATTAAACCTTTCCTGCCGGAAGGGGTGAAAGTCAATTTCCCGTACGATACAGCACCCGTTGTCAGTGCCTCGATTGAGGAAGTGGTGAAAACGCTGATCGAAGCGATTGTGCTGGTCTTCATGGTCATGCTTTTGTTCCTGCAAAACCTGCGTGCCACGCTGATTACCACGATGGTGGTTCCGGTGGTGCTGCTGGGCACATTCGGTATTCTTGCGGCCTGCGGTTACACCATCAATATTCTCACGATGTTTGGAATGGTGCTGGCCATCGGGCTGTTGGTGGATGACGCTATCGTGGTGGTGGAAAACGTCGAACGTGTGATGCACGACGAAGGGCTGGATCCGAAAGCCGCCACGATTAAGTCCATGCAGCAGATTCAAGGAGCACTACTGGGGATTGCGCTGGTGCTGTCAGCGGTGCTGCTGCCGATGGCCTTCTTCAGTGGTTCCACCGGGGTTATCTATCGCCAGTTCTCAATCACTATTGTCTCTGCGATGGCGCTCTCGGTGCTGATGGCGATGATTTTCACCCCTGCACTCTGCGCCACGCTGCTGAAAGCGACCTCTGCCGAGCATAAAACCACCGGGATGGCGGGCTGGTTTAACCGTAAATTCGACACCGGGACGCTTTATTACACCCGCGGCGTGAGTCGCGTTATTTCCAAACGAAAGCTGTTCCTGGTGATCTACGTGGCCATTATCGCCGCAACAGGTTATCTGTTTACCCGCGTACCCACCTCATTCCTGCCGGATGAGGACCAGGGGGTGATGATGGTGCAGGTGACGCTGCCCGCCAATGCCTCCAGTGGACGCACCCAGGAGGTGCTGAATGACATTGGTGGCTGGTTGCTGAAGAACGAACCTGAGGTTAAATCGGTCTTCTCGCCGAATGGCTTCAGTTTTGCCGGGCGTGGGGAAAATGTCGGCATGTCCTTCGTGCTGTTGAAACCCTGGGACCAGCGTAACAGCGAGCAGTCGGTGCAGAAACTGGCCGCCCGCACGATGGCGCACTTCGCCACACTCAAAGATGCCAAGGTGTTTGCTCTGGTACCGCCAGCCGTTATGGAGCTGGGGAATGCGACCGGCTTCGACTTCTTCCTGCAGGACGTCAATAACCAGGGGCATGCCGCACTGATGGCCGCGCGTAATCAATTCCTGTCGATGGCAGCGAAAGATAAGCGCCTGTTCGCTACCCGTCCGAACGGGATGGAAGATGAGCCGCAATATCATCTGATTATTGATGATGAACGTGCGCGGGCGCTGGGCCTCAGCCTGGAAGATGTTAACGATACGCTCTCCACGGCCTGGGGTTCGAGCTACGTGAACCAGTTTATCTATAACGCCCGCGTTAAGAAGGTCTACGTGCAGGGTAACGCGGGGTCGCGTGTGACACCGGAAGACCT
The DNA here is from genome assembly GCF_013074405.1 of Erwinia sp. JH02. Classification (NCBI taxonomy): domain Bacteria; kingdom Pseudomonadati; phylum Pseudomonadota; class Gammaproteobacteria; order Enterobacterales; family Erwiniaceae; genus Erwinia; species Erwinia sp. JH02. The sequence goes on from NZ_JABANZ010000009.1 coordinate 41,372, forward strand.
CGACAAATGGTACTTCCGTAATGCCAGTGGCGACATGGTCCCTTATTCCGCCTTCGGGAGTGGCAAATGGGAATACGGTTCACCGCGCTATGAGCGCTTTAACGGTGCCTCATCGGTGGAGATTATGGGCTCGCCTGCGCCTGGGTATAGCTCGGGTGATGCGGTAAAAGCTGTCAACGAGATTGCCGCCAAACTGCCCAAAGGGTTCCGTGTTGGCTGGCATGGGTTGTCCTACGAGGAACAGATGTCCGGTTCACAGACTCCGGCGCTGTATACCATTTCCATTCTGATGGTCTTCCTCTGCCTTGCCGCACTGTATGAGAGCTGGTCGATCCCATTCTCGGTGCTGATGGTGGTACCGATGGGCGTGTTAGGCACCATTCTTGCGGTGTTGATGCGTGGCCTGGAAAATGACGTCTTCTTCCAGGTGGGGCTGCTGACGACTGTCGGACTGGCTGCCAAAAATGCCATTCTGATTGTCGAGTTTGCCAAAGATCTGCATGAAAATCAGGGAAAAGGACTGGTGGAAGCCGCAATTGAAGCGGCGAAACTGCGTATCCGGCCAATCATTATGACCTCAATGGCCTTTGTGCTCGGCGTGCTGCCGTTGACGATGTCTCACGGTGCCGGTGCGGGAAGCCAGCACTCGATAGGGACTGCCGTCGTCGGCGGGATGATCACTGCGACCTTCCTGGCCATCTTCTTCGTGCCGATGTTTTACGTTGTGGTTGCCCAGCGTTTTACCGCGAAGAAAAAACCGAAAACTGAGGTTGAAGAACATGATGCGTAAGTCTTTCTCCCAGGGGATCTTGCCTCTGACGATGATCCTCACGGGGTGTACTATGGCCCCAGACTATCATCGCCCGGCTTTACCCGTTGCAGCGCATTACGAGAGTCAGGGGGGGGCGGTGCGTGGTGATGGCGCGGACATCCGCTGGCAGAACTTCTTTACCGACCCGGTTATGCACAGGCTGATCGCCAGTGCGCTGTCCAACAACCGTGACCTGCGGGTGGCGGCGCTGAATGTGGAGGTGGCGCGTTCGCAGGTGCAAGTTGATCGCGCCGCCCTGATGCCATCGCTTGATTTCAATGCCAGCGATAGCGCCACGCATCTCCCGGGGAATCTCTATAGCACGCAGAGCAGCGGACCGGTGACGTATCACCAACTGAATACCAGCCTGGGTGTCACCGCCTGGGAACTGGACTTCTTTGGTCGTTTGCAAAGCCTGCGCGATCAGGCACTGGAAGCGTGGCTGGCCAGCGCGGCCACGCAAAGGGCAACGCAGATCACCCTGATTGCTGAAGTGGCTTCTGGCTATCTTTCGCTGTGTTCCGATAACGATCTGCTGAAACTGGCGCAGGATACGGCAAAAAGCCAGCAGGACTCCTGGGATCTGACGAAACGCAGCTATGACGGCGGCGTGGCCAGCGAACAGGATCTGGTACAGGCCGAAACGGCGGTACGTGCGGCGCAGGCGGATATTGCGACCTACAGCCGCCAGGTACGCCAGGATGTTAATGCACTGAGGCTACTGGTGGGCAGCGATCTGCCCGCCAGTCTGCTGGCCGGCGCCCGTTTGCAGAAAGCATGGAACTTCCCGGCCACGCCGGCCGGGTTGCCTTCCGACCTGCTGACGCATCGCCCGGATATTATCGCCGCTGAACACACGTTAAAGGCGGCGAATGCCAACATCGGTGCGGCACGTGCTGCGTTCTTCCCCAGCATTTCACTGACGGCGGCGGGAGGTTCCACCTCTGCGGCCTTTAGCCATCTGCTGTCGGGTGGCACGGCCGCCTGGTCATTTGGGCCCAGTATCAATTTGCCCATCTTCGATGGCGGGGTGAACTCGGCCAATCTGGATATCGCCAAACTGCAAAAACGCATTCAAATTGCGGATTATGAGAAGACGATTCAGACGGCATTTAAAGAGGTGGGGGATGCCCTGGCCGGGCAGGAAACCTACCAGGATGAGTTGAAAGCACGTCAGTTAGATGAAATCGCGAACCAGCGTAACTTCGATTTTGCCAACGTGCGCTACCGGGAAGGCGTGGACAATTATCTGAATGTACTGGTGGCACAACGCTCGCTGTATGCGGTGCAGCAATCATTGATTACCACCCGTCTCGGGCAGCTAAACCAGCAGATTACACTGTATAAAGCACTGGGAGGGGGATGGAAATCGTGAAGAAATGAGATGAAATCTTTTACTTATTACGAAATTCTTACGCGGTGAGGATAGAATTTCAGCAGTTAAATAGATGATAATAGGAATTACTATCAACAACGGTTGATGGTTTTGTGGGTCAGGCGTGCCTGACCCCTACGCATGATGCAGTGTTCACGTAGGCGTACCTACGCATGTTGCACAGTGTTAGCGCAGGGGCCAGGCGTGCCTGACCCCTACGTATGATGCAGTGTTCACGTAGGCGTACCTACGCATGTTGCACAGTGTTAGCGCAGTGGCCAGGCGTGCCTGACCCCTACGCATGATGCAGTGTTAACGTAGGCGTACCTACGCATGTTGCACAGTGTTAGCGCAGGGGTCAGGCGTGCCTGACCCCTACGTATGATGCAGTGTTAACGTAGGCGTACCTACGCATGTTGCGGTGTTAGCGTAGGGGCCAGGCATGCCTGGCCCACATTAAATTTCTGTCGCGGCGGTGATTACCGGCGTGTTTATCCTCTTGCTGCATCTTATTGAACAGAGCCTCATGACCGTTACCTCCCCGAAGAAGTCGCACGCCCGGCGTAAAATCATCCTCTGCGTTATTTTGCTATTGCTCGCCGCTGCTCTGGCCTGGCGTTTCTGGCCGCACGGTCAGAACGGAGCCGGTGGCCCTGGCGGTATGCGTGGCCCGGGGGGCCCGGGTGGGCCAGGACAGACGATGGCGGGCATGACGACGCCAGTGCACACTGGCCCCGTGGTGCTGGCTGATGTGCCGGTCTATCTGACGGCGCTGGGTACGGTGATCCCCAATGCGACGGTGACCGTGACCAGCCGTGTCGACGGACAGCTGACGCACGTCTGGTTCAAAGAGGGGCAGAAAGTGGCCGCCGGCCAGGTGCTGGCGCAGATCGACCCGCGCAGCTACCAGGCAACGCTGGCGCAGTATCAGGGCGATCTGAACCAAAATCAGGCACTGCTGAAAAGCGCGCAACTGACGCTGGCCCGTTATCAAAAACTGTATGCTCAGGACTCGCTGGCGCGTCAGGACCTCGATACCCAGATCGCCACGGTCGGGCAGTACAGCGGGGCGGTCAAAGCCGACCAGGCACAGATTGACGCCGCCAGACTCAATATTGAATATGCGCGTATCACCGCCCCGATCAGCGGGCGCGTTGGCCTGCGTCTGGTGGATGCCGGTAATATGGTGCAGAGCAGCTCAACGACCGGGCTGGTGACCATCACACAGACGCAACCCGCCGCCGTCACCTTCAGCGTGCCGCAGAGCAATATTCCCACGTTGCTGAAAGCACTGCACAACGATCAAAGCCTGCCTGCCACCGCGTTCGACCAGCAGGGTAGCAGCGAGCTGGCGCAGGGGGAAGTGCAGTTCATCAGTAACCAGATTGATACCAGCACAGGCACCGTTACGCTGAAAGCGCAGTTTGCCAACCTCGACGAGTCGCTCTATCCCAATCAGTTTGTTAACCTGCGCCTGCAAACCAGCACTCTGAAACAGGCGACGGTGATCCCCGGGCAAGCGCTGCAACTGAGCAGCGATGGCAGCTTTGTGTACGTGGTCAATAAAGACAACACGGTGACCCGCAAAGCGGTGAAAACCGGGCCGGTGTTTGGCAGCGACCAGCAGGCGATCCTTGAAGGCGTCAGCGCCGGTCAGCAGGTGGTGACGGAAGGCATCGACCGTCTGACTGACGGCAGTAAAGTCTCGGTGGTCACCGCCGAAGAGACGGCCGCCGCTATCGGGGGCAAGAAAGCGCAATGAACCCATCGCGCATCTTTATCGAACGCCCGGTAGCCACCATCCTGCTGATGGTGGGCGTGCTGATTTCCGGTATTTTTGCCTACCGTATGCTCTCCACATCGGCGTTGCCGCAGGTGGATTATCCGACCATTCAGGTCACCACACTCTATCCCGGTGCCAGCCCGGATGTGATGGCCTCATCCGTGACGGCACCGCTGGAGCGCCAGCTTGGGCAGATGTCAGGCCTCAGCCAGATGGCCTCCAGCAGTTCCAGCGGTTCGTCGGTGATCAGCCTGAAGTTCTCTCTCGATCTGTCACTGGATGTGGCCGAACAGGAAGTGCAGGCGGCGATCAATGCCGCCGACAGTCTGCTGCCAACCGACTTACCCAATCCGCCGACCTATAAAAAGGTCAACCCGGCGGACAGCGCGGTGATCACCTTAGCCGCCAGTTCAGACACGCTGCCGCTGACCAAAGTGCAGGATTTGGTGAACACCCGTATTGCGCTAAAACTGTCACAGATTTCCGGGGTGGGCATGGTGACGCTGGCCGGGGGGCATCAGCCTGCCATCCGCGTGCAGATGGACCCGAAAGCGCTGGCCGCACATGGCCTGACGCTGGAGGACGTCAATACGCTGGTCAGCAACAGCAACGTCAATGGGTCGAAAGGGGGCTTTGATGGTCAGTACCATTCGGTCACCATCGATGCCAACGATCAGCTGCGCACTGCCGCTGAATACGGCAACCTGATCCTGACCTGGAAAAATGGCTCGGCGCTGCGTCTGCGCGACCTGGCGCACATTGAAGAAGCGGCTGAGAATACTTATCAGTCGGCGTGGGCCAATAACGCACCGGCGATTGTCATCAGCGTGCAGCGCCAGCCGGGCGCTAACGTGATTTCGGTAGTGGACAGCATTAAAGCGCAGCTGCCGACACTCCAGGCCGCGCTGCCGGACGGCGTCAAAGTCACCGTGCTGTCGGATCGTACCCAGACCATTCGCGCATCGATTAGCGATGTGCAGTTTGAGCTGATGCTGTCGATTGCGCTGGTGGTGATGGTGACCTTCCTGTTCCTGCGCAACGTTGCGGCGACGCTGATCCCAAGCGTTGCCGTGCCGCTGTCGCTGGTGGGCACCTTTGGCGTGATGTATCTCGCCGGATTCAGCCTCAATAACCTGTCGCTGATGGCGCTGACGGTAGCCACCGGTTTCGTGATTGATGATGCCATTGTGGTGGTGGAGAACATCTCCCGCCGTCTGGAAAAGGGCGAAAGCCCGATGGAAGCCGCACTGAAAGGCTCGCAGCAGATTGGCTTTACCATTATTTCCCTGACGTTCTCGCTGATTGCGGTACTGATCCCGCTGCTGTTTATGGGGGATGTGGTGGGGCGATTGTTCCGCGAATTTGCCATCACGCTGGCAGTGTCAATACTGGTTTCCATGCTGGTGTCGCTCACCCTGACGCCGATGCTGTGTGCCTATTTGTTGCGCCATATTCCTGCACACCGCCAGACGCGCTTCTACCGCAAAGGCGGCGAGTTCTTTGACAAGCTGGTGGCCGGATATGATCGCTTGCTGACCGTCGTCCTCAACCATCAACGGCTAACGCTGTGTGTCGCGTTAGCCACCCTGGCCCTGACGGCGTTGCTCTATCTGGTGGTGCCGAAGGGGTTCTTCCCGGCGCAGGACACCGGGTTGATCCAGGGCGTCACCGTCGCCTCTCAGGATGTGTCATTTAAAGAGATGTCACGGCGTCAGCAGCAGCTGGCGGAAATTATCCTGAAAAACCCGGCGGTCGAAAGCCTCTCTTCGACGGTGGGGATCGACGGCAGTAATACCAGCCTGAACAGCGGCCGTTTGCAGATTAACCTCAAGTCGTTTGACGAGCGCGATGAACGCGCCGACAGCGTAATTGCCGAGCTGCAACAGGCGACGGCGGGGGTGCCGGGCATCTCACTGTATCTGCAATCCGCGCAGGATCTGACGGTGAACGATCAGGTTACCCCGGATCGCTACCAACTGACGCTTGATGATGCGGATAGCCAGAACCTGGTGGCGTGGTCCCCGAAGCTGGTCAGCGCATTGCAGCAGCGCCCGGAATTCAGCTCGGTGGTCAGTAACCTGCAGGATCAGGGGCAGGTGGCATACGTTGAGCTGAACCGCGATGCCGCCGCCCGTTACGGCATTACTGCCTCAGACGTAGACACCGCGCTGTATAACGCCTTTGGTCAGCGCCTGATCTCCACCATTTTCACCCAGTCGAATCAGTATCGCGTGGTGCTGGAAGTGGCGCCTGCATTCCAGCAGTCTCCGGCCTCGTTTGATGATATCTATCTGCAACCCTCAACCAGCAGCAGTGCGTCATCATCAACCAGTACAACCAGCACCAGCACGACCAGCAGCAGTTCAACGGACAGCACAACGAGCACCACCACCAGTGGCATGGTGAAACTGACCTCGGTCGCCAGCATACACCTGCGTACCGGATCGCTGGTACATATGCGGCTGAATCAATTCCCGGCGGTGACTGTCTCCTTCAATCTCAATGATGGCTATTCGCTGGAACAGGCGCAGCAGGCCATCAGTGAGGAGAGCACTTCACTGGCGGTGCCGCAGTCGATTACCCTGCGTTATCAGGGCGAAGCGGCGGCATTCCAGAGTGCAACCGGCAATACGCTGTGGCTGATCCTCGCAGCGCTGCTGACCATGTATGTGGTACTGGGTATTCTTTACGAGAGCTTTATTCACCCGGTGACCATTCTCTCCACGCTGCCGTCGGCGGCGGTAGGGGCGCTGCTGACGCTGATGCTGGCGGATACCGAATTCAGCCTGATCGCACTGATCGGGGTGATCCTGCTGATCGGCATTGTGAAAAAGAACGCCATTATGATGATCGACTTTGCGCTGGAGGCCGAGCACAAGCAGCACCTCAGCCCCCGTGAGGCGATCCACCAGGCCTGCCTGCTGCGCTTCCGTCCGATTCTGATGACCACCATGGCGGCATTGCTGGGTGCGCTGCCGCTGATGCTGGCTTCCGGTTCGGGTGCAGAGCTGCGTCAGCCGCTGGGCCTGGTGATTGTTGGCGGGCTGATCTTCAGCCAGGTGCTGACACTGTTCTCCACCCCGGTGATCTACCTGTGGTTTGATGGACTGTCACTGCGCATGAAACGTTATCTGCGCCGCTCAGACGCCGCACGGGGGCGTGAATGAGTATGACGCGTCTGTTTATTTTCCGCCCGGTTGCCACGCTGTTACTCACGCTGGCGCTGGTGCTGCTGGGGGCGCTGGGCTATCGCCTGCTGCCGGTCGCCCCACTGCCTACGGTGGATTTCCCGACCATTATGGTATCGGCTGATCTGCCGGGGGCCAGCCCGGAAACGATGGCCGCCACAGTGGCCACGCCGCTGGAGCGCGCGCTGGGGCAGATTGCCGGTATCACTGAGATGACCTCGGAGAGTTCTCAAGGTTCGACCAATATCATCCTGCAGTTTGCCCTCGATCGCGATATTAACGGTGCGGCGCGCGATGTGCAGGCTGCCATCAACGCAGCGCGCAGCCTGCTGCCGAGCAGTATGCCGTCGCTGCCTACCTACCAGAAAGCCAACCCGTCCGATGCCCCGGTACTGATGATGGCGCTGTCCTCCACCACGCGCACCAGCGCTGAGCTGTACGATCTGGCCGACAGTAAAATCAAACAGAAGATCGCCCAGGTGACGGGCGTGGGGGATGTTTCCCTGCGCGGGAGTGCCCTGCCTGCGGTACGAATTGACCTGCAACCTCAGCAGTTAAGCCAGGCGGGTGTGTCACTGGACAGCGTGCGTGAAGCCATCGCTAACAGCACCACCAATTTGCCGAAAGGGAGGCTGGAAGGGAAAAGCCAGTCATGGATGGTGGACGGCAACGGCCAGCTCGATCAGGCCAGCCAGTACCGTAATTTGGTGGTCAGCTACAGCAACGGGCTTGCCATTCACCTGAGCGATGTCGCTAAGGTGTCTGATTCCGTGGAAGATAACTACAGCGCTGGTTTCTATAACGGTTCACCGTCGGTGACCATCGGTGTGACCCGTTCCGCCGGGGCTAACATGCTGGAGACCATCGATGGCATTAAAGCCCAACTGCCGCTGATTGAAAAAGATCTGCCCGCTGACGTGAAACTGACCATTGTGGTCGACCGTTCGCCCAACGTGCGCGCCTCGCTGTATGAAACCGAAGAGACCTTGCTGATTGCCATGCTGCTGGTCATCGGCGTGGTGTTTGTTTTCCTGCGCGATGTGCGTGCGCTGGTGATCCCGGCGCTGGCGCTGCCGGTATCGCTGATTGGCACCTGCGCGGTGATGTATTTGTGCGGCTACAGCCTCGATAACCTGTCGTTGATGGCGCTGATTATCGCCACCGGCTTTGTGGTGGATGATGCCATCGTGGTGCTGGAAAATATCACCCGCTACATCGAAGAGGGGCTCAGCCCGGTGCGCGCCTCGATCAAAGGTGCGCAGGAAGTGAGTTTCACCGTGCTGTCGATGACGCTGTCGTTGGTGGCGGTGTTTATCCCGATCCTGCTGATGGGCAGTATTGTCGGGCGCCTGTTCCGCGAGTTTGCCGTGACGCTCACCGCCTCACTGATTATCTCCATGCTGGTCTCACTCAGCCTGACCCCGATGCTCTGTTCGCGTCTGCTGAAGCGTAAACCGGCGGTGACGAAACGCCCACATCCGCTCTATCAGTGGATTGAAAATGGCCTCAACCGCCTGCTGGCTGCCTATGCCGCTGCGCTGACATGGGTGATGCGCCATCAGCGCCTGACGATGTTCAGCCTGCTGCTGACCGTAATCCTTAACGTCTTTCTCTATTCGGTGGTGCAGAAGGGATTCTTCCCGAACCAGGATACCGGGCTGCTGATGGGCATGATGCGTGCCGATCAGAACGTCTCATTCCAGGCGATGGAACCGAAAGTGAAAGCCTATGCAGCGATGATCGAAAAAGATCCGGCGGTGGATGGGGTGATGTCTTCGATGGGCAGCGGGGCATTTGGCTCGCGTAATACCGCCATGTTTTTCGTCCATCTGAAAGATTTCGACCAGCGTGATGCCAGTGCCAGCGAAGTGGCCAACCGCCTCAGCGGTAAAACCCAGAATGTGCCTGGCGTGGAGCTGTTCCTGATGGCGGCGCAGGATCTGCATATCGGCGGGCGCAGTGCGAATGCCTCGTATCAGTACAGCCTGCAGGCTGACGATCTGGATACGCTACGTATCTGGACACCGAAAGTGAAGGCGGCGCTGGAGCAGATCCCCCTGCTGACCAGCATTGACTCTGACTCGCAGACCGGCGGGCAGGAAGTGATGATCACTATCGATCGTGACCGCGCCACCCGGCTGGGCGTGGATGTGCAGATGCTGGATGACATGCTGAATAACGCCTTCAGCCAGCGTCAGGTTGCCACGCTTTACAAAACGCTGAATCAGTATCATGTGGTGATGTCACTCAGCCCGGAATGGACGCGCGACCCGGATACGCTCAACACGCTGTTTGTGGTCAATGACAGCGGCGATCGCATTCCGCTGTCGGCTTTTGCCAGCATCAGCGGCAGCAATGCACCCTTGTCGGTTAACCATCAGGGGCAGTCGGCCACCAGCACCATTGCCTTTAACCTCCAGGACGGTGCATCCCTTGAAGCGGCGCAGGCGGCAGTGAAAACGGCGATGGCAAAAATTGGCCTGCCGAACACCATTCAGGCCGGTTTTGCCGGCACCGCGCAGGCCTTTGCCGAGCTGAATGCCTCAATGCCGTGGTTGATCCTCGCGGCGCTGGCTGCGGTGTATATCGTGCTGGGGATGCTGTATGAAAGTTATATTCATCCGTTAACCATTCTCTCCACGCTGCCGTCCGCCGGGGTGGGCGCGCTGCTGCTGATGCTGTTAACCGGCACGGAGCTGACGGTGATCGCGCTGATCGGCATCCTGTTGTTGATTGGCATCGTGAAAAAGAACGCCATTATGATGATCGACTTTGCGCTGGCGGCCGAACGTAAGCAAGGAATGACACCACAACAGGCGATCACTCAGGCCTGTCTGATGCGCTTCCGTCCGATAATGATGACCACCCTGGCGGCGTTCTTCGGCGCACTGCCGCTGGCGCTGGGCAGCGGGGGAGATGCCGATCTGCGCAGCCCGCTGGGGCTGGCGATTGCCGGTGGCCTGGCCCTGAGCCAGTTACTGACCTTATTCACTACTCCGGTGGTGTACCTCTATCTTGACCGCGTCAGTCGTGCCACACGACGTCAGTGGCTGCGCCTGCGTCATGCTGAATAACTCAATAATGATGAAAATGAAAAAACTCACTCCTCTTGTACTGGCATTGCTGATTGGCGGATGTGCCGTTGGCCCGGATTACCAGCGCCCGACAGCCCCGACCGCGTTGCAGTATAAAGAGGCCAAAGGCTGGCAGCAGGCCACGCCACAGGATCAGCTCAGCAAAGGCGACTGGTGGGCGGTGTATCACGACAGCACGCTGGATAGCCTGCTGCGTCAGGTGAAGATTTCGAATCAGAACGTGGCGCAGTATGAAGCCCTGTACCGCCAGGCGCTGGCGCTGGCCTCAGAATCGCGCAGCGATCTGCTACCAGCGGTCACCGGGACGGGCAGTTCGACGCGCAGCGGGGCATCTGCCACCACCAGCACCAGCGGTCAGTCGGTCAGTAACAGCCACGCATTGCAGGCTTCCGCATCCTGGGAGCTGGATCTCTGGGGCAAACTGCGTCGCACGCTGGAGGAGAACCGGGCCAGCGCAGAGGCCAGCGCGGCCGAACTGGCGAATATTACCCTCAGCGCCCAGTCAACACTGGCACAGGACTATTTCCAGCTGCGCATTCTTGACCAGCGCATCGCGCTGTATCAGAAAAGCGTGGATGCCTATCAGCGCTACCTGACGGTTATCCAGAATAAATACCAGGCAGGCAGTGAATCACGCGGCACCCTGGCGCAGGCGGAAACCCAGCTTGAAAGCGCACGGGCTTCGGCGCTGGATCTCAGCTGGCAACGTGCTCAGCTTGAACATGCGATTGCGGTACTGATGGGGAAAACCCCGGCAGAGTTCAGCCTCGCAGTGGCACCGCTTCAGGCCACACTGCCGGCGGCGCCAGTGACATTGCCGGCAGATTTACTGCAACGTCGCCCGGATATCGCCCAGGCAGAACGCACGGTGGCCGCCGCCAATGCCGCCGTGGGCGTGGCGATTGCCGGTTACTACCCGGATCTGACGCTCAGCGCCAGCGCGGGCTATTCCGGCTCCAGCTTCAGTCATCTGCTGACCTTACCCAATCGCGTCTGGTCGCTGGGACCCAGCCTGAGCGGTACGCTGCTTGATTTCGGTGCCACCTCCGCGAAAGTGGATCAGGCACGCGCCGCGTACGATGCGGATGTGGCCAGCTATCGGCAGACCGTGTTGTCCGGCTTTGAAGAGGTCGAAAACTATCTGGTGGCACTGCGCACCTTTGAGTCGGAAATGCAGGCGCAGCAGCGTGCGGCGGCCTCAGCACAGGAGTCCGCACGCGTCACTAACAATCAGTATCAGGCCGGGATGATCGACTATCTCGACGTGGCCACCACCGAGAATACCAGCCTGACCCAGCAGCAGAGCCTGCTGACACTGCAAAGCACCCAGTGGGTGACCAGCGTGCAGCTGATTGTAGCAACCGGTGGCGGCTGGAAAACGCAGTAGTATGGGGCGTGGGCGGGCACGGGCCCGCCCCTACAGTTATCCTCTCTTCCTGCCGATATACCCGCTATAGCCTAAAAAAAACTTCACCTGCGGAAAATATCATGATCAAAAATCTCTCGATTCGTACCGGGTTGCTTCTCCTGCTCGCGCTTATGGCACTGATCCTGCTGGTGGTTAGCGTGCTGGGCGTGGTGGCGATTGGTAAATCTTACGACGCGCTGAATGCGGTCAACCTGACCCAGGGCGTGCAGCTAGGCAACCTTGCCAGCAGTAACACCAACATGCAGCGTATCCGCGTGGTGGCTTCACTGGCGGTGCGGAATATTGAACTGGGTAAACTACCGGAAGGGGCCGCCGCGGCTGAACGTGCGGGCAAGTATGCGGCGGCAGCCCATGATGACCTTGCGCGCTTCTTTACCGCCGTCAAAGGCAGCGGCAAGGGCGAAGCGCTCGGAGAGGATATTAACCGCGCCTACCAGACGTATATGAGTGAAGGGCTGAAGCCGATGATTGAGGCTCTGCAACAGCGTGACCTCACCACCTATTACGCCATGATTGATACCCGTCTGCGCCCGCTGGGCATCGCCTTCGACCAGGCCAACAAAGCGTTCTTTGATTATGCCCAGTTAACCGGGCAGCAGCAGCTTGAACAGGCCAGCGCCGACCGTACGCGGATGCTGGTGTTGATCGCTATCTGCTTTGTGCTGACGCTGGTGCTGATTGCACTGGGGTGGATGGTACTGCGGGTGATGTTGCTGAAACCGCTGAATCAGGCGGTGAATCAGCTGGAGTTTATTGCCAGCGGTGACCTGACCCGGCCGCTGCCGGAAGCGGGCAGCAATGAACTGGGCCGCCTGAATGCCGGACTGGCGCTGATGCAGCAGTCACTGATGAACTCGGTCAGCCGGGTGCGTGATGCCAGCCTGGCGATTGAAACGGGCAGTGCCGAGCTGGCGAACGGTAATGACGATCTGTCGCGCCGTACCGAAATTTCTGCATCCTCGCTGGAAGAGACCGCCGCCAGCATGGAACAGCTAACGGCAACAGTAAAACATAATGCTGAAAATGCCCGTCATGGTCATGAACTGTCGGAAAATGTCTCGGGTACGGCCAGTGCCGGTAACCATCTGATGAGTGATGTGATGAATAATATGAAGGAGATTTCCCGCAGCTCCGATCGTATTGCCAGCATTCTTGAAGTGATCGATGGTATCGCTTTCCAGACCAATATCCTGGCGTTGAATGCCTCAGTAGAAGCCGCACGTGCCGGCGAGCAGGGGCGGGGCTTCGCGGTGGTGGCGAATGAAGTGCGTACCCTGGCTCAGCGCAGTGCGCAGGCCTCGAAAGAGATCCACGCACTGATTGCCGACTCACGCAGCCGCGTGGATACCGGATCGCAACTGACCGCTAAAGCCAGCGACACCATGAATACCATTGCCGGGCAGATCGCCAGCATCAATGTGCTGATGGGAGAGATCGCCAATGCCTCGCGTGAACAGAGCCAGGGGATTGACCAGGTGAACGTTGCCGTCAGCCAGATGGAAGAGGTGGCGCAGCAGAATGCCGCACTGGTAGAAGAGTCTGCCGTGGCCACCCGTTCACTGGAAGATCAGAGCCAGCAGCTGGTGCAGGCGATGGCGGTGTTTAAAATTTAATCCGGGGCTAACGGGGCGAAGTGCTTGCCCCGTTAGCGGAGAAACAGGAAAAAAGTATTAGATATTGAGTTGTCCGCACCTTTGCTGCATCGTTAACGCAATTTGTTACAGCGAAAAAGGACAAAGCATGCTGTTCTCTGTGTTGCGTTTTCTGCTACGGGTGCTGTTTGGTGCCCGCCTGACGGGCGATCTCTCCGGGCTTTATAAAGAGAAGGTCTTGATCACCCCGAACCATATGTCATTCATTGATGGCATCCTGCTGGCGGTTTTCCTGCCGGTGAAACCCGTATTTGCCGTCTACTCCTCTATCAGCGAACAGTGGTATATGCGTGCGCTGCGCTCGGTGATCGACTTCGTTCCCCTCGACCCGACCAAACCGATGTCCATCAAACACCTGGTGCGGCTGATTGGCCAGGGGCGCCCGGTGGTGATCTTCCCGGAAGGGCGTATTACCGTGACCGGCTCGCTGATGAAAATCTACGATGGCGCGGGTTTTGTCGCGGCAAAATCGCAGGCGACCGTGGTGCCGCTGCGCATTGAAGGTGCCGAATACACCCTGTTTGGCCGCCTCGCCGGTGTGTTTAAACGCCGTCTGTTTCCACGTATCACTCTGACCGTACTGCCTGCGACGATTATTCCGATGCCCGAAGCACCGCGTGCGCGCGATCGTCGTCGCCTGGCGGGTGAGCATCTGCATCACATCATGATGGAAGCCCGCATGGCGGTACGTCCGCGTGAAACACTGTACCAGGCCTTCCTGGCCGCACGCACCCGCTATGGATTGTTTAAACCCTGCGTGGAAGACGTCAATTTTAAACCTGACAGCTACACCGGGCTGCTGAAAAAGTCGCTCGGAGTGGGGCGTATTCTGGAACGCTATAGCCAGCCGGGGGAATATATCGGCCTGTTACTGCCAAATGCTACCGTCACGGCAGCGGCGATCCTCGGTGCATCAATGCGCGGGCGTATTCCGGCGATGCTGAACTACACCGCAGGCGTGAAAGGGCTGACCAGCGCTCTGACCGCGTCTGAAGTGAAAACAGTGTTCACCTCGCGTCAGTTCCTCGACAAAGGCAAACTGTGGCATCTGCCGGAAGGCATCCCTCAGGTGCAGTGGATTTACCTCGAAGATCTGAAAGATACCGTCACAACTCAGGACAAACTGTGGATCCTGCGCCATCTGCTGATGCCTTCCCGGGCACAGGTGCCGCAGCAGCCGGAAGACGCCGCGATGGTGCTGTTTACCTCCGGCTCTGAAGGCAACCCGAAAGGGGTGGTGCATTCGCATAAAAGCCTGCTGGCGAACGTTGAACAGATCCGCACCGTGGCTGACTTTACGCCGCGCGATCGTTTTATGTCAGCGTTGCCCCTGTTCCACGCCTTTGGCCTGACGGTGGGCCTGTTTACCCCGCTGATGACCGGTGCGGAAGTGTTTCTCTATCCCAGCCCGCTGCACTATCGCATTGTGCCGGAGCTGGTTTATGACCGTAACTGCACCGTGCTGTTTGGCACCTCCACTTTCCTGGGGAACTATGCGCGTTTTGCCAGTCCGTATGACTTTGCCCGTTTACGTTACGTGGTGGCGGGGGCGGAGAAGCTGCAAAACCAGACCCGTGAACTGTGGATGGAGAAATACGGCATCCGTATTCTTGAGGGGTATGGTGTAACGGAGTGCGCGCCAGTGGTGGCGATCAACGTGCCGATGGCCGCGAAATCCCACACCGTGGGTCGCATCCTGCCGGGCATGGATTCGCGCCTGGTTTCTGTACCGGGGATCGAGCAGGGCGGTCTGTTACAGCTGCGTGGCCCGAACATTATGAAAGGCTATCTGCGCGTTGAGCGCCCTGGCGTGCTGGAAGCGCCTCAGGCGGATAACGGCGAAGGTCAGATGGACGCTGGCTGGTATGACACCGGCGATATCGTCAGCTTTGATGAGGGCGGTTTCTGTCAGATTCAGGGGCGCGTGAAGCGCTTTGCGAAAATTGCCGGAGAGATGGTCTCGCTGGAAAGTGTTGAACTGATTGCGCTGAAAGCCTCAGGGGAGAAACAGCATGCGGCAACCATCAAACCGGACGGTAATCGCGGCGAGGCTCTGGTGCTGTTTACCACCGATGCCAGCCTGACCCGCGAACAGTTGACCCGTGCGGCGCGTGAACTGGGCAGCCCTGAGCTGGCTGTTCCCCGTGATATTCGCGTGTTGTCACAGCTGCCGCTGCTGGGCAGCGGTAAACCGGATTTCGTCACTCTGCGTGAAATGGCTGAAAAGTCGGAGGAACAGGCATGAGCACATCCCAGGTGAGTGGTCAGCCGCTATTGTCCAAGGGCATGATGGCGGTGATTGTGGCGCAGTTCTTCTCCGCATTTGGTGACAATGCGCTGCTGTTTGCCACGCTGGCTGTGATGAAATCACTGGTCTACCCGGAGTGGAGCCAGCCGGTGCTGCAAATGATGTTTGTGGCCACCTACATCCTGCTGGCCCCGTTTGTCGGGCAACTGGCCGACAGCTTTGCCAAAGGGCGGGTCATGATGTTTGCCAATGCTCTCAAGCTACTGGGCGCATTGGTGATCTGTTTTGGTTTTGACCCGTTCCTCGGCTACAGCCTGGTGGGGATTGGTGCGGCGGCCTATTCTCCGGCGAAATACGGCATTCTCGGGGAGCTGACCGGCGGTGACACGCTGGTGAAAGCCAACGGTCTGATGGAGTCCTCCACCATTGCCGCTATCCTGCTGGGATCGGTGGCGGGTGGGTTTCTTGCTGACTGGAATCTGACGGCGGCGCTGGTGGCCTGCGTGCTGGCTTATGCGCTGGCGGTGGCGGCGAATGTGCTGATCCCAAAACTGGCGGTCGCACGCGGCGGTCAGTCATGGCATCCGGCCCGCATGTCGGCCAGCTTCTTCCGCGCCTGTGGTACCCTGTGGCGTGATGGCGAAACCCGTTTCTCACTGGTGGGTACCAGTATGTTCTGGGGCGCGGGCGTGACGTTGCGTTTCCTGCTGGTGCTGTGGGTGCCGGTGGCGCTGGGGATTAGCGACAATAAAACGCCGACGCTGCTGAATGCGATGGTGGCGATTGGGATCGTCTTCGGCGCCATTGCCGCAGCGAAGCTGGTGACGTTAAAAACCGTGGGACGCTGTATGCCTGCAGGTGTACTGATTGGCGTGGCGGTGCTGTTCTTCTCATTACAGCAGCAGGCCATCAATGCGTATGTGCTGCTGGTGATTATCGGGATGCTCGGCGGCTTCTTCGTCGTACCGCTTAACGCGTTATTGCAGATGCGTGGCAAAGACTCGGTAGGCACGGGGAATGCGGTGGCAGTACAGAATCTGGGTGAGAACACCGCGATGCTGCTGATGCTTGGGCTTTACACGCTGGCGATTAAGTTTGGTGCGCCGCCAGTGGCGACAGGCGTTGGCTTTGGTGCGCTGTTTGCGCTGGCGATTGCGGTGCTGTGGGGCTGGCAGTTGGCGCAGAAACGCAAAGTTACCCGTCAGCTCTGACGGGGCAGTCAGACCAGGCAGGGCGAACGATCGCCCTGCCTGCGGTTCTTATGGTGCCGGGTAGGTGTAGCGACGGTGAATCGCTTCCAGCCCTTCAATCACCTCTTCATTCAGCGTGACATCATAGCTGTCAATATTGATCTTCAGCTGTTCCAGCGTGGTGGCGCCCAACAGGGTGCTGGCAACAAATGGCTGCTGACGCACGAAGGCCAGCGCCATCTGTGACGGATCTAACCCGTGTTGCTTCGCCAGCGCGACATACTCGGCTACTGCCTGATTCGACTGCTCGCTGCTGTAACGGGTAAAGCGACTGAACAGCGTATTACGCGCCCCGGCAGGTTTCGCGCCGTTAAGGTATTTGCCACTCAGGGTGCCAAACGCCAGGCTGGAGTAAGCCAGCAGTTCAACCCCTTCGTGCTGGCTGATCTCTGCCAGCCCCAGTTCAAAGCTACGGTTTAACAGGCTGTAGGGATTCTGAATGCTGACAATACGCGGCAGTTCATGTTTCTCTGCCAGTTGCAGATAGCGCATCACGCCCCACGGCGTCTCATTGGATACGCCGATATAGCGAATTTTACCTGCGCGCACCTGCTCAGTCAGCGCTTCCAGCGTCTCCAGCAGCGTCACGGTGGCGGCGTTATCGGTGTACTGATAGTTCAGCTTGCCAAAATAGTTGGTCTGACGCTGCGGCCAGTGCAGTTGGTATAAGTCAAGATAGTCGGTGTTCAAACGTTTCAGGCTGGCATCCAGCGCCGTACGAATATTCTTGCGATCCAGCGCCTGATTTGGCCGGATAGAGGCATCGGCACCGCGTACCGGGCCGGAGACTTTAGAGGCGAGAATGACTTTATCGCGGTTGCCACGGGCCTTCAGCCAACTGCCGATATATTGCTCGGTCAGGCCCTGGGTTTCCGGGCGGGGTGGCACAGGGTACATTTCGGCGGTATCAATCAGGTTGATCCCGCGGCTGAGGGCTAAATCCAGTTGTGCATGGGCGTCGGCTTCGCTGTTTTGCTCACCAAACGTCATGGTGCCCAGCCCCAGGGAACTGACTTCCAGGGTGCTGTGAGGGATACGGTGATAATGCATGGCCGGCTTCCTTTTTCATTCGTCAAAGGTCAGGGACATCAGGGCGTCCGCAACAGGGGCTTTTTGCCTGGGGCTGGCAGGTTACGCCAAAAACCCGGTTTTCGACTATAACCGTGCAGCGCGGGTGGGGGAAGAGGGTATTTATCGGGAAGTGCTATAAAGGCCGCTTGAAACTCATCCTTTATCAAGTCGCAGAAGTCGGTTGATTCTGCAACTCGAATGAATGATGGGACTGTTGC
The DNA here is from genome assembly GCF_013074405.1 of Erwinia sp. JH02. Taxonomy (NCBI): domain Bacteria; kingdom Pseudomonadati; phylum Pseudomonadota; class Gammaproteobacteria; order Enterobacterales; family Erwiniaceae; genus Erwinia; species Erwinia sp. JH02. The sequence continues at coordinate 59,492 of NZ_JABANZ010000009.1, forward strand.
GTTAAAAATTAACGCTCAACGATGGACGAGACTTCATCACCGTTAATTTGCAGTTCGTGGCCGGAATCGTCGGTATATTTCACCAGACCAGTATCTTTATCAATCTGCGGCTTACCGTCGGTCATAATCATCTTGCCGTCTTTGGTTGCCATCACATAATTACTGCTGCAACCACTCGCTAATACTGCCATGCCCAGCACCGCTGCGCTAAAAATCCACTTCATCGTTGTCTCCCTTACTCTTCATTACTCAACACTTCAGCATAAGTGTAGTAATAAACTATTTTCCCTGTAGCGATAATAGTATGAGTCTGAAAATGGATCGTGCGCACAACACACCATTGACATTGCATCACCACTATTTCCTTACCCAGCCCGACAGGCCGGGTAAGGAGGTGATGTTACAGCGGACGTTTTTTATTGCGTGCCAGATTGAGGCATTCCACCGCCATAGAGAAGAACATGGCGAAATAGATGTAGCCTTTAGGAATGTGAATATTGAAGCTTTCCAGCATCAGCGTGAAACCCACGAGGATCAGGAACGCCAGCGCCAGCATTTTCACCGACGGATGTCTGTCAACAAAATCACCGATAGCACGCGCGGCAAACATCATCACCAGTACCGCGATCACCACGGCAGCCATCATAATAACCAGATGGTCGGAGAGGCCCACGGCAGTAATGACGGAATCAAGGCTGAAGATAATATCCAGCAGCATGATCTGCACGATAGCGCCGATAAATGAATGCACATTGGTGTTGTGCTCACCGCCGCCACCTTCAATGGTTTCATGAATTTCCATGCTCGACTTCCACAGCAGGAATAATCCACCAAACAGCAGAATCAGATCGCGCGCTGAGAATGCATGATCCATCAGCGTAAACAGCGGGTCCGTCAGGCGGATAACCCATGCAATCGAGGCCAGCAGGCCAAGACGCATCAACATGGCGCCAGCCAGACCGATACGGCGGGCGGTATTCTGTTGATGCTTAGGCAGTTTTGCCACCACCAGCGAGAGGAAAATAATATTATCAATCCCGAGGACAATTTCGAGGATCGTTAGCGTACCGAGCGCTAACCAGGCATTGGGATCGGCAATCCAGTCAAACATGGTAATGTTGCATCCTAAATTCTAATAAAAGTTAAACGAAAGCTAAACGACGATTATACCTAAGGTTTACTGCAGCGGGAAAATCTTTACAGGGGTTTTTTATAGCAGAAAATGCCGGGCCAGCAGCGGGCCGGTAAAGGTTTTCTTCAGGTAAAAACCCCGTGGCAGCGTCATGATCGGCTGCCCGTCACGGCCAATTCCCTCTGTCAGCGCTTTACTGTTCGCCGCTTTCGGCCGGATTTGCAGGAACTCCCCGTGACGTGCGGTAATCTGCTCAACCTGGCCCAGCACGATCATATCCATCAGTTCTTCCCAGTCGCGCTGCAACTGCAACTCCTCTGTGGCATCCGGGCTCCATAATAAGGGCGCGCCCACATGGCGCTGTTCCAGTGGAATAGCGCGGTCACCCTCCACGGGCACCCAGAGTACTCGCGTTAGCTTATGGCGTACGTGGCTGTTATGCCAGGTGACACCGCTGTTGCCGGTCAGCGGTGCCACGCAGACAAACGTGGTTTCCAGCGGGCGGCCGCTGGCATCAACCGGAATCGTTTTCAGCTCAATGCCAATCCCGGCAAAATCCTGCTCTGGCTTACTGCCGGCGCTGGCGCCGAGGTAGCGTTCCAGCAACAGGCCAACCCAGCCTTTGTCGCGTTTTAAATCGCGTGGGATGGGCAGGTGGATGCGCGCTGCCAGTTCGCCCAGCGTATAACCGGCCAGTGCGGCGGCGCGCGCCATCAGTTCGTCTTCATTTTCTGGCGGAGAAACGAGGTAGAGATCACCAGTCATCATCACGTCCGTAATTTGTTCAAAAAATAGCCGTCATTTGCCCACAGAGAAAATATCCCGGACAGGTCTGGGGAAAACACCAATAATAGCATGATAAATCATGTTTTTTTATTGCATCAGGCACGTAAAAAAAAGCCTCTCTCTACAGTTTTACCCGGCTTGCCACCGACAATGAACAGGATCACCGGGGTAGTTATCCACAGAAAAGTGGGATAACTCACTTTTTATAATAATACTGTTTCCATTTACAGCCTTGACGTTGGCTCTTTTCCACTATTTTACCTTTTTCATGCCTAACTAATCGGCATATTCTGTGGATAACGTGCAAGGCGTTCGATCTTTCACCAGTTGGCGATCATCGGATGATGACAGCCAAATGACAAGCGGTTGAAAGCCTGTGGTTAACGGCAAAAGATGATGATTAATAGGGGGTTATTCTTAGTTTTAAAAAAGTCGCTCTGTGCCAGTCAAAAAGTTTTCCCCACCTGTTAACAGAGTTCTGCACAAAGCTATCCACAGAAAACGTGAATAAGATCGCATTTTTATCCGGGTATCTGTTTATAACTTTGCAAAAAAGGGCAAGTTATCCCAGCCGGATGCAGTCACATCCCCTAAAAGCAGTGGTTTACCGTCTGTAAGGAGTATGAAACAATCAGAACATCCAGTTTTAGTTTGAGGTAGTCCGGTGATCGATGATGATGGCTACCGCCCGAATGTTGGTATCGTAATTTGTAACAGGCAGGGACAGGTGTTGTGGGCCAGACGTTTTGGTCAGCACTCCTGGCAGTTTCCCCAGGGCGGTATTAACGCAGGGGAGACGGCGGAGCAGGCGATGTACCGCGAACTTTTCGAGGAAGTCGGTTTGAACCGCAAGGATGTCCGCATCCTTGCATCCACCCGTAACTGGTTACGATATAAGTTGCCAAAACGTTTGGTGCGTTGGGACACAAAGCCGGTTTGTATCGGCCAAAAACAGAAGTGGTATCTTCTGCAGTTGATGTGCAATGACGCGGATATCAATATGCAAACCAGCAGCACGCCAGAGTTCGACGGCTGGCGTTGGGTGAGCTTTTGGTATCCGGTACGCCAGGTGGTCTCTTTTAAACGCGATGTTTACCGCCGCGTGATGAAAGAGTTTGCCAGTGTGGTTATGCCCCTGCAGGAGAATACCGTACAGCGAAATGCGCCAGGTTTTCGACGGAAGAGAGGTTAAGCCACGTAGATTATGCTCACACAGCTACGCGAAATAGTTGAGAAAGTGGCGGCAGCGCCCCGGCTTACCGAGGCGCTGGATATTCTGGTTAACGAAATCTGTGTGGCGATGCAAACCGAAGTCTGTTCGGTCTATCTCGCGGATCACGATCGTCGCTGCTATTACCTGATGGCTACCCGTGGGCTAAAAAAGCCGCGTGGGCGCACTGTTGCCCTGGCATTTGATGAAGGTATCGTTGGCTTAGTAGGGCGGCTTGCAGAGCCCATTAACCTCGCCGATGCGCAGAGTCACCCCAGCTTCAAATATATTCCTTCGGTGAAAGAGGAGCGCTTCCGTTCCTTTCTTGGCGTGCCGATTATCAGCCGTCGCCAGTTGCTTGGCGTGCTGGTGGTTCAGCAGCGCGAACATCGTCAGTTCGACGAAAGTGAAGAGTCTTTTCTGGTTACGCTGGCCACGCAAATGGCAGCGATCCTCTCACAGTCACAGCTTAATGCCCTGTTTGGCCAGTACCGTCAAACCCGCATTCGTGCGCTGGCGGCGGCGCCTGGCGTTGCGGTAGCGGAGGGTTGGGTCGACTCTAGCCAGCCTTCACTGGAAAACGTCTTCGCGGCATCGACCCTCGATACCGTGCGAGAACGCGAACGCCTCGCGCTCGCCATGAGTGAAGCCTCGAACGAGTTTCGTCGTTACAGCAAGCGTTTTACTGCCAGCATGCACAAAGAGAGTGCGGCGATCTTCGATCTCTATTCACACCTCTTAAGTGATGCCCGGCTGAAAAAAGACCTGCTGGCGGAAATCGATGCCGGATCGGTGGCCGAGTGGGCGGTTAAAAAAGTCATTGAAAAATTCGCCGCGCAGTTTGCCAGCTTGCAGGACAGCTATCTGCGTGAGCGTGCAGGCGATTTGCGCGTGCTGGGGCAGCGTCTGCTGTTTCACCTCGATGACACCATGCAGGGCACTAACACCTGGCCTGAGCGCTTTGTACTGGTGGCCGATGAGCTGACCGCCACCACGTTGGCCGAGCTGCCGCGTGACCGCCTGGCGGGGGTGGTGGTGCGCGATGGTGCCGCCAACTCGCATGCCGCGATTATGGTGCGGGCGATGGGCATCCCAACGGTGATGGGTGCTGACATCCAGCCCGAGCTGATGAAAGGGCATCTGCTGATCGTTGACGGCTATCGTGGCGAACTGCTGGTCGATCCTGAACCCGTGCTGGTGCAGGAATATCAGCGGCTGATCAGCGAAGAGAATGAACTGAGCCTGCTGGCGGAGGATTTTGTCTTCCTGCCCGGCGCGCTGAAAAGCGGTGAGCCGGTAAAAGTGATGCTCAACGCAGGCCTAAGCGCCGAACACGAGAAGATGGTAGGGAACCGGGTGGACGGTGTGGGTCTGTATCGCACCGAAATTCCGTTTATGCTGCAAAACGGTTTTCCATCGGAAGAAGAGCAGGTGGCGCAGTACCAGGGCATGTTGCAACTGTTCCTGGATAAGCCGGTGACCCTGCGTACTCTGGATGTGGGGGCGGATAAACAGCTACCCTATATGCCCATCAGTGAAGAAAACCCTTGTCTTGGCTGGCGCGGTATTCGTCTGACGCTGGATCAACCGGAGATCTTCCTGGTGCAACTGCGCGCCATGTTGCGTGCCAATGTCGCCAGCGGCAATCTGAATATTCTGCTGCCGATGATCACCAGTCTGGAAGAGATCGATGAGGCCCGCCGCCTGATCGCACGTGCTGCGCGTGAAGTGGAAGAGATGCTCGGCTATGTTATTCCACAGCCGCGCATTGGCATCATGATCGAAGTCCCCTCCATGATCTTTATGATCGGGCAGCTTAAGGGGCGCGTCGATTTTGTCTCTGTGGGCACCAACGATCTGACACAGTATCTGCTGGCGGTTGACCGTAACAATACCCGGGTGGCCAGTCTGTATGACAGCCTGCATCCGGCGATGCTGCGGGCATTAAAAAGTATTGCGGATGAAACCCAACGCGCCGGTATCGAACTCTGTCTGTGCGGTGAAATGGCCGGTGATACCATGTGCGTGGCGCTGTTAGTGGGCATGGGTTATCACCATCTCAGTATGAATGGCCGCAACGTGGCACGCGTAAAATACCTGCTGAGCCATCTTGAGCATGAAGATGCACAAGTCCTGGCGCAACGGGGTATGGAAGCCCAGTTCGCGACAGAGGTACGTCATCTGGTGGCCTCGTTTATGGAGCGGCGAGGTTTAGGCGGCCTGATTCGTGGTGGCCGTTAACCGTGTTTTTTGGCAGCGTTTGCTTAACAAAGTTTACAGTTAGCTCAGGCCGCAATAATTCGCATTATGCTATGATGCGCGCCTTATGCAGCCCCGGAGTGTGCGGCTGCCTGTCAGGACTGACTTTACTAATGGTGAAAGATGAATAACGGCTATCTGGCTTTCCCTCAATTTGATCCGGTGATTTTCTCCATCGGACCGGTTTCACTGCACTGGTACGGACTGATGTACCTGGTGGGTTTCGTTTTCGCGATGTGGCTGGCAGTTCGCCGTGCTAACAAACCGGGTAGCGGATGGAAAAAAGAAGAAGTAGAAAATCTGCTGTATGCCGGTTTCCTGGGTGTCTTCCTCGGCGGGCGTATCGGCTATGTGTTGTTCTACAATATGCCGCTGTTCCTGGATAACCCGCTGTACCTGTTTAAAGTCTGGGATGGCGGCATGTCTTTCCACGGAGGCCTGATTGGGGTGATCGTGGTGATGCTGATCTTCGCCTGGCGCACCAAACGCAATTTCTTCCAGGTTTCTGATTTTATGGCACCGCTGATCCCATTTGGGTTGGGTGCTGGCCGACTCGGCAACTTTATTAACGGTGAGCTGTGGGGCCGCGTTGACCCCAATCTGCCGTGGGCGATGTTGTTCCCTGGCTCGCGTAGCGAAGATATCGCCCTGGTCGCAACCCATCCTGAATGGCAGCAGTTGTTGTCAACCTACGGTGTATTGCCACGTCATCCTTCACAGCTTTATGAGCTGATCCTTGAAGGTATCGTGCTGTTTATCATCCTCAATGTCTTTATTCGTAAATCTCGCCCGATGGGCGCGGTATCCGGGCTGTTCCTGATTGGCTACGGTGCGTTCCGTATTATCGTTGAATTCTTCCGTCAGCCTGACCAGCAGCTTGGCCTGTTCAGCGGCATCAGCATGGGGCAGATCCTCTCTGTACCAATGATTGTGGCTGGCGTGATTATGATGATTTGGGCGTATCGTCGTCGTCCGCAGCCACAGCTTCGTGAGGAAAAATGAAACAGTATCTGGCGTTAATGCAGCATGTGCTCGACCAGGGCACGCCGAAAAATGATCGTACCGGCACCGGCACATTGTCGATTTTTGGTCATCAGATGCGTTTCAATTTGCAGGAAGGTTTCCCGCTGGTTACCACCAAAAAGTGCCATCTGCGCTCGATTATTCATGAGCTGCTGTGGTTCCTGAACGGTGACACCAACATCGCGTACCTGAAAGAAAATAAGGTCTCGATCTGGGACGAGTGGGCTGATGAAAATGGCGATCTTGGCCCGGTTTACGGAAAACAGTGGCGCAGCTGGGGAGCACCCGATGGTGCTCAGATTGACCAGCTGACGAAAGTGGTCGAACAGCTGAAAAGCGACCCGGACTCCCGTCGCATCATTGTTTCCGCCTGGAATGTCGGTGAGCTGGATCAGATGGCGCTGGCACCCTGTCATGCGTTTTTCCAGTTCTACGTGGCTGATGGCAAGCTCTCTTGCCAGCTTTATCAGCGCTCCTGCGATATCTTCCTCGGCCTGCCGTTTAACATCGCCAGCTATGCGCTGCTGGTGCATATGATGGCGCAGCAGTGTGACCTGGAAGTCGGTGATTTTGTCTGGACGGGCGGGGATACTCATCTGTACAGCAACCACCTTGAGCAGACGCGTTTGCAGTTAACGCGTGAGCCGCGTGCGCTGCCGAAGCTGGTGATCAAACGTAAACCGGCTTCCCTCTTCGACTATCGTTTCGACGACTTCGAGATTGAAGGCTACGATCCGCATCCGGCAATTAAAGCCCCGGTCGCAATCTAGACCTGCATGCCCCCTTAACCGGGGGCATCACCTTTCGACAAAACCCTCTCTGTTGTTGATGTTACCGCTTTATCTCTCCTCACTGGCTTGTTCACCTCCCTGTATTTTCCCCAACATTAAGAGCCTTCTTGTCATCTGAATGAAAGCACATGCAAGTGGGCAATCAGTCTGGAAGACGGCGCGCAACCCTGCCAACTGCCGCTGGTTTGAGCGAACGGAAAGCGCACACTGTCGTGCATGAAAACGAAAAACGTGCGCGGGTTTACCCTGCTGGAAATGATGGTGGTAGTGACGATTGTCAGTCTGCTGAGCCTGGGCGCATGGAGCGGCTGGCACAGCTGGCAGCAGCGGCAGCAACTGAACGACAGTGCCCAGCAGATCCAGCGTCTGCTGCAACGGCTGCGCAGTGATGCCAACTGGCACAATACTGTGCATCTCTTGTGGCTGAAATCCGCCGGGCGCTGGTGCCTGGGGGCGGGGACGGCAGATTGTCTGAGCATCACAAAACATACGTTACGTGCACCGCACCCCGGCGTGAGCGTTGAGCTGGTCACCAGCGATTTAGGGTTTTATGGCAAGAAAAATACCGCCCATCCCGGCAGTATTTTAATCGGCAACGCAGCCGGTAAGCGGCGGATTGTTGTCTCGTCTCGTGGACGGGTACGCATCTGTTCACCCTCTGAAGAGAACTGTCGATGAAGGCCCAGGGATTCACGCTGCTGGAAATGCTGATGGCGATGGCGATTGGCAGCATGTTAATGCTGTCAGCGGCGCGCACGCTGCCGCAGCTTCAGGCACAAAACCTGCGTCTCATGATGCAGACCCAACTGCATGAGGATCTTCAGCAGATCATGCACACCCTGGAAAAAGCCGTGCGGCGTGCCGGGTACTGCCACGGCAACTGCCGTGATGCTGCACAACCCGGGTTACACATCTCAGCGGGATGCCTGCTGGTGCGCTGGGATGAAAACAGTAATGGCCGCTGGGAAGCGCCGGGGCGTGAGGACAGTGAAGTTTATGGTTACCGTCTGCGTGGCACCAGTCTGGAAATGCAGCGTGGCGTCACAGACTGCCAGGGCGGCGGTTGGGAAAGGCTGAATGACCCCCGGCGCGTTGGCATCCGTGTTTTTCAGCTGGTCCAGACAGGGCGCCAGATCAAGGTCAGCCTCAGTGGTTTTGCGCAGCGCGATCCGGGTATCGTGCGCGATCTGGAACACTGGCTGACGGCGGAGAATCTGTGATGCAGACATCGACACAGCGGGGTAGCGGGGCACTCGTTATGGTGATGATGATCCTGCTGATGGGAACTCTGATGCTGAACACCACACGACGGCAGCTTGATGATTCAATGAGCCAGGTGGGCGATGAACGACATTACCTTCAGCAGTTTACCGGGGCGATGTCCGCCCTGGCCTGGGGCGAACGTTTGCACTGGGTTGCGGCTGAAGAGTGGCATTGCCAGCAGCAAGCGGAGCATCACTGGCGTGCCTGTTTTCAGCCCGTTGATCAATTACTGCGCGGTGACAGTGGGCCAGATACGCTGGCACTTTATCGCTGGGTCGGTCAGCAAGCGAACGGGACTTTACAGGCACAGCCGCACGGCTGGCTGGATTACTGCCCCTTGACCGGGGAGGGGGCCTGCGATGTCAACTAGTCGCACGCAGCAGGGATTTAGCCTGGTGGAAATCCTGTTTTCTCTGCTGTTGTTCAGCCTGAGTTACACGGCGTTGCTGCACTACCAGCAGGTGCTGGGGCAGGGTTTCCACTGGCAGTGGCAGCAGCGCGATGCCTGGTGGCAGGCTTTCCAGCGACGAGAGGGGAAGGCGACCGCAGGCTGGCAAATACAGCAACAGTCACGTAGCGGCCCACAGGGTTGCCAACTGATCACCGTGCAGGCAATCAGCCCCGCCGGGCGGCGTGCCGAACTGACGCACCTCCAGTGCGATGAGAGAAACCGATAACATAGTGACATTTGCAAGCCGGGCTTATCGGGTTACAGTAGCCTCCGGCGTATTGTATAAGGGCATATTTGTATGTTTACCGTGTACCACTCCAATCAGTTGGATTTGCTAAAAACACTGGCGTGCTGGCAGATAGAAAACCAGCCGCTGGGCGATCCACTGCGTTCTGAAGTGGTGCTGGTACAAAGCCCGGGCATGGCGCAGTGGCTGCAAATGTCGCTGGCCGAAGAGTTCGGCATTGCCGCGAATATCGACTTTCCCCTGCCCGCCAGTTTTATCTGGGACATGTTTGTCCGCGTGCTGCCGGAGATCCCGAAAGAGAGTGCCTTTAATAAATCCAGCATGAGCTGGAAGCTGATGGCTATCCTGCCCGGAATGCTGGGCGGTGAAGAATTTGAAATGCTGCGTCATTATCTCAGCGATGGCGACGACCGTAAGCTGTTCCAGCTGGCGTCCCGCGTGGCGGATCTCTTTGACCAGTATCTGGTCTATCGCCCTCACTGGCTGAACAGCTGGGAAAAAGGGCAGTTGGTGGATGATCTGGGGGAATCCCAATGCTGGCAGGCACCGCTGTGGGCTGCGCTGGTTGACTACACGGATAAACTCGGCCAGCCAGAATGGCACCGTGCCAACCTCTATCAGCGCTTTATTGCCCGGCTGGACAACAGCGGTGAACGCCCGGCTAACCTCCCTGATCGTGTGTTTATCTGTGGTATCTCAGCACTGCCGCCGGTTTACCTGCAAGCCCTCCAGGCTTTGGGTAAACATATTGATATCCATCTGCTTTTCACGAATCCCTGCCGTCACTACTGGGGCGACATTCAGGATTATGGTTTCCTGGCAAAATTACAAAGCCGCCATCGTCGCCATTATCAGGATAACCGCGAGATCCCCCAGTTTCGTGACAGCGATGCAGCCCCAGGGCTGTTTAATGAAGGCGGTGAACAGCAGCTGAGTAACCCGTTGCTGGCCTCCTGGGGCAAGTTGGGGCGTGACAATTTGTACCTGCTGGCGCAAATGGAACCGAATGAAGTCTTTGCCTTTGTCGATATTGAGCCGACAAACCTGCTGCATGCCCTGAAGCGGGATTTGCTGGAGCTGGAAGATCATGCCGCGATTGGCCTGAAGCAAAGTGAATGGTCTACGAGTCGTAGCAAGCGGGTGCTCTCCCCTGAAGATCGTTCGGTGGCGATCCACCTCTGTCACAGCCCACAGCGCGAGGTGGAGGTGCTCCAGGATCGGCTGCTGGCCATGATGGCTGACGACCCGTCGCTGACCCCGCGCGATATTATCGTCATGGTGGCTGACATTGACGCTTATACCCCGTTTATTCAGGCGGTGTTTGGCAATGCTCCGGCCGATCGCGCGTTGCCGTTTGCTATTTCCGACCGCCGTGCCAGCCAGGCGCACCCTGCATTGCAGGCTTTTATCTCGTTGCTCAGTTTGCCGGAAAGCCGCTTTACCGCCGAGGATGTGCTGGCGTTGCTGGAAGTGCCTGCACTCGCCAGCCGTTTTACCGTGGATGAAGAAGGATTACGTCTGCTGCGCCACTGGGTTGCGGAGTCCGGCGTTCGCTGGGGGCTTGATGATGACAGCGTGCGCGATTTGGATCTGCCTGCTACCGGCCAGCACACCTGGCATTTTGGTCTGACGCGTATGCTGCTGGGCTATGCTATGAACAGCGAGGCCGGGGACTGGCAGGGTATCCTGCCTTACGATGAATCCAGCGGGCTGATTGCAGAACTGGCCGGAAACCTTGCTGAACTGCTGATGCAGCTCAACCGCTGGCGGCAGTGGCTGAGTGAACCCCGTGAACTCCAGCACTGGCTGCCGCTGTGCCGCCAAATGCTGGATGATTTCTTTACCAGTGACGCAGAAACCGAAGCGGCGCTGACGCTGATTGAAGAGCAGTGGCAGCAGGCGATCAACTACGGCGTGGAGGCAGGTTATCAGCAGGCCGTGCCGCTGACGCTACTGCGTGATGAGCTGTCGTCACGCCTCGACCAGCAGCGCATCAGCCAGCGCTTCCTCGCCGGCCCGGTTAACTTCTGTACTCTGATGCCCATGCGTTCGATCCCGTTTAAAGTCGTCTGTCTGCTGGGAATGAACGACGGCGTATATCCGCGTACGCTGCCGCCGCTGGGCTTTGACTTAATGAGCCAGCAGTCGCAGAAGGGGGACCGTAGTCGCCGTGACGATGACCGTTATCTGTTCCTCGAAGCGCTGAACTCGGCGCAGCAACAGCTGTATATCAGCTACATCGGCCGCTCAATTCAGGATAATACGGAACGTTACCCCTCTGTGCTGGTCAGTGAATTAGTGGAATACATCAGTCAGAGCTTCTGCCTGGAGCAGGACCGCGATCGGGATGTCGACAGCAGCGCAAAAGCCGTCGTGGAGCATCTGCACCATTTGCATAGCCGGATGCCCTTTGCCGCGGAAAACTTCAGCGCTGAATCGGAGTTCCGCAGCTTTGCCGCTGAATGGCTCCCTGCTGCCAGCGCACAGGGGACGGCACACCCGCCGTTTATGCAGGTACTGCCTGATGAAAGTACGGATGAGCTCAGCTTCGACAAGCTGGTGCGCTTCTGGCGCCATCCGGTCAGGTCTTTTTTCAGCCTGCGTCTTGGGGTCAGCTTCCATCTTGAAGAGACCGGGCTGCCCGATGCGGAACCTTTTTCTTTACAGGGTCTGAGCCGCTATCAGGTCAACACTCAACTGCTTAACAGCCTGATTGAGGGCAGTGAAAGCGAACGATTGTATGCCCGTCAGCGCGCCGCCGGGGCGTTACCCTATGGGGCCTTTGGCGAACTGTTCTGGCAGGAACAGGAGCAGGAGATGAGCGAGCTGGCGGGGCGCGTACGTGAACTGCGGGCGGCGGCTGAGAGCTGGGAGATCGCACTGGAAGTGGGGAGCGTGACCTTAAACGGCTGGCTGCCCCAGGTACAGGACAGCGGATTGCTGCGCTGGCGGCCCGGCATTCTCAACTTCAATGATGGCCTGACGCTGTGGCTGGAGCACCTGGTGTACTGTTCGATGGGGGGCACCGGCAGCAGCAGGATGTTGGGACGCAAAGAGAGCGAATGGCATTTCACTCCGCTGGCCCCTGCTGCTGCAAAGCAGCAGCTTGCCGGGTATGTTGACGGTTATCGTCAGGGCATGTGTGCGCCACTGCTGCTGACCGCATCCGGCGGTGCCTGGTTGAAAGCCTGCTTTGATGAGAAAGCGGGCGCGGTGCTGCGCGATGACGCAACGCTGAAAAAAGCACGCGGGAAACTGTTGCTGAGCTGGCAGGGAAATTATCAGGTTGACGGCGAGGGCACAGACCCCTATCTGCAACGTTTACTGCGTACCCTGGATAGCAATAGCGAACAAGAGATGGCCGTGCAGGCAGAGCGGTGGTTGCTGCCGTTACTGGTGCATAATAGTTGATGTTTTCAGGACATTCAGGGCGACATCCTGTAGTGTTTTTATTGTGTTAGCGTATGTCACGTCACACAGCCGTACGCTGAAATTTGTAAGCCGATGTTCATCTGGCGGGAAGCCGGATAACACCAGCCCGTTGAGGAGTTTGAATGCGTCGTTATGCAGTCTGGTTAGCTTGTTTTGTTTCCGTCTCGATGTTCAGCCCACTGACACTTGCTCAGACCGGCTGGCAGCCCCTCACTGAAACCATCCGTAAAAGTGAGAAGGACCCACGCCAGTATCAGGCCATTAAGCTCGATAATGGCATGACCGTTCTGCTGGTGTCCGACGCGCAGGCCACGAAATCGCTGGCAGCGCTGACGCTGCCGGTCGGCTCACTGGAAAACCCAACCGATCAACTTGGCCTGGCACACTACCTCGAACATATGGTGCTGATGGGCTCAAAACGTTACCCGCAGCCGGATAACCTCGCTGAATTCCTCAAAAAACACGGTGGCAGCCATAACGCCAGCACCGCGTCTTATCGCACCGCGTTCTACCTGGAAGTGGAAAACGATGCCCTGCAACCCGCCGTCGACCGCCTGGCCGATGCTATCGCTGAACCGCTGCTCGACCCGGTGAATGCTGACCGCGAGCGCCATGCAGTGAACGCCGAGCTGACGATGGCCCGTTCGCGTGACGGTCTGCGCATGGCGCAGGTCGGTGCTGAAACTCTCAATCCAGAACACCCCAGCTCACGCTTCTCTGGCGGGAATCTGGAAACCCTGCGCGATAAACCGGGCAGCAAACTGCACGATGCGCTGAAGGCCTTTTACCATCGCTACTACTCCGCCAACTTAATGAAGGCAGTGATCTACGGTAATCAGCCACTGCCGGAGCTGGAGAAAATTGCCGCCGCAACCTTTGGGCGCGTGGAAAACCGCCATGCCACGGTGCCGGATATCACCGTTCCGGTGGTGACCGACCAGCAGAAAGGCGTGATCATTCACTACGTGCCGGCCCAGCCACGTAAGCAGCTGAAAATCGAATTCCGCATCGATAACAACAGCGACAAATTCCGCAGCAAAACGGACACGCTGATCGGGTATCTGATTGGTAACCGCAGCAAAAATACGCTCTCAGACTGGCTGCAAAATCAGGGCCTGGCGGATTCCATCAGTGCGGGTGCTGACCCGATGATCGACCGCAACGGTGGCGTGTTCTCCATCGCTATCTCCCTGACCGATAAAGGCCAGGCTAACCGGGATGAAGTGATTGCCGCCGTATTCAGCTACCTGAAAACGCTGCGTACTCAGGGCATTGATAAGCGCTACTTTGATGAAGTGTCCCACGTGCTGGATCTCGACTTCCGTTATCCGTCGATTACCCGCGATATGGACTACATCGAATGGATGGTGGATACCATGCTGCGCGTACCGGTCGAGGATACGCTGGTCGCCCCGTATATTGCCGACCAGTTTGATCCGCAGGCGGTTAACGCCCGTCTGGATGTCATGACGCCACAAAATGCGCGTATCTGGTTTATCAGCCCGAAAGAGCCACACAATAAAACCGCTTACTTTGTCGATGCGCCTTATCAGGTCGATCGTATTCCTGCGCAGCGTTTTACTGACTGGCAGGCTGCTGGCGACAAAATCAGTCTGTCGTTGCCCGTTCTGAACCCTTACATCCCGGATGATTTCAGCCTGATCAAGGCCGATAAAAAGTATCAGCGCCCGGAAGAGCTGATGAATCAGAAAGGGCTGCGCGTGTTCTACATGCCAAGCCAGTACTACGCCGATGAGCCTAAGGCTAATATCACCCTGGCCCTGCGTAACAAGGCGTCAATGAGCACCGCTCAAAATCAGGTGTTGTTTGCGCTCAATGACTATCTGGCGGGGGTTGCGCTGGATGAACTGAGTTCCCAGGCTTCTGTCGGTGGCATCAGTTTCTCCACCAGTGAAGATGACGGCGTTTCCTTTAGTGCCAGCGGGTTCACGCAGCGTTTGCCGAAGTTGATGGGCCAACTGCTGGACGGTTACGCCAGCTTTACCCCAACGGAACAGCAGCTGGAACAAGCGAAATCCTGGTATCTGGAACGTCTGGATTCGGCCGAAAAAGGCAAAGCGTTTGAGCTGGCGATTCAGCCTGCGCAACTGCTGTCACAGCTGCCTTACACGCAACGCAGTGAACGGCGTAAACTGGTGCCTGCCATCACGCTACAACAGCTACTCGACTACCGTAAAATGCTGCTGGAACAATCCACTCCGGAACTGATGGTGGTAGGGAATATGACGCCGGATGCCGTGCGTAAGCTGGCCACTGACGTGAAAAATCAGCTTAACTGCGAAGGCAGCGACTGGTGGCACAGTGAGCACGTGACGGTGGATAAAAAAGTGCTGGCTAACCTGCAACAGCCCGGTAGCAGCACCGACTCTGCACTGGCCGCTGTCTATATTCCGCTTGGCTTCCCGGAGTATCAGAGTATGGCCAGCAGTGCGATGCTGAGCCAGATTATTCAGCCGTGGTTCTACAATCAGCTCCGTACGGAAGAGCAACTCGGCTATGCGGTCTTCTCCTTCCAGATGCCGGTGGGCCGTCAGTGGGGCATCGGCTTCCTGCTGCAAAGTAACGTGAAGCAACCCGCTTATCTACTGAAGCGCTTTGAGGCGTTTTATCCAACGGCTGAGAAGCGCCTGCGTGAAATGAGCCACGAAGATTTTGCTCAGTATCAGGCTGCGATGATCAACGAACTGAAGCAGCGCCCGCAAACGCTGGATGAGGAAGCCGGGCGCTTTAGCAAAGATTTCGATCGTGAGAACTACCATTTCGATACCCGCGAGAAGGTGATTGCGCAGATCCAGACGTTAACGCCGCAGGGGCTGGCTGACTTCTTCCATCAGGCTGTCATTGCGCCGAGTGGGCTGGCGTTGTTGTCCCAGGTATCCGGCAGCCGCCACGGCAAAGCTGACTATGCTGCGCCATCAGGCTGGAAGACCTGGAAGGATCTCTCTACCTTGCAGCAATCATTACCAGTGAGTCAGGATCAGCCATGAACCAACGGGTGCCTGAAAGGCTTGAGCCGTTAACCCTGCCACTGCACGGCGAGCGGCTGATTGAGGCGTCCGCCGGAACCGGGAAAACCTTCACCATCGGGCTGCTCTATCTGCGCCTGTTATTGGGGTTGGGCGGTGAAGCGGCGTTCAGTCGCCCGTTGTCAGTGGAAGAGATTCTGGTTGTGACGTTTACCGAGGCGGCAACGGCGGAGCTGCGCGGGCGTATCCGTGCCAATATCCACGAGCTGCGCATTGCCTGCATTCGCGGTGAAAGTCATAACCCGATGCTCTCGGCTCTGATGTCTGAAGTGGCGGATTTATCGCAGGCAGCATCAATGCTGCTGGCCGCCGAACGGCAGATGGATGAGGCCGGTATCTTTACTATTCACGGTTTCTGCCAGCGCATGCTGAATCTCAATGCTTTTGAATCCGGCATGCTGTTTGAACAGGAGTTGATTGAGGACGAAACCCCGTTGCGCCGTCGCGCAACGGCCGATTTCTGGCGTCGTCACTGCTATCCGCTACCGCTGCCGGTTGCGCGCGTGGTGCGTCAGCTGTGGGAAGGGCCGGAGCAACTGCTGAAAACGCTTTCGCCGTGGCTGGGGGGAGAAGCGCCAGCGCTCAAATCAGCGCCAGACCGCGATGAAACGCTGGAGCAGCGCCATGAGAAAATCATTGCCCACATCGACCAACTGAAACAGGCATGGTTGGCGGCAGGCGATTTGCAGTCGCTGGTTGAGTCCTCCGGTGTGGACAAGCGCAGTTACAGTAGTAAGCACTTACCTAACTGGCTGGAAAAAATTACCCAGTGGGCGCAGGCAGCAACGGAAGACTATGAGGTCGCGAAAGACCTTGAGCGTTTTGGTCAGCGCGTGCTGTCGGATAAAACCAAGAAAGGCGAGCCGCCACGGCATCCGTTGTTTGACCAGATTGATGCCTTCCTCGCAGAACCTCTGTCATTGCGCGACCTGCTGATTGCCCGGGCGTTGCACGAGGTGCGTTTTGTGACCCAGCAGGAGAAACGCCTGCATGCGCAGATGGGGTTTGATGACCTGCTGGGGCGCTTTGATGCTGCATTGCAGCAGCCGGGGGGAGCCGCGCTGGCAGCGGCAATCCGTCAGCGTTACCCGGTTGCCCTGATTGATGAATTCCAGGACACCGATCCCCAGCAATACCGCATCTTCCACACGCTGTATGCGCGGCAGCCAGACAGTGCACTGCTGCTGATCGGCGATCCGAAACAGGCTATCTACGCCTTCCGTGGTGCGGATATCTTTACCTATATGAAAGCGCGAGCAGAAGTTAGTGCTCACTATACGCTTGAGACTAACTGGCGCTCATCACCGGCGATGGTGGAGGGTGTTAATAAGCTGTTTTTGCACCAGGTAAACCCGTTTTTATTCAATGATATCCCTTTTATTACCGTCAGCCCGGCAGCGCCGAACGCCACCCTGAGCTTTAGCCTGGAGGGAGCAGAACAGCCGGCTTTGCAGTTCTGGTTACAGCCCGGTGAGGGCGTCGGGGTCAGTGATTACCAGCAGTTTATGGCGCGCCAGTGTGCCGCGGAAATTCGCCGCTGGCTCAGTGCCGGGCAGCAGGGCACCGCGATGATCGGTAAGGCCGGTAAACAGCAGCCGGTGCGTGCCTCGGATATCACGATTCTGGTGCGTAGCCGTAGTGAGGCCTCGGTGATGCGTGAGGCATTAAACGGCCTGGCAATCCCCTCGGTGTATCTCTCCAACCGTGACAGCGTATTTACCACACCGGAAGCCCGCGAAATGCTGTGGCTGTTGCAGGCGGTGCTGGCACCGGAGCAGGAGCGTGTTCTGCGCAGTGCGCTGGCCAGCAGCCTGCTGGGCCTTGATGCCCGGGCACTGGATGCGCTGAACCAGGACGAACGGGCCTGGGATGCCCTGGTGGATGAATTTGCCGACTACCGCCAGCGTTGGTTAAAGCGCGGCGTACTGCCGATGCTGCGCGATCTGATGGTGAAACGGCATATTGCGGAAAACCTCCTGGCGTCCGACAGCGGGGAACGCCGTCTGACCGATCTGCTGCATCTGGGTGAACTGTTGCAGGAGGCTGCAGCCACCCTCGACAGTGAACATGCGCTGGTGCGTTGGCTCGCTCAGCAGGTGGAACAGCCGGACGGGCAAGTGGCTAACCAGCAGTTGCGCCTGGAGAGCGATCGTAACCTGGTGCAGATTGTCACCATCCATAAATCGAAAGGTTTACAGTATCCGCTGGTGTGGTTGCCATTTGTTGCCAACTTCCGCGAGGCGGAAAACGGCGTTTATCACGATCGTCAAACCTTCGAAGCGTTGCTCGACTTACAACAAGGGGAAGAGAGCGTGGCGCTGGCCGAGCAGGAGAGGCTGGCAGAAGATCTGCGCTTGCTGTATGTGGCGCTGACGCGCTCGGTTTACCACTGTAGCGTCGGTATTGCTCCCCTGATTAAAGGCACACGTAAAAAAGAGGGCGACAGCGACCTGCACCGCAGCGCGTTGGGCTACTTGATCCAGCAAGGCGAAGCGGCAGATGCCGCAGGATTAAGGACGGCACTGCTGAGCCTGCAAAGTGATGCGACCGCGGTCGTTATTCCGCAGGAACCGGACGATACGCCGTGGCAGCCACAGCACGAAGACCCACAGCGCCTGAGCAGCCAGCAGTTACAACGTACCCTGCGCGATGACTGGCGAGTGACCAGTTATTCCGGCCTGCAACAGCACGGACATGCGCCCGCGCTGGACCTGCTGCCCCGGCTGGATGTTGATGCGGTGGGGGAAGCCAGCGATGAGCTGTTACCACAGCTTACGCCGCACACTTTCCCGCGCGGAGCGGCACCGGGCACTTTCCTGCATGGATTGTTCGAAACCCTCGAATTTACCGCCCCGCTGGAGGATGACTGGCTGGCGCTTCAGCTTAGTCGTCAGGGGCTGGATGAGGCCTGGCATCCGGTGATGCATGACTGGCTTGGGCGTATTTTGCATACGCCGCTTAATGACAGTGGCGTGAGCCTGGATCAGCTTGCGCCTGAAGCCCGGCGGGTTGAGCTGCAATTTTATCTGCCGATTTCACGTCTTCTGACGGCTGATGCACTGGACCAGGTGGTGCGCCAGGACCCGCTTTCGGCTGACTGCCCGCCGCTCGATTTTTATCAGGTGCAGGGCATGCTGAAAGGCTTTATCGATTTGGTCTTTTGCTGGCAGGGAAAATATTACCTGCTGGATTACAAATCGAACTGGCTGGGTGAGGACAGTAGCGCTTACACGCGTCCGGCTATGGCGCAGGCGATGCAGTCACATCGCTACGACCTGCAGTACCAGCTTTACACGCTGGCGCTGCATCGCTATCTGCGGCACCGTCTGGCGGACTATGACTACGAACGTCATTTCGGTGGCGTGATTTATCTGTTCCTGCGTGGCCTGGACGGGACGGAGGGAAGCAATGGCATTTACAGCACGCGGCCCCAGGCAGACTTTGTCACTGCGCTTGACCAGCTGTTTGCTAACAACGCGGAGCAGGGCGCATGACGCTGACAGAAGGATTAAAGCAGGCGCAGCGACTGCGGCTATTGCGGCCCCTTGATGTGCAGTTTGCGCAGATGGTGGCGACAGCAGAGCAACCGGCGCTGATGCTGGCGGCCGCACTGGTCAGTCGCGATGCGGGGGAAGGGCACGTCTGTCTGCCGCTGGACCAACTGCATCCTGAGGCTTTTTTTGCCGGCCGTCACCCGGAGCTGGCGCAGGCATTGTGGCAGGCGGCAGGAGCACCACAGGACTGGGCTGATACATTACTGGCACAAACCGCCGTCAGCAACGGGGAGTCAGCGACGCCGCTGGTGTTACATCAACAGCGGCTGTATCTGCACCGGATGTGGCAGAGCGAAGGGGAAGTGGCGCAGTTTGTGCAGCGCCAGCAGCATGCCGTCGCACTGGATGAGGCGCAGGTGCGCCAGACGCTTGACCGCTATTTCGGCCAGCAGCCTGACGACTGGCAGAAAATTGCCGCTGCCGTGGCGCTCACCCGTCAGGTTGCAGTGATTTCAGGCGGGCCGGGCACCGGGAAGACCACAACGGTGGCGAAATTACTCGCCAGCCTGATTGAGCTATCAGTGACGGCGCCACGGATTGAACTGGCAGCTCCAACCGGGAAAGCGGCAGCCCGACTCACGGAGTCACTGGGAAAAACGCTACAGGAACTGACGCTGGACGAGGAGATTCGCAGCCGTTTCCCGACGGAGGCGACCACGCTGCACCGCCTGCTGGGCGCACTGCCAGGCAGCCAACGCATGCGTTACCACCGGGGTAATCCGTTGCATCTGGACGTGTTGGTGGTAGATGAAGCCTCAATGGTCGATCTGCCGATGCTGGCTAACCTGATCGCGGCGCTGCCTTCACAGGCACGAGTGATCTTCCTGGGTGACCGCGACCAGCTTGCCTCGGTAGAGGCGGGTGCCGTATTGGGGGATATCTGCCGCTGTGCCGAATTCGGTTACAGCCTGGAGCGTGCCGCTGAACTCACGCGTCTGACGGGGTGTGACGTTGCCGGGCGTGAGGATGCCAGTGCTTCTGTGGTGCGCGATATGATCTGCCTGCTGCGGAAAAGCTACCGTTTTACAGCGTCATCAGGTATTGGTCAGCTGGCGCTGGCGGTCAACGCCGGTGAGGTGAAGCGGGTTGAGCAGGTCTTCAGCGGTGGATTTACGGATATTCGTCGCCAGGCACTGAGCAGCAGTGAGGATTACCAGCAGCTGTTGAATGACTGTGTGGCGGGTTATCGCGGCTATCTGAAATTGCTCGCCGCCGGAGCGCCGCCTGCTGAGGTTTTGGCGGAGTTTGGCCGATTCCAACTGCTGTGCGCCCTGCGCGAGGGGCCATTTGGGGTTGCCGGGCTGAATGAACGCATTGAGCAGTCGCTGCGCCAGGCGGGGCTGATTCGCCGCGTTGTGGCGATGAACGGCAAGTGGTTTGTCGGGCGGCCTGTGATGATTGCCCGTAATGACCGGGCGCTGGGGTTGTTTAACGGCGATATCGGTATTGCGATGCTGGACGATGAGCAGCAGCTGAAAGTGTTTTTCCCACTGCCCGATGGCAGCATCAAGGCCGTGCAACCGAGTCGCCTGCCGCCGCATGACAGCGCCTGGGCGATGACGGTGCATAAGTCGCAGGGATCGGAGTTTGAACATACGCTGATGGTGTTACCAAATCAGATCATGCCGGTGCTGACGCGTGAGCTGGTGTATACCGCCATCACGCGTGCCAAACGACAGCTAACGCTGTACGCCGATAAAGGCGTGTTTAACGCCGCAGTGAAGATGCGCACGCAAAGGCGCAGTGGGCTGGTGGATCGATTAACGCAGGTTTAGGGGGACGGGCATGCCCGTCCCGGTTAACATCGAACGGAGCATGCCTCGCCCCGTCGGTTAATCGTGCGGTGCGCGATT
This sequence comes from Erwinia sp. JH02, assembly GCF_013074405.1. Taxonomy (NCBI): domain Bacteria; kingdom Pseudomonadati; phylum Pseudomonadota; class Gammaproteobacteria; order Enterobacterales; family Erwiniaceae; genus Erwinia; species Erwinia sp. JH02. The sequence continues at coordinate 80,540 of NZ_JABANZ010000009.1, forward strand.
AACTTTGCCGCGTATGGGCGTTGGCTTCCCGCAGGTCGACCATCAGCACTTTGGAACGACGCTGATAGTTGTACATCTGTTTTTTGCTTTCCGGCAGCAGTTCGATATCCACCGGGACAAAACCACGTTCCTGGAACCAGTGAATACTGCGTGTGGTCAGCACAAACAGTTTTTTTAACCCCATCTGGCGTGCCTGTAACGCTACGCGCTCCAGCAGTGCCTCGCCGCGTGCCGAACTGCGGTAATCCGGGTGTACTGCCACGCAGGCCATTTCACCGATCTGCTCTTCGGGGAATGGATAAAGCGCAGCGCAGCCGATGGTCAGGTTATCGCGTTCAACAATCGTAAACTTATCGATTTCCATTTCCAGCTGCTCGCGCGAGCGGCGCACCAGAATGCCCTGCTGCTCCAGCGGGCGGATCAGTTCCAGAATGCCACCAATATCGTTAATCGTGGCGCGGCGGATCTGCTCGGCGCTCTCCATTACAATCTGCGTACCGATACCGTCGCGTGAGAACAGCTCCTGCAACAGGGTGCCATCTTCCTGATAGCTAATCAGGTGACTACGGCGCACGCCGCTGCGGCAGGCTTTCACGGCACCACGCAGGAAGCGCACGGTGCCGGAGTGATAGTCATCGCTGGTTTCCAGTTCTTCAATACGCTTCTGCGCTTCATTGGGGAATAGCTCGGAAACAATATTGCCTTCATTGTTCGTCACGCCCTGTTCGGAACAGAAGCCGATCATTTTTTCAGCTTTCAGTTTGATCGCCAGCTGGGTGGCAACCTCTTCAGAGGTCAGGTTGAAGCTCTCTCCGGTGACCGAAACGGCGACGGGCCCCATCAGCACGATGGCACCGCTGTCCAGCTGGCGATGAATGGCTTCTTCATCGATACGACGAATACGGCCGCTGTGACAGTAGTCCACGCCGTCATCCACGCCCAGCGGCTGGGCAATAATAAAGTTGCCGCTGACCACATTAATATGTGCGCCCTGTAACGGCGTGTTATTGAGGCTCATCGACAGGCGGGCAGTGATATCCAGCTGTAAACGGCCTGCGGCCTGTTTGACCAGCTCCAACGACTGCGCATCCGTAACGCGGGTATGTTTATGGTAGAGCGGTTCGAGGTTACGCTCGGCGAGGCTGGCATCAATTTGCGGGCGGGCGCCATACACTACGACCAGGCGGATACCCAGGCTGTGCAGCAGGCCGATATCATTGACGATGCTTGAGAAGTTCTCATGCTCGATGGCTTCACCACCCAGCATAATGACAAACGTTTTACCACGATGGGCGTTGATATAGGGAACTGTATGGCGGAATCCCTGGACCAGCTCGGTACTACGTTCCTTCACGGCAAACCCTCTTTGAATTATTATTCGGTAAAAGTGTATTTTTATTCTTTTATCACTCCGGGTGCAAGTGGCATTTATCCTTACTTATCACCTGCTACCGCATTTCTCTGTGGCTAATACCCTGCATTTATTCGCTTTTTTTGGGTGACACTGCCTGGTGGATTCGTTAAAGTTTTTGCAAAATTTTTGTTATTGGCTTTTTATTAAACACAGCAACGCATCAGGAGTGGCATGACCGATTCAACCTCACTTAACCGGCGGCGGTTATTACAAGGGGCAGGCGCAGCCTGGTTACTCAGCATCAGCCGTGTCGGCATGGCCGCCAGCGGCCATGTGGTCGCGATCCGCCTCTGGCCTTCTTCTACTTATTCACGTCTGACCATTGAGTCCAACACGCCGCTTAAGTATAAGCAGTTTGCCCTCAGCAATCCCGATCGCGTGGTCGTGGATATCGATAATATCCGGCTGAATTCGGCGCTGAATAGCGTGGGCAATCTGGTCCGTCAGGACGATCCCTATATTAAAAATGCGCGTGTCGGCCAGTTCGACCAAAACACCGTCCGGCTGGTGCTGGAGCTAAAGCAAAACGTTGCGCCGCGTATTTTTACGCTCGATCCGGTTGCCGGGATCAAAAATCGTCTGGTACTGGATCTCTATCCGGTGCAAACACAACAGCACAATGATGATCCGCTACTGGCATTGCTGGAAGATTACAACAAGGGCGATCTCGAACGCAGCCAGCCAGCGGCCGCACCGCTTCCCGGTAAGGCGGGTCGGGATCGTCCCATTGTCATCATGATCGATCCCGGCCACGGCGGTGAAGACTCCGGGGCCGTTGGTAAGCATAAAACGCGCGAGAAAGATGTGGTGCTGAAGATTGGCCGACGGCTGAAGGCCCTGATCGATAAGCAGCCGAACATGCGTGCCTATATGACGCGCAATGAGGATGTCTTTATTCCCCTGAAAGTGCGTGTGGCGAAAGCGCGCAAGCAGCGTGCCGACCTGTTTATCTCGATTCATGCTGATGCATTTACCAGCCGTGCGGCACGCGGATCATCGGTGTTTGCGCTGTCGACGAAAGGGGCAACCAGTACCGCTGCCCGTTTTCTGGCACAGACGCAGAATGAATCCGATCTGATTGGGGGCGTTAGCAGAAGCGGCGACCGTTACCTCGACCACACCATGTTCGATATGGTGCAGAGCCTGACGATTAACGACAGTCTGAAGTTTGGCAAAGAGGTGTTGTCGCGCATGGGGAAAATTAACCATCTGCATAAGCGGACGGTGGATCAGGCAGGCTTTGCGGTACTGAAAGCACCGGATATCCCTTCGATTCTGGTAGAAACGGCCTTTATCAGCAATATCGAAGAGGAACGTAAATTACGCACCACACGTTTTCAGCATCAGGTGGCGGATTCCATTCTGGCAGGGATTAAAGCGTATTTTGCTAACGGTGCGCCGCTGGCACTGCATAAATAGTCAACGGGCGGAAAGGATTCCGCTGTGATTCAGCAAGAGGGGGACAAACGACAGATACAAAAAAACACCCTTAAGGGTGTTTAATTGGTTGCGGGAGCCGGATTTGAACCGACGACCTTCGGGTTATGAGCCCGACGAGCTACCAGGCTGCTCCATCCCGCGTCCGATTAACGCTTTAACTACTTTTACTTCCACCCACGACGGATAATTGGTTGCGGGAGCCGGATTTGAACCGACGACCTTCGGGTTATGAGCCCGACGAGCTACCAGGCTGCTCCATCCCGCGTCCGCGTGGTTTGTCGCTTCCATCACGACAACTATCTTCTTTACTGCTTAACTCAATCTTACAGACTTTAGTTAATTGGTTGCGGGAGCCGGATTTGAACCGACGACCTTCGGGTTATGAGCCCGACGAGCTACCAGGCTGCTCCATCCCGCGTCCGTGGTTGCGCACTATACGCCTGATGGGTTTTCTTGCAACCCCTTTTTGCAGATAAGTGGCTAAAATCGTGGTTGTGATGGATTTTTACGCTCAGATGCTGGAATGTTGCACAAATGCCTCAGGTCTTTTTCAGAAGGCGCATTTAATTATGGCGGTGCCTTTGCTATCTTCGCGCAGGGTTCCCGTATAAAGGTAAAGAAGGCATGAAAGCAGGTTGGGCAAAATATCTGGTGACCGGCACGCTGCTGGCGCTGCTGGCGGGGTGTTCGTCGAAACCCACCGATCGTGGGCAACAGTATAAGGATGGGACACTGAATCAACCGCTGGCGCTGGTCAATCAGCCCAACGCGAAGGGGCGCCCGGTGAATGGCAAAGACTTTGCCGACCAGGTTTCTCAAATCCGTTTTTCCTCTGCGGGCATGTATTCGCGTCAGTCCGGCACCTATAGCGCCATCGAGAGCTGGCTGATGGCCGGGGGCGATACTCGTCAGTTGCGCCAGTTCGGTCTGGATGCTTATCAGATGGAAGGCACCGACAATTATGGCAACGTTCAGTTTACCGGTTACTACACCCCGGTGATTCAGGCACGTTACACCCGTCAGGGTGAATTCCAATATCCTTTATACCGTATGCCACCGCGTAGTAAGGGCAGGAAGCTGCCAAGCCGGGCGGAAATCTACAGTGGTGCGCTGGATGAACGCTTTATCGCGGGCTACAGCAATTCGCTGATGGATAACTTTATTATGGATGTGCAGGGCAGCGGCTATGTTGACTACGGGGATGGGCGTCCGCTGACGTTCTTCGGCTACGGTGGTAAGAATGGCCATCCTTATCGCAGTATCGGTAAAGTTCTGATCGACCGCGGTGAAGTGAAGCGCGAAGACATGTCGATGCAGGCTATCCGTCATTGGGGCGAAACGCACAGCCCGGCTGAGGTGCGCGAACTGCTGGAGCAGAACCCTTCCTTTGTCTTCTTTAAACCTGAGAACTTTGCGCCCGTGCGTGGTGCCAGCGCGGTGCCGCTGGTGGCAAAAGCTTCGGTCGCGGCTGACCGTGCGTTGATCCCACCGGGTACTGCGCTGCTGGCAGAGATTCCGTTGCTGGATAACAACGGTAAATTTACCGGCAAATATGAGATGCGTATAATGGTGTCGCTGGATGTAGGGGGGGCCATTAAAGGGCAGCACTTCGACATATACCAGGGAATCGGCCCCGATGCCGGGCATATGGCGGGCTGGTTTAACCATTATGGCCGCGTCTGGGTGCTGAAAAATGCCCCAGGCGCCGGCGCACCGATATTCTCTTCTGCACAGAATAGTTCTTCTCAGAGTGGTTTACTGGTCAGTCAGTAAATCCACAGCGGGCGGCGAAGGCGGCCCGCTGTGTTTGGATAGGTTTCGAGGAATAACAGATGATGGTTCTTTCAGATGCCTGGCGGCAACGCTTTGGCGGAACGGCGCGCCTCTATGGCCAGTCTGCGCTTCAGCTCTTTGCGGATGCGCATGTCTGTGTAGTGGGCATTGGTGGGGTTGGTTCGTGGGCGGCGGAAGCATTGGTACGTACCGGCATCGGTGCGATCACATTGATCGATATGGACGACGTCTGCGTCACCAACACCAATCGTCAGGTTCACGCGCTGAAAGAGAATGTTGGCCGGGCGAAAACCGAGGTGATGGCTGAACGTCTGCTGGCGATCAATCCGGAATGCCGGGTGACCTGTGTTGACGACTTCATTACACCAGAGAATACGGCGGAGCTGATTGGGAAGGACTTCAGTTATGTGGTTGATGCCATTGATAGCGTGCGACCCAAAGCAGCGCTGCTGTCATGGTGTCGGCGTAATAAAGTGCCGCTGGTGACCACCGGGGGCGCAGGTGGGCAGATTGATCCCACACAGATCCAGGTGGCCGATCTGGCAAAAACCATTCAGGATCCGCTGGCGGCGAAATTGCGCGAGCGGCTCAAAAGTGATTTCAATATCGTCAGAAACAGCAAAGGTAAGTTGGGAATCGACTGCGTGTTTTCCACCGAGGCGTTGATGTATCCGCAGCCGGATGGCTCGGTATGTGCGTCGCGCAGCACCGCAGAAGGCCCGAAGCGTATGGACTGTGCGGCAGGGTTTGGTGCTGCAACGATGGTCACCGCCACCTTTGGTTTTGTCGCGGTGTCCCATGTGCTGAAGAAAATGATGGCAAAAGCAGCGCGTCAGGCATAAATAGCGTTGAGGCTGATCTTCTGTTTCGGTCAGCCTTTTATTGCACGGGTCGATCGAAAAAATGATCGACCCGACGGTTACAAGCAGCCATATTATTCATTCACCGCCCGCATCACGGCATCGGCCATCGCCTGCAATCCGGCGCTGCGTGAGGCGCTCAGCTGTTCTTTTAATGCCAGTTGCTCAAATAGCGCCAGCGGATCGTCCTGCTGTAACTGTGCCGCTGTTTTACCTTCTACAGCCGTCAGCAGTACGGCCAACAGCCCGCGCACAATACGTCCCTCGCTCTCGCCAAAGAAATGCAGACGCCCGTCAGCCATCAGCTGATGCCCCAGCCAGACGCGATTTTCACATCCGGTCAGCTCAATATCAGCACTTCTCAGTTCATCGGGCAGGGCGGGCAACTGTTTGCCCAGCAGGATCAGCTGGCGGTAACGCTCCTCCCACTGCCTGAAATGGGAAAACTGCGCCCGCAGTGTGTCCGGAGTAATCAGTGTGCCAAAGGGATGCGAAGCGATAAGCGGTAAACTCATGATTAATCTGCCAGTAGTGTCAGGGCGGTGGTCATGGCCGCGACCAGCGCGTCCACATCTTCAACGGTATTATAAGGGGCGAAGGAGGCACGTAATGTCCCGCTGACGCCCAGGGCGGCCAGCAACGGCTGGGCGCAGTGCTGCCCGGCGCGCACGGCAATGCCGCTTTCGGCCAGTAGCATCACGACGTCACTGTGATGGATACCCGTAATATCAAATGCCAGCAGGCTGGAGTGGCTGGCGCGATAGCTGCGGAAACCGGGCAGTGCCGACAGACGTTGTTCGGCCTGTGTCGCCAGTTCACAACTCCAGCGCTCGGCGGCAGCTACATCGATGTGGCTTAACCACTCCAGCGCAGCACTCAGGCCAATGACGCCAGCCACATTAGGGGTGCCGGCTTCAAAGCACCACGGGACGGGTTGCGGGGTAAATCCCTCGAAGGTCACGCTGCTTATCATCTTGCCGCCCCCCTGCCAGGGCACCATTTCTGCCAGGCGTTCGGCTTTGCCATACAGCGCACCAATGCCCATCGGGCCGTACAGCTTATGTGCCGAAAAAGCATAAAAATCAATATCCAGTGCCTGTACATCCGGAGGGCAGTGCACCACGCCCTGGGCGCCATCGACCATCACTTTTGCACCACAGCCATGCGCAAGGCTGATGATCCGTTGCAGGTCAGGGCAACCGCCAGTGACGTTAGACATTTGCCCCACGGCCACCAGACGTGTGCGTGCATTCAGCAGTGCCGGGAGCAGATCGGGGTCTGGCAGGCGGTTTTTACCAATCGACCATTTGACGACGCGGGCACCCGTCTGTTCTGCCACCATCAGCCAGGGCACCAGATTAGCGTGGTGTTCCGCTTCGCTGACCACGATCTCATCCCCCGCTTGCAGGCGCGGGCGCAGCCAACTTTGTGCCACCAGATTGATCGCTTCAGTGGTGCCTTTGGTCCAGACAATATTGTGGCTGCTGGCGGCATTCAGCAGGTGTGCCACCTGTGCGCGGGCCTGTTCATAACGTTCGGTCAGGCGCTGTGCGGCAGCAAACTGGCTACGATGGACCGTACCCGCACTCAGGCGATAAAACTGTTCCGTGGCATCAATCACCGCCAGCGGTTTCAGCGCGGTGGCTGCGCTGTCGAGATAGCAGGTGGCATCGTTGAGTGCGGGGAACTGCTGGCGAAAGTGCCGCGGGTTAAATGACGTCATACTTTTTACGCGTTCCTCTGGGATGGTTCGTGCCTTTTTAGGACCAGACTGAAAGAGATGTGGTTTTCTGGCAAAGCTGAAAAAGCGCGTTATGCTGAATTATGACTGTTTATAGTGTTTACCCGCAAATAGAAGCGCTGTCTTAGTAGGATGTTAAACCCTTTTCTATTGTTATTTTGACAGCTCATCGGGTACTTCTTCTCATCACGGAGATATAAAAATGAAAAAGCTCGCCGCTGTGATCGCAGCCTGCACCATGACATTAGCTCTGGCTGGTTGTTCAAGCAATTATGTGATGCATACCAATGACGGCCGGACTATCGTTGCCGAGGGCAAACCTATGGTAGACGATGATACCGGGATGATCAGCTATAAAGATGCCAATGGGTCAAAACAGCAGATTAACCGCTCTGATGTCAAAGAGATGGTTGAGATGGGCCAGTAAAACGCAGGCAAAAAAAAGCACCGCCACAGGCGGTGCTATTAACAATCAATATGGACAGACAGGGTAAATCTACAGGAATAAAAGGTAGCCAGGCTACCAGACCTGAAAATCGTCAGGTCAAATGCAAACACAACATCACGACACAAGCCAAAAGCCCCTCAAAATTCCGCGCGTTAGCACCAAATTTCAAAACACTTTTCGTTCCGGCTCAGGAAGTGGCGCAACTATAGGTATTTGCTGGCAGTTCCTCAACGGACAATTTATAATGCCTCGGATAAAAAAAACTAATACGTAACTCTGTGTAACAGAGCAACGCCCGGCCTTGATGAAAAGTACCCATCTATCATGTCTAAACGTTTACCACCTTTGAATGCGCTGCGGGTTTTTGACGCTGCTGCGCGTCATCTCAGTTTTACCCGAGCGGCAGAAGAACTGTTTGTGACTCAGGCCGCTGTCAGTCATCAAATCAAGTCACTGGAAGACTTTCTGGGCCTTAAGCTGTTCCGTAGACGTAATCGATCTTTGCTGCTGACGGAAGAAGGGCAAAGCTATTACCTCGATATTAAAGAAATTTTCACCGCACTGAATGATGCCACGCGCAAGCTACAGGCCCGCAGTGCAAAAGGCGCACTGACGGTCAGTTTGCTGCCGAGTTTTGCCATTCAGTGGCTGGTGCCAAGACTGACCAGCTTTAACTCAGCTTATCCGGGGATCGACGTTCGTATCCAGGCCGTGGACCGCGATGAAGAGAAACTGGCTGATGATGTTGACGTGGCGATTTTCTACGGACGCGGTAACTGGCCGGGATTGCGGGTGGAAAAACTCTATGCGGAATACCTGCTGCCAGTCTGTTCACCGCTGCTGTTAACGGGCGATCGCCCGCTGACGTCGCCTGCGGCACTGGCAGGCCATACTTTACTGCATGATGCATCACGCCGTGACTGGCAGGCGTATACCCGACAACTGGGGCTGAACAGTATTAATGTTCAGCAGGGGCCGATTTTCAGCCACAGTGCCATGGTGCTCCAGGCGGCAATCCATGGACAAGGCGTTGCACTGGCTAATAACGTGATGGCGCAGAGCGAGATTGAAGCGGGCAGGTTAGTGTGCCCGTTTAATGATGTATTAGTCAGTAAAAATGCTTTTTATCTGGTTTGTCATGACAGTCAGGCAGAACTGGGTAAAATAGCCGCCTTCCGTCAGTGGATTCTGGCAAAAGCGGCCAGCGAACAAGAAAAATTTCGCTTTCGCTACGAACACTGACCGTGATGCCTTCGCCGCCGAGCGGCAGGGGTAATGAATAAAGAGACAGGGAGGGGCCTCCCTGTCCGGATAGAGGATGGTGTCATGTCCAGTCGTGCAATGCTGATTTTCTCCGCCATCAGTGGATTCTTCTACGTGATGCTGGGGGCATTTGGTGCCCACGTGTTAAGCAAGTCGCTGGGAAGCGCAGAGATGGCCTGGATTAAAACCGGGCTGGAGTATCAGGCGTTTCACACCCTGGCGATACTCGGTATGGCAGCAGCGATGCTGCGCCGTGCAAATATCTGGTTTTACTGGAGCAGCGCATTTTTAGCGCTGGGTACGGTATTGTTCAGCGGCAGCCTTTACTGCCTGGCGCTGTCCCACCTGAAGTTATGGGTTTATATCACCCCGATTGGCGGCACTGGCTTCCTGATCGGGTGGGTTCTGATGTTGGTTGGCGCGCTGCGTCTGAAAAAAAGGGCAGATCGCCATGAATAAAATTTTGCTGTATTGCCGTCAGGGTTTTGAGAAAGAGTGTGCGGCCGAAATTACCGCCAAAGCCGCTGAACGCGAAGTGTATGGCTTCGCCCGCGTGAAAGATGACTCTGCCTACGTGCTGTTTGAGTGCTATCAGCAGGGTGAAGCAGAAAAGTTGCTCAATGAGCTGCCGTTTAGCGAACTGATTTTCTCCCGCCAGATGATCGTGGTGGGTGAACTGCTGCGTGACCTGCCCACCGAGGACCGCATCTCGCCTGTCGCGGGGATGCTGACCGGTGTGGTAGAGAAGGGCGGCGATCTGCGTGTTGAAGTGCCGGACACCAATGCCAGCAAAGAGCTGCTGAAGTTCTGCCGTAAGTTTACCGTCCCGCTGCGTGCCAGCCTGCGTAAAGAAGGCATTCTGCTTAACTACGAAAGCAATAAGCGCCCGGTGGTTCACGTGTTCTTTATCGCTTCTGGCTGCTGTTATGTAGGGTATTCCCTGCCGCAGAATAATTCCGCGCTGTTTATGGGCATTCCGCGCCTGAAGTTCCCTTCCGATGCACCAAGCCGTTCCACGCTCAAGCTGGAAGAGGCTTTCCATGTCTTTATTCCTGCCGATGAGTGGGATGAGCGCCTGGCCAGCGGGATGTGGGCAGTGGATCTGGGGGCCTGTCCTGGCGGCTGGACCTATCAGCTTGTGCAGCGCAGCATGATGGTTAACGCGGTAGATAACGGTCCGATGGCACCGAGCCTGATGGATACCGGGCAGGTGTTCCATCAGCGTGAAGACGGCTTCAAATATCGCCCAACGCGTAGCAATAACTATTGGGTGGTCTGCGACATGGTAGAAAAACCGGTGCGTGTGGCAAATCTGATGGCGGACTGGCTGGTGAATGGCTGGTGTCGTGAGGCGATCTTTAACCTTAAGCTGCCGATGAAAAAACGCTATGAAGAGGTCTCGCAGAACCTGGCGATGATCGATGAAAAGCTGAAAGAAAATGGCATTAATGCACAGATTCAGGCGCGTCAGCTTTATCACGATCGTGAAGAAGTAACGGTACATATCCGCCGCATCTGGAGCGCTGCGCCGGGCCGCCGCGACGAAAAATAATCCAGAATGTAGGGGCGAGGCATGCCTCGCCCGTTGTTAAACGAGCCCGACCCTACGGCAAACGCAGATCCTTCAGATTCCCTTCCAGCACTAAATCCGTTTTAAGCGTTGCCACCTGCTGACAGATTTCCGCCATCTGCTGATGTTCGGCCAGTTTTTTGCGCCATTTTTCCGGCACGCGATCCAACTGCTGATAAATCTGCGCCAGACTGCCGAACTGTTGCAGTAGCTGGCTGGCACTTTTGGCCCCAATGCCCGCAACGCCGGGAATTTTGCTGCTGCTGATCCCCGCCAGCCCCCAGTAATCGGTCAGCTGTGCCGGAGCCACGCCAAATTCTGCGGCAATAAAAGGCACATCCAGCCAGCGTTTCTGGAAGTAATCACGAATTTGGATAGTCGGTGCCAGCAACTGGCAGTAGCCTTTGTCGGTCGACACAATCGTCGCCTGATGGCCTGCGGAGGCGACCTTGCTGGCCAGCGTTGCGGCCAGATCGTCAGCTTCATCGCCTTTTGAGTGCCAGCTGGCTACACCAATACTGGCAAAGGCAGCCCGGAGCAACGGCATTTCGTCACGCAGGGCATCCGGCATCGGTGAACGTCCCGCTTTGTAATCAGGCAGGATCTGATGGCGCCAGCTGTCGCTGCGATCATCATCATCAAAAACGGCCACGGCGTGCGTTGGGCGTGTGTGGAGCAACAATTGTTGCAGGGCATTCAGGCAGGTTTCCTGGCAAGGGGAGCCCTGAACCGCATGAATGCGCCGAATCAGATTCAGCGCATCGATAATTAACAGATGTATCATCAGATAACCCTGAGCGGCCCGCAGGCCGCTCTTTACTTAATGATTTCGTAACAGGGGATATACGCGCTGCCCGGCAGCTTCATACGGTGCTGCGCGACAAATCCTTGCAGCAGATCATCCATGCGACGCATGATTTCCGGGTCACCGTGCAGTTTGTACGGCCCTTTCTCTTTGATGGCCTTGATGCCCACATCTTTCACGTTACCGGCCACGATACCGGAGAACGCCCGACGCAGTGCAGCTGCCAGCTGTTCGGCAGGCTGTTCGGGAGAAAGATTGAGGTTTGCCATATTTTCATGGCTTGGCATAAAGGGCATTTGCAGGTCGGGCGCAATGCGTAATGCCCAGTTGAAACTGTAAGCATCGCCCGTTTCGCGGCGATACTCTTTCACTTTCGGCATCGCTTTTTTCATCAAACGTGCCACTTCGGCCGCATCATCAATAATGATGGTGTAGTGCTTGCGCGCGTCATCCCCCAGGGTACTGACAATGAACTCATCCAGCACGCGGAAGTAGTCGGCACTCTCTTTTGGCCCGGTGAGGATCAGCGGCAGAACCTGGTCATGGTTGTGTGGGTTCATCAGGATACCCAGCAGATAGAGCAGCTCCTCAGCTGTTCCGACCCCGCCGGGGAAGATGATAATGCCGTGGGCGATACGCACAAACGCTTCCAGGCGTTTTTCGATATCGGGCATGATGATCAGTTCATTCACCAGTGGGTTAGGCGGTTCGGCAGCAATGATCGAGGGTTCGGTCAGACCGATGAAACGGCTATCTCTGTAGCGCTGCTGGGCATGGCCCACCGCTGCCCCTTTCATCGGTGCTTCCATTACACCCGGCCCGCAGCCGGTGCAAATATTCAGTTCACGTAAGCCAAGCTGGGAGCCAACGTTGCGGCAGTATTGGTATTCAACGGCGTTGATTGAATGCCCCCCCCAGCACACCACGGTATTGGGCTCTTCCCCCACGTGCAGCGCACGCGCGTTGCGCAGGATAGAGAAGACCAGGTTGGTGATATGAACGGGATCTTCCGCTTTCAACTGCTGGAAGCGCCCGGCGTTATCGATCTGGCCGTTGAGGAACAAGATGTCGCGCAGAACGGCAAACAGGTTAGCCTGAAGCGCACGAATAATTCGCCCGTCAACAAATGCCTCTTCTGGCGGGTTGATCAGTTCCAGTTTGACGCCGCGCTCACGGCGCAGCACGTTAATATCAAAGCTTTCGAAGCGGGAAAGCAGTTCGTGGCTACTGTCGGTTTGACTGCCTGAATTCAGCACGGCAAGTGAGCAGTTACGGAATAACTGGTAGAGGTCGCTGCTGGCCGTGCGCTTCAGCATATCGACTTCGAGCTGTGAAAGCAGGTCCATTGAGCCGAGAGGGCTGACATGTGTAATCAAGTGAACTCCTTTACACCCGCAGGGGTGCAGTAACTCCGTGATGTGACGATCACAAAAGCAAAATGTCCTTGGGCCGCTGTCGCTGCCCGTTGTCAGAGTAGCCTTTTCCATTGATATTTAACAATAGCTTAACGTTGCGATCGGCGATTTACTGACGGACCAGTCTTGAACGGCTGGCGACAAACTTATCGTTGGTACGCCAGGGATTGATATCCAGACCACCACGCCGCGTATAGCGGGCATAAACGGTCAGACTCTCCGGCTGGCAGAAACGAAGAATATCGTTAAAGATGCGTTCGACGCACTGTTCGTGGAACTCATTATGATGGCGGAATGAGACCAGATAACGGAGCAGTGCCTCGCGCTGAATACGCGGGCCACGATAACTGATTTGCACTGACCCCCAGTCCGGCTGGTTAGTGATCAGACAGTTAGATTTGAGCAGGTGGCTGACCAGTTGCTCCTCAACGCGTTCGTTGCTGGTGGCATCGCGCAGATAGTCGGCATTGAACTGATAGTGATCAATCACAATGTCCTGCTCATCAATGCATTCGCCGTTGAAACGGCCGATGGGCTGGCCTTCAATCTCTTGCAGGCGGAATAGCGCAACGCTAACTTTACCCGCAGCACAGTCACTGAGATCGCGTTCCAGCGTCTGACGGACGTCACCCCAGTCGGCAAATTGCGTTTGATTAAAACTGTTCAGATACAGTTTAAAACTTTTGGATTCAATAAGATTAACGCTGCCGGCATCCAGAGTGACTTCACCCAGCGCCACCTGCGGTAGCCCTTTACTGTTCAGCCAGGACAGTTCGTACAGCGTCCAGATATCCGCGCCGCTGAACGGCAGATTATCGGGATACAGGCCCAGCGGTTCACGGTTCAGGCTACGCGGGACAGCCTGTAACAGCTCTGGTTGATAGCTGTCGTGATATTCTGTGGGTTTCCCCAGAGTCAGGCCTTCCAGTGCCTGATGATGGTCGTATGAAGACATGGTGTTACCTTGTGTTACTTTAGGGTGCCCGCCGTGGCAGGCAGCTTGAAGAGTGTCGTGTACCGATGTGCACACCAGGTTGTCAGTGTAACCCAGCCAGCAAAGAGTGAAAAAATAATGATCGAAGAAACCTCCCAGGCCCTACGCGATTTTAGCCAGCGCTATTGCGATCTCTGGCAGCAGCAGCATGGTCATGCACCGGCGAGCGCCGATCTGTACGGCATTCCCTCGCCTTGCGTCACCGCCACCCATAATGATGAAGTCTGGTGGCAGCCACAGCCCTTTACGCTGGCAAAAAACCTGGATGCCGTTGAACGTGCACTGGATATCAGCTTGCAGCCCTCGATCACCGGATTCTATACCGCACAATTTGCCGGTGACATGATGGGAACTTATGCCGGACACCAGGTGTCTTTGGTACAGGTGTGGAGTGAAGACGATTTTGTGCGCGTGCAGGAAAATCTGATTGGGCACCTGGTGATGAAGCGTCGTCTTAAACACTCTCCTACTCTGTTTATTGCTACTACGGAATCTGAACTGGAGGTGGTGTCGGTTTGTAATCTCAATGGCGAAGTGATTATTGAGCAGTTAGGAACGCAAAAACGGCAGGTCATCTCCCCTTCAATTGAGAATTTTCTTATTTCTTTACAACCCCTTAGCGAACGTTGCTGAGAGTTTGCCCGTTCATTTTGTGCGAGATGTCTCACGTGCTCTGTGAGAGATCGCATCCCTTTGATGCAGACATATCAATCGTTCTAATTGTAAAAATATTGTAGATCATCACGTTAGGGTACTGATTGTGATAACACGCCTGTGAGATGCGTAAAAAACTGGCACGGGTGTCTTGTTTGCTTATGCTGAACAGGCAAAATAGCACCCATCGCAAAGGACAGTCAGGGTTGAACGAACATCAGGACGATGTGCTCATGGAATGAGTTGGACCCGTCAGGATGACGTATCAGGGAAAGGCTTCCGGATGAAGCGTGGAAACCTCAGGGAGAGGTAAAGGACACCTCCAGGACGGAGAATGTGGACCGAACAAGGTAGTCGGTGATCATGGACGTCAAAGGATTCGCATCAGGATGGTGCACGCTATGGAGAGTGTCAGGAATAGTTTTCAAGGATGAGCAGGGAGCATAAATGTAGCTGGAACGCTGCAAACGGACCAGGGGCACTGTATATACAGTGCCCCTTTTTTCGTTGAAATTTTTACCCGGCACGGTGCGGATGCTATGCTTTGCGACCTTTATCCCCAACGCTTAATCAGGAGGTTGCTCATGAGCCGTGAACAACAGGTGCAGGAACGGTTGCTGGCCATTGAAACGCAGCTTAAACAGGCGGGTTTATGGCAGGCTATTGCCCCAAATAGTGAGGCGTTTGCCAGCACAGAACCTTTCTGCGTCGATACCATGACGCCATTACAATGGCTGCAATGGATATTCCTGCCGCGCATGCAGGCGCTGCTGGATGCCGGTGCGCCGCTGCCGACAACGTTGGCGATAGCGCCTTACTATGAAGTGTGGCTGGAAGGTGAGATCCCGGAGCGTGCGCAACTGTTGCACCTTTTAAATGCCTTTGACCAGTTATTTGAGTCACAAAACTGATGCTGGAAATTATTTATCAGGATCAGTGGCTGGTGGCGGTGAATAAGCCGTCCGGCTGGCTGGTTCACCGCAGTTGGCTGGACCGTCATGAAACCCGTTTTGTGATGCAAACGGTGCGAGACCAGATTGGCCAGCACGTGTTTACCGTGCACCGGTTGGATCGGCCAACGTCCGGCGTACTGCTGATGGCGCTGTCGAGTGATGTGGCGCGTTTATTGTCAGAACAATTTGAACAGCATCAGTTGCAGAAAACCTATCATGCCGTGGTACGCGGCTGGCTGGAAGGTGATGAGGTACTGGACTATGCGCTGACCGAAGAACTGGACAAAATTGCGGATAAGTTTAGCCAGCCTGAAAAAGCGCCGCAGTCGGCCGTCACCCATTGGCGTGGGCTGGCCACTGCCGAACTGCCCGTGCCCGTCGGCCCTTATCAAACCTCGCGCTATTCTCTGGTAGAGATGAAACCGGAATCCGGGCGTAAGCATCAGTTGCGTCGTCATATGACCCATCTGCGCCACCCGATTATCGGCGATAGCGCCCATGGCGATTTGAAGCAGAATCGCAGTGCTGCGGCAAACTTCGGGATGAACCGACTTATGCTGCACGCCAGCGAACTATGCCTGGCGCACCCGGTAACCCAGGTGCCATTGGTGCTGCGTGCCGGGCTGGATGACGTCTGGCAAACGGCGATGACGCAGTTCGACTGGCAGCACTGTCTCCCTGATATTCCACGGGTTGAGTTCGCGACGGAAAGCCCGCAGGATAGTGAACAACGATAAGCATTCCAAAATGGAGAAGAGCATGGCTGAGGTAGGCATTTTTGTTGGCACCGTTTACGGTAATGCCCTGTTGGTGGCCGAAGAGGCTGAACCACTGCTGGTTGCGGCGGGCCATCAGGTGAAGATTTTTGAAGATCCCACGTTGGAAGACTGGCAGCACTATGCGCAGAAAGCCGTGCTGGTGATCACGTCAACCACTGGACAAGGCGATCTGCCGGACAGCATTGCTTCCCTTTACGCTGGCATCAAAGATAAGTTGGGTTACCAGCCTGAGCTGCGTTATGGCATTATCGCGCTGGGCGATAGCAGCTATGATGAGTTCTGCGGCGGCGGCAAAAAATTTGCTGACCTGTTACAGGATCAAAGTGCTATCCGCGTGGGTGAGATGCTGCTGGTGGATGCCACGGAAAACCCGGAGCCGGAAGAGGTCACCTCTCCGTGGGTTGAGCAGTGGGCTAAGCTCATTGCATAATTGACGAGCGGGTCTGCAATGCAGGCCCGCCTCGCAGCGGATCCCGAACCTACAGTTTTAGCCGCTCCTTCGCCAGCCGTGCCACGTTCTGCATCTCATCCAACAGCTCAAACAATTCAGGCTCTACCTGAGTGATATCCTCACTCTGACGCAGGCTTTGTTCCAGTGCCAGGCAGAGTTGCTTCATGCGTGGTACTCCGCTGTAGCTGGCGCTACCATGCAGTTTATGGATGATATCGCGCAGTGAAGTTGTATTATTCTCCGTCATATATTGCTCTATCAGCATCTGAACTTCCGGTAAGAAATCCACCAGCATCTGCAACAAATCGCGTGCCAGATCGGGTTTATTCGCCGCCTGACGTAACGCGAGTGCCCAGTCGAGGGACGCCGGTACTTCAATCACCGGCAGCGACATGCGTTGCCCGCCAGGTGAATAGCGTGCCAGCAGTCGACTCAGTTTCTGCTCATCGATAGGTTTGGCGAGGTAATCGTTCATCCCGGCTTTGATCAGCTGTTCCCTTTCGCCATCCAGTGCGTGCGCCGTGACCGCCACTATCGGTGTATTGGCGTGCTGTGGCAGGGTACGAATGGCTTCACTGGCACGAATGCCGTCGATCTCCGGCATCTGAATATCCATTAAAATAATATCCAGATGCTGATGACGCGCCTGATTAATCGCCGCTTCACCACTGTCACACAGCACAATGTGCGCGACTTGCTCTTCCAGCAGTGCTCCAATCAGCTTCAGGTTAGCCAGGTTATCATCCACCGCCATCACACGCAGCGGCAGACGGTGCCGTTCGGTCAGTGGCAGGGCATCACGGTGATGATGATCGACCAGAACGGGGATCAGACGGGTCATGGATATCGGTTTAATCAGGCAGGCCGTCACACCGCGTGCTTTGAGCTCTTCCGCATAAACCTGCATCTGGAATGGCAGAGCCATAATGACGCTGTTAGCACGTTGTAGTATTGGCGTCAGCTGTTCTCCGGTGATCTCAAGATTTTGCGGGTCAGCTACCGGAACGCCCATCAGCAGCACATCATAGTGTGCTTCCGGAAGTTCACTCAGTGACGGGCTGTAGCTGATGTTCATTGGCGTTGCGGCCAGCATCTCCATCAGCGCTTTCGCGGCCGTGGCGTTGGGTTCGACATAAGCCATGCGCTGGCCTTCGATGCAATCCATCACCCGTGGATCACTGGCAGCGTTCGGATTCAGGGCCAGATTAACGTGGAACCAGAAGGTGGAACCGTGATTGAGGCGGCTGTGGAACGAGATTTCGCCGCCCATTTCATTAACCAGTTTCTGAGTGATCACCAGACCCAGCCCGGTGCCGCCGTGACGGCGCGAAATACTGGCATCCGCCTGACGAAACGCCTGAAACAGCTGCGACTGCTGCTTTTCTGAAATCCCGATGCCGCTGTCATGAATCTGAACTTCCAGCTCCATACGGTTATTACTCAGGGCGCGTTTCTCCACGCGAATATCAATATTGCCACGTTCGGTGAACTTGATTGCGTTGCCGAGCAGGTTGACGATGATTTGCTGCATGCGCAGCGGATCGCCAATGGCATTATCCGGCACGTCACTCTGGATATTAAGCGTGAGCTCCAGTCCTTTCTCATGTGCGGACTGCGCCAGCAGAACCACCACTTCATCCAGCGTGGCACGCAGCGGGAAGGGGATGGTCTCCAGTATTAATTTTCCGGCTTCAAGTTTTGAGAAGTCGAGCACATCGTTAATGATGCTTAACAGGTTATTCGCCGATCGTTCAATGGTATGAAGATAATCGCGCTGGGTGGAATTCAGCGTGGTTTTGAGCGTCTGGCGGGTAAAGCCAATCACGCCGTTTAACGGCGTGCGCAGCTCATGTGACATATTGGCGAGGAACTCTGATTTAATACGCGCGGCTTCCTGGGCGCGTTTTTTAGCCAGATCCAACTCGACGTTTTGGATCTCCATCTGTTCCAGCGTTTCACGCAAGTCAGAGGTGGCCTGGTCGATATTTTGCTGCATCTCTTCGTGATAGGCGGTAAGAGACATGGCCATCGAGTTGATGCCGTTTTTCAGCACATCGAGTTCACCCAGCATATGCCCTTCTACGCGGCTGTCTAGCTGGCCACGGCGGATGCGGTCAACGGTACTCACCATATTGCGGATCGGCCCGGTGACATCGCGCATCAGACGGTAGGCAAACAGCATGGCAATACACAGGCAAAGCAGCAGCAAGAGGGTAGAGATAAACACCTCTTTATACTGCTGTAGCCTGACGGATTGCAGATCCAGCTCAATGGCGACATAACCGAGGGGATTACCATTGGGTTTCGCATCCTGGCCCGGCGATTCATCCGGATAATAGCTTTCGGAGAGGATGGGGGTACGCAGGATCACGGAGTTTCCGTGGCGCTGTTTCATATAGCGAGTGGTTAACGGCGTGTTGTCCGGCAGGCGCAGCAGGTCGGGCGTCTGATGGTAGTTTGACGTGACAAACAACTGATTGTGATCGTCGAAAACCGAAATGGCCCGCACAATATCTGAATGACGGCGATGCAGCAGGCTGACCAGTTGGCGCACGGACTCTTTACTGTGAAAGGTCATGCCATATTCACTTGAGACCGCCAGCGGTTCGATAATATTGACCCCGGCATCGGTGAGCTGGCTCTGTAATTCGTTATATCGGTTCACGACGAAAAACGTGGAGAGCAGCAGCCCAATCATCAGCGTGGGTGCCAGAATCAAAATCATCATTCGAGCCCGCAGGCTGTATTTGGTCATAATATTCCCTGTGCGCGGTGTTTCGCTCTGTGCCGTCCAACTGGCGCTGTGTTCAGAGGCAGGCAATACCCGATTTTCCTGCCGATAATGATGACGTGTGAATCACAAAGAAACAATGATGAAATTCTACCCTGAAAGATTGTGTTGCCCCATCGTGAAGCGTGAACATAAGGCGTCATTTCAGATTGATGATAGCGTTCAGCGCCACGCTTTGTGGCAGGACATTGGCATGAACGTCACGAACAGGGGCAGGCAAAGGCTTGTATCAGTTCTTCCTGCTCAGTAACGCAGAATGATAAATTTTTTTTTAAAAACTGGAACAGTTTTCGCATAAGCCTAAGCTATAGCAGCTGACTGTATCGCCACACACCGATGAAATGTGCTTTTGAAATGAGAAATTGGGCTCAGACGCCAGGAAAAATGGCTGAAAATGTCGCAGGTGTGGAAGGCGTTGCAGCAATAGTCGTGAAGGCTGCGTATAATGCGGGATTCAATAATCTGAAAACAACGGCGTCACTGTGTACGGCGAAGATCCATGGTGCTGTTTAGCTGAAAATAAGGCCTGAACAGAGGCTATTCCAGGAGAGGATATGGTTGCGGTAAGAAGTGCACATCTGAATACAGCTGGCGAGTTTGCGCTCGACCAATGGATCACCAGTCTGGGGATCTCCAACCAGCAGTCATGTGAACGACTGGCCGATACCTGGCGCTATTGTGAAACAGCGACCAAAAATCATCCTGACGCAGCACTGTTACTGTGGCGTGGCGTCGAGATGGTAGAAATCCTCTCAATGCTCAGCATGGACAACGAAACGCTGCGTGCCGCTTTGCTGTTCCCATTGGCCGATGCCAACGTGGTGAGCGAAGAGGTTCTGGAAGAGCAGCACGGTAAAGCCATTGTCTCGCTGGTGCATGGCGTGCGCGATATGGATGCCATCCGTCAGTTAAAAGCGACCCACAATGATTCGATGGCCTCAGAGCAGGTCGATAACGTGCGCCGCATGCTGCTTGCGATGGTGGAAGATTTCCGCTGTGTGGTGATTAAGCTGGCGGAGCGTATTGCCCACCTGCGTGAAGTGAAAGACGCGCCGGAAGATGAACGCGTCCTGGCGGCAAAAGAGTGCACCAATATTTATGCTCCGCTGGCAAACCGCCTGGGTATCGGCCAGCTTAAATGGGAGCTGGAGGACTTCTGCTTCCGTTATCTGCATCCTGATGAATACAAACGTATTGCCAAACTGCTGCACGAGCGTCGTATCGATCGGGAAGACTACATTGATACTTTCGTGCAGTCGCTGCGCACGGAGATTGTGAAAGAGGGCGTGAAGGCCGAGGTGTATGGTCGCCCAAAACATATCTACAGCATCTGGCGCAAGATGCAGAAAAAGTCGCTGTCGTTTGATGAGTTGTTCGATGTGCGCGCGGTGCGCATCGTGGCTGAGCGTTTGCAGGACTGTTATGGTGCGCTGGGTATCGTCCATACTCTGTACCGCCATATACCGAGCGAATTTGACGACTACGTTGCCAACCCTAAGCCGAACGGCTACCAGTCTATTCATACCGTGGTTCTCGGGCCAAAGGGTAAAACCGTCGAGATTCAGATCCGTACCCGCCAGATGCATGAAGATGCCGAGCTGGGCGTTGCCGCGCACTGGAAATATAAAGAGGGTGCAGCAAGTGGCAGCGCTCGCGGGGCTTCCGGCCACGAAGAACGTATTGCCTGGCTGCGTAAGCTGATTACCTGGCAGGAAGAGATGGCGGACAGCGGCGAGTTGCTCGACGAAGTACGCAGCCAGGTGTTCGACGACCGGGTTTATGTCTTTACGCCGAAAGGGGATGTGGTCGATCTGCCGGCCGGGTCCACACCGCTGGACTTTGCTTACCATATCCACAGCGATATCGGCCACCGTTGCATCGGCGCGAAAATCAGCGGGCGCATTGTGCCGTTCACCTATCAGCTGCAGATGGGCGACCAGATTGACATCATCACTCAGAAGCAGCCGAACCCAAGCCGGGACTGGCTGAACCCGAACCTGGGCTATGTCACCACCAGCCGGGGGCGCTCGAAGATCCACGCCTGGTTCCGCAAACAGGATCGTGACAAGAATATTATTGCCGGGCGTCAAATCCTCGACAGCGAACTGGACCATCTTGATATCAATCTGAAAGATGCCGAGAAGCTGCTGCTACCGCGCTACAACTTCAACACGCTGGATGAGCTGCTGGCCGCGATTGGCGGTGGCGATGTCCGTCTCAACCAGATGAGCAACTTCCTGCAGTCGAAGCTGAACAAGCCAAGCGCTGAGGAAGAAGATCGTGAAGCGCTGCAAAAACTGACGCAGAAAACCTCTAACAGCGTACCTCGTAGCAAAGAGAGCGGCCGCGTGGTGGTGGAAGGGGTCGGTAATCTGATGCACCACATTGCGCGCTGCTGCCAGCCGATTCCGGGTGACGATATCACCGGGTTTATCACCCAGGGACGCGGAATTTCGATTCACCGTGCCGACTGTGACCAGTTGGCGGATCTGATGTCTCATGCACCGGAACGTATCGTCGATGCGGTCTGGGGTGAGACTTATTCCAGCGGTTATTCCTTGGTGGTGCGTGTTACCGCGAACGATCGCAGCGGCCTGTTGCGCGATATCACCACCATCCTGGCCAATGAAAAAGTGAACGTGCTGGGCGTATCCAGCCACAGTGACACCAAAAAGCAGCTGGCGACGATTGATATGGATATTGAGATCTATAACCAGCAGGTGTTGAGCCGGGTGATAGCACGGCTTAACCAGGTCCCGGATATCATCGACGCTAAGAGATTGCATTAACCGGGCCGGGCATGCCCGGCCCCTGGTGCCCGGTTCGATCGTAGGGGCGACGCATGCGTCGCCCTCCTAATTCAACATGGAATACACTATGACTTCTCTCGATCGCCTGCTGGGCATCATGAAAACCCTGCGCGATCCGGAACACGGCTGCCCGTGGGATCGCCAGCAGACTTTTGCCTCTATTGCCCCTTATACCCTCGAAGAAACCTACGAAGTGATTGATGCGATTAACCGCGCTGATTTTGACGATCTGCGCGGTGAGCTGGGTGATCTCCTGTTCCAGGTGGTGTTTTACGCTCAGATGGCGCAGGAAGAGGGGCGCTTTAACTTCGACGATATCTGCAATGCGATCAGCGATAAACTGGAACGCCGCCATCCGCATATCTTTGCCGATGCGCAGGTCAGCGACAGTGCTGAGGTGTTGGTCAACTGGGAAAAAATTAAAAGCGATGAGCGTGCCGGAAAAGCACAGCATTCGGCGCTGGATGATATCCCACATGCCTTGCCTGCTCTGATGCGTGCTCACAAAATCCAGAAGCGTTGCAGTCACGTGGGCTTCGACTGGACCACGATTGGACCGGTGCTCGATAAAGTGCATGAAGAGATTGATGAAGTGATGCATGAAGCGCAGCAGGCGGTCATCGATCAGGACAAGCTGGAAGAAGAGATTGGCGATCTGCTGTTTGCCACGGTCAACCTGTCACGGCACCTCGGCAGTAAAGCCGAAACTGCATTGCAGAAGGCCAATACCAAGTTTGAACGTCGTTTTCGCCAGGTTGAGCAGATTATTGCCGCAGGAGGGATGGAAATGCAGCAGGCGACCCTCGAACAGATGGAAGCCGCATGGCAGGTTGTGAAATCTCAGGAATAATTGGCTGACACGATTCAACAAAAATGTGACGCGCGTCAACCTCCTGATGCGCATATTCAGGTAATCTCATGGCGGTAAATGCGGTGGTAAGCACACAACCGGAAACGAGCAATTGTCGCAACGGGGTGTTTCGGGTATACTATTTTCCCGTCTTGGTTATTCATTCCATCGTCTTTAAACCTACATTCTCAGGTTCAGCATGACAACGAACTATATATTTGTGACCGGCGGGGTCGTTTCCTCTCTGGGTAAAGGCATTGCCGCAGCTTCCCTGGCCGCTATCCTTGAAGCGCGTGGTCTTAACGTGACCATCATGAAGCTGGACCCGTACATCAACGTGGACCCAGGCACCATGAGTCCAACCCAGCACGGTGAAGTTTATGTCACCGATGATGGCGCGGAAACCGATCTGGATCTCGGTCACTACGAGCGTTTCATCCGTACTAAGATGAGCCGCCGTAACAACTTCACCACAGGCCGTATCTATTCAGAAGTCCTGCGCAAAGAGCGTCGTGGCGACTATCTGGGTGCGACCATTCAGGTGATCCCGCACATTACCAATGCCATCAAAGAACGCATCATTGAAGGTGGCGAAGGCCATGATGTCGTGCTGGTGGAAATTGGTGGCACCGTGGGTGATATCGAATCACTGCCATTCCTGGAAGCCATTCGTCAGATGGCGGTGGATGTGGGCCGTGAGCACACCATGTATATGCACCTGACGCTGGTGCCGTACATGGCCGCGGCGGGCGAAGTGAAAACGAAGCCAACCCAGCATTCCGTGAAAGAGCTGCTGTCTATCGGTATTCAGCCCGATGTGCTGATCTGCCGTTCTGACCGCGCGGTTCCCGCTAACGAACGCGCTAAGATTGCGCTGTTCTGTAATGTGCCGGAAAAAGCCGTTATCTCACTGAAAGATGTCGACTCCATCTACAAAATTCCTGGCATGCTGAAATCGCAGGGCCTGGATGACTTTATCTGCAAACGCTTCAATCTGAATGCTCCGGAAGCCAACCTTGGCGAGTGGGAGCAGGTGATTTATCAGGAAGCGAATCCAGGTGGTGAAGTGACCATCGGGATGGTCGGTAAATATGTCGAACTGCCGGATGCGTACAAATCAGTGATCGAAGCCCTGAAGCACGGTGGTCTGAAAAACCGTGTGACGGTGAATATCAAGCTGATCGACTCTCAAGATGTTGAAACCCGTGGTGTTGAAGTGCTGAAGGATCTGGATGCTATCCTTATCCCTGGCGGTTTCGGCTATCGTGGTGTGGAAGGCAAATTGATGACGGCGCAGTATGCCCGCGAAAACAATATTCCTTACCTCGGCATTTGCCTCGGTATGCAGGTCGCATTGATGGAGTTTGCCCGTAACGTGGCACATATGGAGGGTGCGAACTCAACGGAGTTCGTTCCTGACTGTAAGTACCCGGTTGTGGCGCTGATTACCGAATGGCGTGATGAAGAAGGCAACGTTGAGCAGCGTACTGAGCAGAGCGATTTGGGCGGCACTATGCGCCTGGGTAGCCAGCAGTGCCAGCTGACGGATAACAGCCTGGTGCGTAATCTCTATGGTTCAGACACCATTGTTGAGCGCCACCGTCATCGTTATGAAGTCAACAATATGCTATTGAAGCAAATTGAAGCGGCCGGTTTACGTGTGGCAGGTCGCTCTGGGGATGACCAACTGGTTGAGATCATTGAGATCCCTGACCACCCATGGTTTGTTGCGTGTCAGTTCCATCCGGAATTCACCTCAACACCTCGGGACGGGCACCCGCTGTTCAGTGGCTTTGTGAAAGCTGCCAGCGAGTACCAGAAGCGTTTGGCAAAATAAGTGTTTTCATAACGGCTTGAAATCTTAGGGTTTCAAGCCGTGTGTCTAAGTTTAAGCTAACTTGTACTGAGGAAAAACTAATGTCCAAAATCATTAAAGTCATCGGTCGCGAAATCATCGACTCTCGTGGAAACCCGACTGTTGAAGCTGAAGTGCATCTGGAAGGCGGCTTTGTCGGTCTGGCAGCGGCGCCATCAGGTGCTTCTACTGGTTCTCGCGAAGCGCTGGAACTGCGTGACGGTGACAAATCTCGTTTCCTGGGTAAAGGCGTCACTAAAGCTGTTGCTGCTGTTAATGGTCCGATCGCTGACGCGGTTACCGGCAAAGATGCCAAAGACCAGGCCAATATCGACAAGATCATGATCGATCTGGACGGTACTGAGAACAAATCACAGTTTGGTGCTAACGCCATTCTGGCTGTTTCTCTGGCTGCGGCTAAAGCGGCTGCTGCTGCGAAAGGCATGCCACTGTACGAGCACATCGCTGAACTGAACGGCACCCCAGGCAAGTTCTCTATGCCACTGCCAATGATGAACATCATCAACGGCGGCGAGCACGCAGACAACAACGTCGACATCCAGGAATTCATGATCCAGCCTGTTGGCGCGAAAACGCTGAAAGAAGCTGTACGTATGGGTTCTGAAGTGTTCCATACCCTGGCAAAAGTGCTGAAATCTAAAGGCATGGGCACTGCGGTTGGTGACGAAGGTGGCTATGCGCCAAACTTGGGTTCTAACGCAGAAGCACTGGCTGTTATCGCTGAAGCGGTAAAAGAAGCGGGTTATGTTCTGGGTAAAGACATCACCCTGGCAATGGACTGTGCAGCATCTGAATTCTACAAAGACGGTAAATATGTGCTGGCAGGCGAAGGCAACAAAGCCTTCACTTCTGAAGAGTTCACTCACTTCCTGGAAGACCTGACCAAACAGTACCCAATCGTCTCTATCGAAGATGGCCTGGACGAATCTGACTGGGCTGGCTTCAAATACCAGACCGAAGTGCTGGGCGACAAAATCCAGCTGGTGGGCGACGACCTGTTCGTGACCAACACCAAGATCCTGAAAGAAGGCATCGACAAAGGCATCGCTAACTCCATCCTGATCAAATTCAACCAGATCGGTTCTCTGACCGAGACGCTGGCTGCGATCAAAATGGCTAAAGACGCGGGCTACACTGCGGTGATCTCTCACCGTTCAGGTGAAACTGAAGATGCCACTATCGCTGACCTGGCGGTAGGTACTGCAGCGGGCCAGATCAAAACCGGTTCTATGAGCCGTTCTGACCGTGTTGCTAAGTACAACCAGCTGATCCGTATCGAAGAAGCGCTGGGCAACCGTGCGCCATTCAACGGCCTGAAAGAAGTTAAAGGTCAGTAAGCTGCCGATATTCTGAACCGGTTATCCGGTTGAGGATTATCTGAAAAGCCCCGTCTCCGGACGGGGCTTTTTTTTGCTTATTTTTATTTTTCAGCGAGTTAAGGTTATTTCTTGAATGCGGAAAAGTCCTGGTTCATGGATTGCAGGGCGTTTTTATGCGTCATTTTGTGTAAATTCGCGGTGACTATTTGTAACCAGGATCAGAAAATATGAAATACCGTGCTGATGTTGACGGGCTACGCGCACTCGCCGTACTGCCGGTTATTGCGTACCACATGGGAATAGGGGGGATACCCGGCGGTTTTACCGGCGTCGATATCTTCTTTGTGATTTCCGGCTATCTGATCTGCGGCATTATTTATAACAGTGCCATGAGTGGCAACTTCTCTTATCTCGATTTCTATAAACGTCGCTGCCTGCGTATTTTGCCACCGCTGTTTGTGGTGCTGCTGGCGGTGATGATATTTGGTTATTACCACCTGCTTCCCGCTCAGTTTACCGATCTGAGCAACAGTGCGCTGGCGGCATTGCTGTCGGCATCGAATATCTTTTTCTGGAAAACCACCGGCTATTTTGATGGCCCGGCCGATCTCAAGCCGCTGCTGCATACCTGGTCGCTGGCGGTGGAAGAGCAGTTCTATATTCTCTTCCCCATCATCCTGTTGCTGGTGATCCGTCTGTTCCGCAACCGTACCACTCAGGTGATGCTGCTGGTGATAGCGGGTTCGCTGCTGTTGAGTATTTACGGCGTTACGCGCAAACCTACCTTTACCTTCTACATGCTTCCGACCCGCGCCTGGGAGATGGCGCTCGGCGGGATTATTGCTATCGCCGGGCTGGAAGCCAAAACCGCCCATTACCGTACCGGGGTGAAACACGCCATGAGCCTCAGCGGGCTGGCGTTGATTCTGTTTGGTTTTCTCTGGCTTGATACCACCCTGCCTTTCCCGGCGTGGAATGCGCTCTATCCGTGTCTTGGTAGCTTCCTGATTATCCTGGCGGGTCAGCAGTCTGTCGTCTCCCGTCTGCTGGCACTGAAGCCGGTCGTGTATATCGGTATGATCTCCTACTGCCTGTATCTGTGGCACTGGCCGATCATTGTTTACTCGCGCATGTTCTTTAATTTTGAACCGGGTGTGCGTGAGCTGGTGATCCTCGCCTTAACCTTTGGTCTGGCAGTGGCATCGCGCTATCTGATCGAAATCCCGTTCCGCTACAAACTGTCTTACATCAGCCCGGGCCGTATTGTGGCGGCTTCGGTGATAGGGCTTGCCGTGATGGCCAGCGGAGCGCTGTATAAAGGCCATATCAGTAACAGCTCCGGGCAATTTTCTCCGGCGGCGTTGGCGCTGGCGCAGTACTCGGAATACAGCAAGATGCCGGAGTTTGACTACCAATATCGTCGTGGGCAGTGTTTCGTTGATGGTAAGAGCGAGGAAGATAAGCCGTTTGATCGTGAGTTCTGCCTCAAGACCTCTCCGACCGCGAAGAACTATGTGATGATCGGTGACAGCCATGCAGCGCATCTGTGGCGTGCTATCAGCCTGGCGGCGGGGGACGGAGTGAACGTTATTCAGGCGACCTCAGCAGGCTGTAAGCCGTTGTACCAGCAGTCACTGCGTAATCCGTGCACCCGACTGGTGGACTATGTCTACGACCAGTGGATCGCAGAACATCATATTGACGGCATTATCATTTCGGCGCGCTGGGCACCGGAGGATATCGCGCCTCTGCGCGCAACGCTCGAGCACCTGAAATCTCGCTCTGGCAATATCATCGTCATGGGGCCGACCGTCGAATATACCGAAGCGCTGCCGGACCTGCTGGCTTATCAGACGGACGGACGAAAAGATTTGGTTGCCTCATCGATTAAGAAAGAGATCCGCGGGACGGACGAACAAATGCGTACAGCGATGGCCGAGCAGGGAACGCCCTATATCTCGGTCTATTCGATTGTCTGCCCCGGTAACATTTGTCGCGGGCTGGCGTCTGACGGCCATCCGACCTCGAACGACTACGGTCACTTTACCCTGAGCGGGGCGAAAGACGTGGCGAAGCAGGCGATGGTGCAGATGCGCGACAACAGATTTATGTAATTTATCAATCCGGGCGGCCGTCAAAGGGCCGCCCACAGGGCTTTTGTAAGTAATTAAAGTAAATGCCACTCTGAACCGATATTAGCTGTTATCGGGCTAACCCCATCACAGAGTGCGCACCATGCTAAAAAATATAAAAGTCGTCACCAGCATCGTTATCATGCTGATCATTTTTAGTGCGCTATTGCTTGTCTCCAGCGCGCTCTCGTTCAATGCGATAAGCCAGGACAAAGCCAACTTCACCCGTGCCACGATTTTGACTGAGCAACAGGGGCAACTGAGTGATGCATGGCAAACACTGGTCAAAACGCGGGTCACCATCAACCGGGTGGCTATCCGTATCCTGAAAAAGCAGACCGATCCTGCCTCCATGGCGGCGATTGAAAAACTGCTGGGCCAGGCCTCTGAAACGCTGGACGATGCCGGACAACATTTTGCCCGTTATAAACAGTATCCGGCGGTAGAGGGCCAGAATACGGCACTGGATGACGCCATTGTCAGCAGCTATCAGCTGATGTACGACACCATGAAACAGTCCATTCAGTATCTGGGGGCCAATAACTACGAAGCGTACGGTAATCTGGAAGCGCAGAAAGCCCAGGATGATTTAGAAAAAAATTATGACCGCTGGCGTGAGCAGAACGGCAGCCTGCTGGCGGTGGGCGTCACCGATAACCAAAACGGCTACAACCATATGGTCTGGACGCTGGGGGCGGTGGTGTTGATATTGCTGCTGCTGGTGGGCTCGGTCTGGGTGGTGATCAAACGTGTTCTGCTGACGCCGTTAAAACAGTTGCTGGTTCATATCCAGCGTATCGCGGCGGGTGACCTTTCCGAAACCCTGGTGGTGGACGGGCGCAGCGAAATGGGGCTGCTGGCCAGTAACCTGACGCAAATGCAGCAGTCGCTGATCGGCACCGTGGGTAATGTGCGTGACAGTTCGAATGCCATTTACACCGGGGCGAGTGAAATCTCTCAGGGTAACAACGATCTCTCTTCCCGTACTGAACAGCAGGCGGCCTCGCTGGAGCAAACTGCGGCCAGCATGGAACAGTTAACGGCCACCGTGAAGCAGAACGCCGAAAACGCGCGTCAGGCGTCACAGCTGGCTAAGAACGCCTCAGAAACCGCCGCGAAAGGCGGCAGGGTGGTGGAAGGTGTGGTGAAAACCATGAATGAGATCGCGGGAAGTTCTAAAAAGATTGCTGATATTACCAGCGTGATCGACGGCATCGCTTTCCAGACCAATATCCTGGCACTGAATGCGGCGGTTGAAGCGGCACGAGCCGGTGAGCAGGGGCGTGGGTTTGCCGTTGTCGCGGGCGAAGTGCGTAATCTTGCCCAGCGCAGCGCCCAGGCTGCCAAAGAGATTAAATCCCTGATTGAGGACTCAGTGAACCGCGTGGATGCCGGTTCACAGCAGGTGGCGACGGCAGGGGAAACCATGACGGATATCGTCAGCGCGGTGGTGCGCGTCACCGATATTATGGGTGAGATCTCCTCGGCGTCTGATGAACAGAGCCGTGGCATCGACCAGATTGGCCTTGCCGTCACCGAGATGGATCGGGTGACGCAGCAGAATGCCTCTCTGGTGCAGGAATCTGCGGCTGCGTCAGCGTCACTGGAAGAGCAGGCCAGCCTGCTGTCTCAGGCGGTTGCCGTGTTTAAAATCGGACCACAGCGTGCTGTGGTTGTCGATAACCGCAGCGCTCAGGCACTCAAAACCCCACGGCTGGCCGCTCCGCGTAAAGCCGCAGCCACCGACGAAGGGAATTGGGAGACGTTTTAACCCCGCCTGCCTGGCCGTTGACCGTCTGCATTGGGGGGAGGGTCAACGGCGGCGCAATGATTGGCACGCTTTGTTTGGCCTTATTCTGTCAATCTGCCATAATCTGCGCCCGTATTTTAGCCACCAGTCGAGATGTTAATGCAGTACCCGATAAATGAAATGTTCCAGACGTTGCAGGGCGAAGGTCTTTATACCGGCGTACCGGCAATTTTTATCCGCTTGCAGGGATGCCCGGTGGGCTGCAGTTGGTGTGATACCAAACATACCTGGGATAAACTGGCCGATCGGGAGACATCGCTGGGCGATATTCTGCTGAAAACCGTCGAAACCGATGCCTGGGGTGCCGCCGATGCAGAGGCCTTGATCGGCGTGATCCGCCAGCATGGCTGGACGGCGAAACATATTGTGATCACCGGCGGTGAGCCGTGCATTCACGATCTCACTCCGTTGACCGCAGCCCTTCAGCAGCATGGTTTCGGTTGCCAGATTGAAACCAGCGGCACGCACGATGTGCGCTGTACGCCGGAAACCTGGGTGACAGTGTCGCCGAAGGTGAATATGCGCGGCGGCTATGATGTGCTGCATCAGGCCCTGGTGCGCGCCGATGAAGTGAAACACCCGGTGGCGCGTCAGCGCGACGTCGATGCGCTGGATGATCTGCTGGCAACGCTCAGCGATGATAAGGCGCGGATTATCGCGCTACAGCCGATCAGTCAGAAGGATGATGCGACGAAGCTGTGCATTGAAACCTGCATTGCGCGTAACTGGCGGTTATCGATGCAGACGCATAAATATTTGAATATTGCCTGACCCGGATCGACAGGGCCATGTAGGGGTGAGGCATGCCTCACCCGTTGCGGATGTGGCGAGGCGTGCCTCGCCCCTACGATTTCAGACCCTGAAGGGTTACTGCGGCCACTTCATCTCGCCTTTCAGCACTTTCGCGCTCAATTCCAGGCTCGACGCATCTTTTAAATCAGGGTATTTCGTCTTCATCGTCGCGGTATAACTGGCGGCATCTTTACTCTCTGCCAACACGCTTTCAGCCGTTTTCAGATACTGGTGAGTGAAGTTCACCGACGCCACTGTCTCTGCCGCACCCGGCAGGAAATGCCCTGGAACAACGCGCACCGGTTTCAGCGCTGTAATCGCTTCCAGCTTCTGCTGCCAAACTGACCGCTCGGTGGCTGACTGCGCATCGGCCATCCAGACGTGAATATTATTGCCATACACCACCACGCCGCCCATCACTGTTTTCAGGGAGGGCACCCACAGCCAGGTATTCTGCGGCTGCGGGCCGTTCACGCCTTTTACCTCGATGCGCTCACCGTCCACCTTAAAACTGTCGCCCTGTAAGACCTCGGGAACAATCAGCGACTCTGGAGCGTTAGCGCCCATCTTCGGCCCCCAGAACGCCAGCTTGCCCTCTTTGCTCTGTTTAATGAGATCTACCGTGGCGGCAGTAGCGAGAATTTTCACCTGTGGGAAGGCGTGCTTAATCGTATCGAGGCCGAAGTAGAAATCCGGGTCCGACTGGCTGATAAACACCGTAGTGAGCGTTTTTCCTGTCGCTTTGATGCGTTTGACCAGCGCTTCGGCATCATTGCGCTGGAACTGGGCATCAATCAGCACCACTTCATTCGGGCCGGAAATGATTTCGCTGGAAACCGCAAACATACTGGCTTCGCCTGGATTATAAACTTCCAGTTTTAGGGTTTCAGCGGCATACAGTGGAGCGCTGGCCGTCAGCGCCAGCAGGAGAGTGAGGCGGGTTTTCATCGTAAATAACCTGTGAGTCGGAAAAGAACCCAGTGTAGGTTGCAAAATACAGCAGATAAACCGACTATCAGGCAACAGATTGTTGCATAAAACGGACATATTATGGATCGCGTCACCGCAGCGACGGTTTTTATCACCATTGTTCAACGCGGCAGCCTGTCGGCGGCGGCGGAAACGCTGGATATGTCGCGGGCTATGGTCACCCGCTATCTGAACCAGATGGAAAGCTGGGCCGGGGCGCGCCTGCTGCATCGCAGCACCCGCCGTCTGAGCCTGACGCCTGCCGGAGAGCATGCCCTGGCGCGTTGCCAGCAACTGGCGGCGCTGTCTGCCGAGATTGAGCACAGCAACCAGCCAGAGGGAGAGGGGCTCTCCGGGCTGCTGCGCGTCTCCTGTTCGCTGTCGCTGGGGCAAAGCGTGCTGATGGTGGCACTGACCGCGTTTCAGCAGCGTTATCCCCGGGTGCGTATCGACCTGCACATCAGCAATCAACGGGTCAACCTGGTGGAAGAACGTATTGATCTGGCGCTGCGCATTACTGCCCAGTTGGAGCCCAACCTGATTGCCCGCCCCCTGCATACCTGTCAGTCGGTGATTTGTGCGGCTCCCGCTTATCTTGCCCGTGCGGGAACGCCGCAGATCCCGCAGGACCTCACCCATCACAACTGCCTGGCCTACTCGCATTTCGGTAAAAGCCTGTGGCACTTCACCCGGGGCGAGGAGAAAGAGGCGGTGGCGGTCAGTGGTAATCTGAGTGGCAATGATTCGGTGATGCTGCTCTCTGCCACCCTGGCGGGGGCCGGTATTTCCATGCAGCCGAACTACAGTGCAGGACCGCTGTTGGCCAGCGGTGAACTGGTAGCCTTGCTGCCAGAGTATCAGCTTGATGAGCTGGGGCTGTATGCGATTTATTCGTCGCGGCAGTACCAGTCTGCACGCCTGCGTACATTGCTGGATTTTCTGGTGGCATGGTTTAGCGCAGAGGACGCCGGGCGACTGCTGAGAGGGGAAGAGTAAAGACGGATGGGGGGCCGGGGAGGTGGCTCGGTATTGTGAGCCACCTTAGGGTATCAGAGGATGCGGACCCGACCTTCTGCGCAGGGGTGCCAGCCGCGGGCTTTCTCTCCCAGCGCCCAGCGATGATCCGGGGCATACAAAAATAGCCAGGGTGCGTCATCGTGAACCTGAGTAAACGCCTGGCGCATGATTGCCGCACGTTGATCGCCATCAGCCGTCGCGGCGGCACGGTCAAGCAGCGCATTGAGCGCCTCGCTGTGATACCCCTGCCACCACGGGCCCTGCTGGCGGGAATCCAGTTTTTCACGGTAAATGCGCCAGCCGCTGGCCGGGCTGGAGTCAAAGCAGGCAATATCGCCAAACTGCTTATCGCGTACCCGCTGCGCATAGGCCGGTCTGTCTTCATAGATAGTCAAATCGACGGTCACACCCACCGCCTGAAGTTCCTCCGCGATATGCCGGGCCAGCACAATCGATTCATCGGGAAAGCGTGCCGGGAGCGCCAGCGACAGCTTCAGCCCTGAGGCATAGCCCGCGTCTGCCAGCAGCTGTCGTGCTGCGTTGGGATCGTAGCGATAGGGCTGCACATCCTGCGGAATAACGCTGTGGCGGGCCGTTAACGGCCCGGCTAAGGGGCGCGCGTGGCCCTGAGCGATCTGTGGATGCGCGATAATCGCCTGACGATTAACGGCATAATTCAGCGCCTTTCTGACCCGAACATCCTGTGTGGCACCCTCAAACAGGTTCAGCAGAAAAATAATGCACAGATAACTACGCTGGCTGACGATGTGTTCCGCGCCAGCTGGCTCAAACAGCGGGTCCACCAGCAGATCGGCCTCACCACGGGCGAACAGCGCCTGGCGTTGCACGGCATCAGGCTCGGCCAGCCACACCAGCGTGGCGGCTGGCGGTTTACCCGCCCAGTGATCATCAAAGGCGTGCAGGGTTATACGCCCTGGCTGCTGCTCTGCGAACTGGTAAGGACCGCTGCCGATAGGCTGCTGTGGCAGCGCGTGCAGGCTGTCTGCCGGAACAATGGCAATATCCACCAGTAAATCCAGCAGATCAGCAAAAGGTTCCGGGTTGTCGATCGTCAGCGCACCATTATCGGCCACTGTCACGGTGGCATGCTGTAAATAGCTGCGCAGCACGCCCTGCGTACCCAGCTCGCCTGGCATCTCCGGTGAGAGCGCGCGCAGCAGAGAGGCTTGGGCATCAAAGGCTGTGAGTATTGCGCCGTTGTGGCAGCGCACGCCAGCGCGCAGCTGGAAGCACCAGCGTCGGCAATCGTCCTCCACTGACCAGCTTTCCGCCAGCCACGGAATAAACTCGCCCTCATCGTTGCGTCTGACGAGCGCATCAAAGATCGCATCAATAATGCTGCGCCGGTCACGGATATCTGACAGAACATGCGGATCGGCAAGCGGCACCGTGGGCTGAACGACGGTAAACAGGTCAGTGGAGGAGATCGTCATTGAAGTCACTCATCAGCAGGAGAAGCGTCTCCGCAGGGCATTGGCAGCCCTGCGGAGTGTCACAGAGGGGGGTTATTTGGAAACGTCAGCGGCAAAATAGTGCTGAGAAATGCGCTGATAAGTCCCGTCGCTTTTAATCTCAGCTAAGGCTTTATCAATGGCGGCTTTCAGCTCAGGGTTGCCTTTACGGATGAGAATACCTTCCTGCTCGGCATCGGCACGGGTGGCAGCGATTTTCACGTTGGCGTCCGGCTTGTGTTTTTTAAAGTCGAGGTACGACAGGTTATCGTTAATGGTGGCATCGGCACGGCCGCTGGCCACCAGATCGACCGACTGGTTAAAGCCGTCGGTGCCGACAATCTCCGCACCGTAGCTGCGTGCCAGCTGTGCATAGTTGCTGGTCAGCGTATGCGCTGATTTTTTGCCTTTCAAATCTTCGAAGGATTTGATACTGGTGTTATCGCTGCGCACAATCAGCACGCCTTTTGAGGCGATGTAGGGTACAGAGAAATCATATTTCTGCTGACGCTCCGGAGTGATAGACACCTGGTTAATCACTGCTTCATAACGCCTGGCATCCAGCCCTGCGATCAGACCATCCCACTTCCCTTCCACGAATTCCGCTTTCACGTTCAGGCGTTTAGCCACTTCGCGGCCGATCTCGACATCAAAGCCGGTTAACGCGCCGGAAGCATCGTGGTAAGTAAACGGTGGATAGGTTCCTTCCGTACCAATTTTCAGCACGCCGGCCGACTGAATCTTAGCGAGATCAGTTTCTGCCAGTGCGGCAGAGGAGAAGCTCAGCTGGACCAGGCCTGCCAATAACAACGTTGCGATCTTTTTCATTAAAAACTCCTGAATGCTGTCTGTGATGGGGTCTTAAATTATATTTCCCAGGAATCGGGCAGGGTGTCGGTCAGGGTCGAGATAAAGGCTTTCGTTCTGGGTTTCTCGGCGCGGGTAAACAGATCGCGGGAGGTTCCCGTCTCCACGATCTCCCCCGCTTCGAGAAACACCACGTGGTTAGCAATATTGGCGGCCAGACGCAGGTCGTGCGTTGCCATCAGCATGGTCATTCCTTCTTTTGCCAGATCCTTCAGCACCGCAACAACTTCAAGCGACAGCTCCGGGTCCAGCGCCGATGTGGGTTCATCACAAAGCAGCACCTTGGGTGACGGCGCCAGTGCGCGGGCAATCGCCACGCGCTGCTGCTGACCACCGGACAGGGTGGCAGGCCAGGCATCGCGCTTGTGGATCATGCCCACTTTCTTCAGCAGCGCTTCGGCACGTTCGCGAGCCTGAGCGGGATGCTGTTTATGGACGGTAATCAACCCTTCCATAATGTTTTCAATGACGGTCAGATGTGGAAACAGCTGAAAGTTTTGGAATACCATGCCGGTTTGCTGGCAAATACGACGGATATCTTTTCGGGCAACACGTTGGCTGCCGGAAAATACAATATGTTCGTTACCGATGGTTAACTCGCCCGCCTGCGGTATTTCCAGCAGGTTGATGCAGCGTAATAATGTGCTCTTGCCGCTACCTGAAGGGCCGATAAGTGCCGTCACGCTACCTTCATTAATTGTCAGGTCGATATTCTTTAAAACCGGATTGCCATCAAATTGTTTTTCAATGTTGGATAATTTTATCATTATCTCTTTCCTTTACCGTGCTATTGCTGGCGAGCTTATTTTCCAGTCTGGTCTGTAATGCAGATAAAACAGAACTGATTAATAAATAAATAATGGCGGCTTCGGTATACAGTATTAATGGCTGATAGGTGACGGCCGCAATACGCTGTGCGGCAAGGAACATCTCGGGGACGGTAATGACCGAGGCCAGAGAGGTATCTTTGACCAGCGAAATAAAGGTATTGGATAACGGCGGGACGGCAATGCGTGCAGCCTGTGGAATAATGATGCGACGCAGTGCCTGAACCCAGCTCATACTGATGGAGTGCGCCGCTTCCCACTGACCTTTTGGCACAGAAAGCAACGTGGCGCGGATCACTTCAGAAGTATAGGCACCAATATTCAGCGTGAAGCCAATAACCGCAGCCGGAAAAGCATCAAGCGTAATGCCTACGCCAGGAAGTGCATAGAAAATCAGAAAGAGCTGTACCAATAATGGCGTGCCACGAATAAGCCAGACATAAAATCGCACAATATATTGCAGGGGCTTAGGCCCATATAATCGTGCCAGTGCAACGATAAAACCCAGCGATAAACCCAGTGCAAAAGAGACCAGCGTTAAAGGGATGGTAAATGTCACACCGGCGTACAGCATCGGCCAGAATGAATCAATTGCTAACGTAAGCCATGCTGGCATTGTTCACCCATCTTAAAAAAATAAATATCGATTTTTGTTCTGTGGCGAGAGAATATCACGGTGGTGTAAGGAGCGCTTATATCTTGAAATGATATAATATATTCTCTAAGAATATATATTTAATTCATAAGCTTTTCTGAAAAACGCATATAGACCGAAAATAATTCGAGGTGCATGAAGGCAGCTTGAAGTATGACGGGTATAGAAAAGCAGGCCTGATTGACAGGCCTGTCTGGCAATCAACCGCGATAGACGCAGCCAGCGGTGCAGGTCTCTTTCACCAGTACGGCGCTTAACAGTGGCAGAACCGGCTTCATCTGTTGCCAGATCCACTCTGCCAGCACTTCGCTGGTCGGGTTTTCAAGCCCAGGGATGTCGTTGAGATAATAATGGTCCAGACGATCATAAACGGGTTTGAACGCCGCCTTGATCTCTGAAAAATCCATTACCCAGCCCGTATGCGCATCCACTTCGCCAGTAATTTCCAGACGAACCATAAAGGAATGCCCGTGCAGGCGGCCGCATTTGTGCCCTGCTGGCACATTCGGTAAATGGTGCGCGGCTTCGAATTGAAAATCTTTAAACAGCGTAGTCGCCATAGTGACAGTCTCAGTCTTTATCAATAAAACCGCCGCAGGATACCGGAAAACAGCTTTTTTCGCACCCGTTTCCCGGCTAAACGCGATAAAGGGAAATACCTGTTAAAGGTGTTGTTTTTAACTAATTGAATAGTATGAAAATAATTAACCTGTTTTGTCGCTAATGCTTACCATAAAAACCGTTTAGTCATTTTGGTTATTAATTATTTCCAACCCTTATTTAAGGGTTATTATGCTTGCCCTTACCCTGTTGTTAATAGCTCTCTGACTGTGGAATTTTCAACGTAATGACGACTCAGGCACCCTCTAACATGCTTCCGTTAAATCCGGACCAGCTTGCCCGCTTACAGGCAGCCACCGGTGATTATTCCCCCACCCAGCTGGCGTGGCTTTCCGGTTATTTCTGGGGCATGGTCAATCAGACGCCGGGTACGGCAGTCGCCAGCGCTCCCGCTGCGGTTGAGGTGCCAACCGTCACTATTCTCTCTGCGTCACAAACCGGGAATGCACGCCGTCTCTCTGAACAGCTGCGTGATGACCTGCTGGCCGTGAAACTGAACGTTAACCTGGTGAATGCCGGTGATTACAAATTCAAGCAGATTGGGCAGGAGAAGCTACTGGTCGTGGTGACCTCCACGCAGGGCGAGGGGGAGCCGCCGGAAGAAGCCGTTGCGCTGCATAAATTCCTGATGTCGAAGAAAGCGCCAAAAATGGACGGCAGCGCCTTTGCGGTGTTTGGTCTGGGGGATACGTCTTACGAATTTTTCAGCCAGGCCGGAAAAGATTTTGACAACAAACTGGCTGAACTGGGCGGGGAGCGTCTGCTCGATCGCGTTGATGCTGACGTGGAGTACGCGCAACAGGCCGAAGCCTGGCGTAAGCAGGTGGTGGATGTTCTTAAAGCTCGTGTGCCGGATGCCAGCGCGGGTCAGATTGCCGCAGCGGCAACAGGTAGCGTGAATGAAATTCACAGCAGCCCCTACACCAAAGAAACTCCGCTGACCGCCAGCTTTGCGGTCAATCAGAAAATCACGGGCCGTGACTCCGATAAAGATGTGCGCCATATTGAAATTGATCTGGGTGATTCCGGGTTGCGTTATCAGCCGGGCGATGCACTCGGCGTATGGTTCGAAAATGACCCGCTGTTAGTCAAAGAGCTGCTTGAACTGCTGTGGCTGAAAGGCGACGAGACAGTCACCGTGAACGGCGAGACGTTACCACTGGCAGAGGCTCTGCAAAAACATTATGAACTGACGGTCAATACCCCGCAGATCGTCGAGCAGTATGCCCAGCTTTCCCGTAATGAAGCGTTACTGGCGCAGATTGACGAGAAAGCCAAACTTCACCATTACGCGCAGAACACGCCGATTGTTGATATGGCGCGTTACGCCCCGACTGAGCTGAACGCTGAGCAGTTACTCGGCTTGCTGCGTCCGCTGACGCCGCGCCTCTATTCGATTGCTTCTTCGCAGGCTGAGAATGAAACCGAAGTGCATATCACCGTTGGTGCTGTGCGCTTTGAGATTGAAGGCCGTGCGCGTGCTGGCGGGGCTTCCAGCTATCTTGCTGATCGTCTGGAGGAGGATGCAGAAATCCGTGTCTTCATTGAGCACAACGATAATTTCCGTCTGCCAGCCAATCCGGATGCACCGGTGATTATGATTGGCCCGGGCACCGGGATTGCACCGTTCCGCGCCTTTATGCAGCAGCGTGATACGGAAGGGGCTGGCGGTAAAAACTGGCTGTTCTTCGGTAATCCACACTTTACCGAAGACTTCCTGTATCAGGTTGAGTGGCAGCGTTACGTGAAAGACGGTTTGCTGACAAACATTGATTTAGCCTGGTCCCGCGACCAGGATCATAAAGTGTACGTACAAGATAAAATCCGTGCGAAAGGTGCGGAACTGTGGCGCTGGATCGAAGAGGGCGCGCACATTTACGTCTGTGGCGATGCAAATCGTATGGCTAAAGACGTTGAGCAGGCATTACTGGAAGTGGTAGCCGAATTCGGTGCAATGGACACCGAAACGGCGGATGAATTTTTAAGTGAGCTGCGCATTGAGCGCCGTTATCAGCGAGATGTGTACTAATGAGCAATGAAAAATACCCAGGGCCGCTGGTGGTCGAAGGCAAGCTGGTCGACGCTGAACGCCTGAAAAAACAGAGTAACTATCTGCGTGGTGGCATTGCCGAAGACCTGCACGACGGGCTGACCGGCGGCTTCAACGGCGATAACTTCCTGCTGATCCGTTTCCACGGTATGTACCAGCAGGATGACCGTGATATCCGTGCTGAACGCACAGAGCAGAAACTGGACGCACGCCATGCGATGATGCTGCGCTGCCGTTTGCCGGGCGGTATCATGACGCCGAAACAGTGGCTGGCGATCGACAAGTTCGCCACCGATAACACGATTTACGGCAGTATTCGTCTGACCAACCGTCAGACTTTCCAGTTTCACGGCATTCTGAAAGGCAACGTTAAACCGGCGCATCAGATGCTGCATGAAGTGGGTCTGGATGCGCTGGCGACCGCCAATGACGTGAACCGTAATGTGCTGTGCAGCTCAAACCCGATTGAGTCTGAACTGCATCAGGAAGCGTACGAGTGGGCCAAAAAGCTGTCTGAGCATCTGCTGCCACAGACCCGCGCTTACGCCGAAATCTGGCTGGATCAGGAAAAAGTGGCCACCACTGACGTTGAGCCGATCCTGGGTGAAACCTATCTGCCGCGTAAGTTCAAAACGACCGTAGTGGTGCCGCCGCATAATGACGTCGATTTGCACGCCAACGACCTGAACTTTATTGCGATTGCCGAGAATGGCAAGCTGGTGGGCTTTAACCTGTTGGTGGGCGGCGGATTGTCTATCGACCACGGGAATAAAGCCACTTACGCACGCACCGCCAGTGAGTTCGGTTATCTGCCGCTGGAAAAAATTCTCGATGTGGCCGAAGCCGTCGTCACCACTCAGCGTGACTGGGGTAATCGTACCGACCGTAAGAACGCAAAAACTAAATACACGCTGGAGCGCGTTGGCCCGGATGTGTTTAAAGCGGAGGTGGAGCGCCGTGCAGGGCTGACCTTCGAGCCGACCCGTCCATACGAATTCACCACACGTGGCGATCGTTTTGGCTGGGTTAAGGGCATTGATAATCAATGGCACCTGACGCTGTTTATCGAAAATGGTCGTTTGCTGGACTACCCAGGCCGGCCGCTGAAAACCGGTCTGGCCGAGATCGCTAAGATCCATCAGGGCGACTTCCGCCTGACGGCGAATCAGAACCTGATTGTTGCCGGGGTGCCGGAGTCAGAGAAAGAGAAGATTGAACAGCTTGCGGTGTCACACAGTCTGATGGAAAACGTCAGTCATCAGCGTGAAAACTCGATGGCCTGCGTGGCCTTCCCGACCTGCCCACTGGCAATGGCTGAAGCGGAGCGTTTCCTGCCAGAGTTTGTGACGCGTGTTGAAGGCATCATGAATAAGCACGGCGTGGGTGATGAGCATATTGTCCTGCGCGTAACGGGTTGCCCGAATGGCTGTGGCCGTGCGCTGCTGGCTGAGGTGGGCCTGGTCGGCAAGGCGCCGGGGCGTTACAACCTGCATCTGGGCGGTAACCGCGTGGGTACACGCATTCCGCGTATGCACAGTGAAAACATCAATGAAGAGCAGATTCTGGCAACGCTGGATGAGCTGGTTGGCCGTTGGGCGAAAGAGCGCGAAGCTGACGAAGGTTTCGGTGATTTCACCATCCGTGCCGGGATCGTCCGGCCGGTACTCGATCCGGCCCGTGATTTCTGGGAATGATGGAGGCGTGATATGGCAGTTCTCGATCTGACGACACTGAACGCATTACCGAAGGTGGAGCGCGTCATGGCGCTCGCCGAAATCAACAACACGCTGGATAAACTGTCTGCCGAAGACCGGGTGATCTGGGGTCTGGAGAACCTGCCGGGCGAGGCCGTGCTGACCTCCAGTTTTGGCATTCAGGCGGCGGTCAGTCTGCATCTGGTTGCGCGTCAGAAGCCGGATATTCCGGTGATCCTGACGGATACCGGCTATCTGTTCCCAGAAACCTATCAGTTTATCGATCAACTGACGGAGAAGCTGGATCTCAACTTACAGGTGTTCCGCGCAGAGCACAGCCCGGCGTGGCAGGAAGCGCGTTATGGCAAGCTGTGGGAGCAGGGCGTAGAGGGCATTGAGCGTTACAACCAGATCAACAAGGTTGAACCCATGAACCGTGCGCTGGAGACGCTGAACGCCCAGACATGGTTTGCCGGCCTGCGCCGCGATCAGTCCGGGAGCCGGGCGCATTTGCCGGTGCTGGCGATCAAGAAAGGCGTCTTTAAGCTGTTGCCGATCATCGACTGGGATAATCGTCAGGTATATCAGTATCTGCAACAGCATGGCCTGAGCTACCACCCGCTGTGGGAGCAGGGTTATCTCTCGGTGGGGGATACCCACACCACGCGTAAATGGGAGCCGGGGATGGCAGAAGAAGAGACGCGTTTCTTTGGCCTGAAGCGCGAGTGCGGCCTGCACGAGTAGTGTTACTTGTTACCAAATTAGCGTCGTGGCCTGGTTTCTTTAAGCATCTGTAGTGGCCGACCTTCTTTTCCGGTCGGCCAGTTAAGATGACTATAAAAATTTATTTTTTCCATTCCTGTTTTGCTGGTTCGCTTAATCTTCCCACTCATTATCGATGTGGTAGAAATATTTTCTACTCCCTTGGGTGAAGTCCACCCATCCAAGCCCACTGGAGTGAATTCTCTACTCGCCTGAACAAATACAGGGAAAAGTAATGAAAACCAAAAAATCACTTTTCTTATTCCCATTTCTTGTATTCGATCCCGTTTGTCCCCTCATTTTTTGACAGGAAACTTACAGTTTTCATTCATCTTCCCATTTGTTATTCAGATAAAGGAATAACCTCTTCTTCCCTGCGTTCACTTTATCCTCAAAATATACAGAGCCAAGGCCGCTATCGTGCAGTCCCCAAACCCCATAAGATCCATCTTTAAATGTAACAGTGCCAGAAGCGATACAAGGAGAGTAGTATTCGTGAACCCATCCTACGCCAAATTCGTCCTCCCTGGCCTTGGCAAAGTAATCGATTAATTCCTTTTTTGTGGGGTTGAAAAGCTTACACCATTTAGAATATCCCTCTGTATCTTCAACACTAGAAGCATAGTGACCACCCTCTAATATTTCAATATGATCCACCTCCCTGCCCGCATGAGTGTATAAAGTTAAAAATAGCAGGGGGTAGAATAAATTTTTTTTTATTCCCATTTTGCTGTACTCGCTTCCGTGTTGTTTTTTCTGCCTACATTGGGATGTCTATGGATTTCAGTCATAGGAACGTTAAATGTTGAAGTAAGCTCTGCAACGAGCCATTTAAGAGACTCGTTCTGCTTATCTGTAACAGTCTCGTAAACTTCATTACCTTTAGGGCCTGCGGCCTTTCCAACTATTTCAATGCCTATGCTATCGGTGTTATTTGGAAAACGCTCCGGGAAGTTCTTTTCTCTTTCTATATCAGATATTTCCTTGGATATTTTTCGTTCCCAAAATTTTTTAGTGTGCAATGCTATTAAACGAACTTCGGTAGGTTGACATGTTTTTTTTAAGAAGCATTTAGATTGCATCAAACCAACATGCCAGGTTGTTTTAAATAACGACGCTGTTTGATAAACCTTGCCATCTTTATCTATTAGAAAATGTGCTCCATTAGCAGCCTTGTTGGCATAACTGTTAAAAGTACTTTGAGCTGACGAACTATCAGTTTGATGCACGACAATACCATTAACGCTATCGAGACTCCCTCTCTCAATCGTTTTAAATATCTTTCTCTCGATGCGGTCATCATAAATATAACCGTCTTCATCTATATACATATTATCTTCCTTTATAAATGCACTAAGAGCCTATCCCATTAGGATCTAAATAGTCGCGTTAGCTTTAATGTCATAACCCATTGCTACCATGCCCATTATCTTCCCCTCTGCACTCTGTGGTAAGTATTCGAATTTCACTCTTGAAAAACAAAGACCTACTTTCTCTATTGGTATTGGCATATGGACCATGCCAATCGGCTCGACACAAGTAATAATCAGTTCTTGCAATGTTATTTTTAAGAAGTCTAATGGAGAACCACCGGCTTTTCTGACGGTCAGAACAGCCTCCGGGATATGTTTTCCCGTCAGGCAATATTGAATGAGATTTGTCGAGGATCTATCAATGTAATGTTTGAAATATAAATCGTGTACGGTTGATTTTCCTGCACCTCCGCCACTTCCAGAGTGCATATTAGCTGGCTGAGCGACTGACCAGTTCCACCTCAAGACTTCGATTTCCCCTTTATGAGAAAAATCCAGTGACTCACCTTCAACGCCATTGATTTTTATAAACATATCCTGAGCCATACATTCTCCTTGTTATGGGCATTCAGTGATAACGTGCTGCCTTCCTCTGTTATGGTGCCGCAAGCGAAGCCTAAAAGGCCCCATAAAAGAAATGGGGACCCTATCAGTTATCTGCTGCAACATCAGTAGTGAATTTACCTGGATTATCAGAAGTCTCGGCGCGATCGCATTCAGGATTGTACTATCCCCATAATCAGCACCACCAAAATGATCACAGCCAAAAATGGCCATTGCGGGCTGAAC
Source organism: Erwinia sp. JH02 (assembly GCF_013074405.1). Taxonomy (NCBI): domain Bacteria; kingdom Pseudomonadati; phylum Pseudomonadota; class Gammaproteobacteria; order Enterobacterales; family Erwiniaceae; genus Erwinia; species Erwinia sp. JH02. The sequence goes on from NZ_JABANZ010000009.1 coordinate 124,537, forward strand.
GGCTGTCGTTGCCAGGCCGAGGATCACAGCGACTACTTGAAATTGACGTATCCTTCCGTGGGATTTTCGCCTTTTCTGGCCGCGATGCTGTTGCCAGAGAGGTGAACGTGATGGGACAGGTTAGCCAGGTCTCTGCGGCATGGATGCCGCAGCGAAGCCCCCAGGGAAGGGTTTACGGCGTCCTGGCGTTCTGCCCATTGCGGTCACCGGTGCTCTGTATTAAAGCGGGGTAGCTGTTGGTATCGGGACCATCAAATCCCGGTCAGTGCCGCAAACTTATCCGCAGAGCGGGTGATATTCACTTTTGTCACTTCGTAGCTGGCGACTTTCTGGAACGGATCTTCCGCCAGGATAACGTCCAGCTGCTTTCTGTCCATTTCTTTCACCATGATCATGCCGCCGGTGCGCGGATCTTTACGCCCGGCGCTGATAAAGGCCCCGGCGGTAAAGTAACGATTAATCCAGGCAACGTGAGGTTCCAGCAGCGCTTCCACTTCTTCCATGGGACGGGTGTAGGTCAGAAAGACGATATACATTCATCACTCCAAAACATTAAGGATTAGCCAGTTCGCGAATCAAGGGCAGCAGCACCGCCACCGAATCATGTGCTCGGTGGGTGATACGCCCCGGTAACCAGCGGTCAATATAGGTCAGATTATCACGCTGTGCCTGATGGCGCAGCGCAACAGGGAAGTGCTGGGCGATACTACGCGGCAGCTTGCCGGATGGCGCATCGCTGGCGTTGACCGACAGCAGCGGGAAGCCGGCGCGGTCGAAGGGGGTCTCTTCACTCGCTGTCTGTGCCGAACTTTTGATGCCCAGATGACGGGCCAGTGTCATGGCGCGATCGCGCGTCTGCCGGGCCACGGCTTTGGGGGTTTTGCTGCCGCTGGTAAACGTCAGATGGCTGCCGATAATCAGGCTGTCGAGATTAATTACCAGCAGCGTATTGTGTTTCTCTTCGGGGGTCATACGCGAAAGGTAGTCTTCGCTGCCCTGATGACCAATCTCTTCGCCGCTCAGGGCAACGAAACGCAAACTGTAATGCAGCGGCTGAGTACCGAGCCGCTGTGCCAGTTCCAGCATTACCCCCAGGCCGGAGGCATTGTCATCCACGCCCTGATTGGTGAGCCCACCGAGGTTATTTTGCATCTCGCTATCATTGTGCGGCGTCCAGCTGTCGCTGTGGGCGATAATCACAATCTGCTGTGCGACCTGACCTTCCCGGGCCGCAATCACCGAGGTTGCATTGACGTTGCGCCATGTCACATCACCGCTCTGATGTTGATAGGCATAACGCGTGGTGAAACGACGCTGGTTGCTGTGATAGCCAAGCTGGGTGAACTGCTGCTGCAGATAATCGGCGGTCAGCATATCCGCCGGGCTGCCCGCCATTCTGCCGGGAAAATAGGTGGCAATATGCCGCAGTTGCTGTTCGGCGATACTGCCTGTCTTTATACTGACGGCATTCGTACTGAAATTGATGCCGCAAATGAGCAGTGCTGCCAGCATCCCCTGGCGCAGAAGGGTTACCATGGATCATTCCTTAAAACCTGTCGCATCAGGCTATTTTACTTGCCATTTTGAACCTGGGCAGTGCTCAAAATCCTCACGTACTGCGTGTACGCTGCGGGATTGAGCGCTGTCCGGGTCCAAACTGGCTGCGACAATTACGCCTAATCATTTAGGCATTGATACGTCGTCAGTGACGATACGTACGAAAATTTTTGCGCAGTTAGTATGAAATTGTGACGGCCGTTAAACAATTTTAATCTCTCTGAAAGGTGCGAAATATCATCTGTTAAGCACATTTTGTTCTCAGCTTTACCGGGGCGTTATTCCATTCGGTAACTACTCATTCCAATTAGTAATTTCATAAGCCTTAAGCGCGGGACGTATAGTCCCCTTAACAATAGTGATATAGACAGGGTTCACGTGGATTATCTCCCTCTTTTTGCTGATATCAGACACAAGCCGGTGCTGGTGGTTGGCGGTGGCGATGTCGCTGCACGCAAAATCGAACTGCTGCGCCGCGCCGGTGCGCATGTGCTGGTCGTGTCACACCATCTGTGTGAAGAACTGGCCGCATTGCATGACAGCGGCAGTATCGAATGGCTGGCAAAGGATTATCAGGCCACTCAGCTTGATCAGGTGTTCCTGGTGATTGCCGCCACCGATGATGGCGAACTCAATGGTCAGGTCTATCTGGATGCCACTGCGCGCCGTCTGCTGGCCAACGTGGTTGATGACCAGCCAAAATGCTCCTTTATTTTTCCTTCTATTGTTGATCGTTCCCCGCTGGTGGTCGCGATCTCCTCCAGCGGCACTGCGCCCGTACTGGCACGCCTGCTGCGTGAAAAACTGGAATCGCTGCTGCCTGCGAACCTGGGACAGATGGCGCATATTGCCGGCCAGTGGCGCGGGAAGGTGAAAGCCCGCTTCAACAAGATGTCCGACCGCCGCCGTTTTTGGGAAAAAGCCTTCAACGGCTTATTCGCCAATCAGGTCGCCTCCGGCAATCTTGAAGGGGCTAAACGCACGCTGGACCAGCAGTTGACTGACCCGGAAGCCCCGCAGGGAGAGATTATTCTGGTGGGTGCCGGGCCTGGCGACAGTGGCCTGCTGACCCTGCGTGGCTTGCAGGTGATGCAACTAGCTGATGTGGTGCTGTATGACCATCTGGTCAGCGATGAAATTCTGGATTTAGTGCGCCGCGATGCTGACCGCATCTGCGTGGGTAAGCGCGCTAACGCCCACAGTGTTCCGCAGGAGGAAACCAACCGCCTGCTGGTAAAACTGGCGAAGCAGGGCAAACGCGTTGTGCGCCTGAAGGGCGGTGACCCGTTTATCTTTGGCCGGGGGGGCGAAGAGCTTCAGGCCGCCGTGGCCGCTGGCATTCCCTTCCAGGTAGTGCCGGGCGTGACCGCAGCAGCAGGGGCGACCGCCTACGCGGGCATCCCACTGACTCACCGTGACCATGCACAAAGCGTTCTGTTCGTCACCGGACAATGCCGTGCGGATGGCAACGGTACCGACTGGCCATCGCTGGCCCGTTCACGTCAGACGCTGGCTATTTATATGGGGGCCATGGCGGCAGGCGACATTGCCAGCCAACTGATGGCGCACGGGCGCGATCCGGCCACCCCGGCTGCGGTGATTAGCCGCGGCACCCGTCAGGATCAGCAGGTACTGACCGGGACCTTACAACAACTTGAAGAACTGGCACGAAACGCCCCAACTCCGGCGCTGTTAGTGATTGGCGAAGTGGTCAAACTGCATGACGAGTTGGCATGGTTTCAACATTCAGCGCAGCAGGACGGACGCGAGTCCCCTGTTGTGAATTTGGCTTGAGGAAAAGATATGGATCAGAAACGACTCACTCATCTGCGTCAACTGGAGGCGGAAAGCATCCATATTATCCGCGAAGTGGCCGCAGAGTTCGGCAACCCGGTGATGATGTACTCTATCGGCAAAGACTCATCGGTGATGCTGCACCTGGCGCGTAAAGCCTTCTATCCGGGAACACTGCCGTTCCCGCTGCTGCATGTTGATACTGGCTGGAAATTCCGCGAAATGTACGAATTCCGCGATCGCATGGTGAAAAATATTGGTGCAGAGCTGCTGATCCACCGCAATCCGGAAGGCGTGGCGATGGGCATTAACCCGTTCGTTCACGGCAGTGCCAAACACACCGACATTATGAAAACTGAAGGGCTGAAGCAGGCGCTGAATAAGTACGGTTTTGATGCGGCCTTCGGTGGCGCACGCCGTGATGAAGAGAAATCTCGTGCGAAAGAGCGCATTTATTCCTTCCGTGACCGCTTTCATCGCTGGGACCCGAAAAATCAGCGGCCTGAGCTTTGGCACAACTATAACGGTCAGATTAACAAAGGCGAAAGCATCCGTGTTTTCCCGCTGTCCAACTGGACAGAGCTGGATATCTGGCAGTACATCTTCCTGGAAAATATCGAGATTGTGCCACTGTATCTGGCCGCGGAACGCCCGGTGCTGGAGCGTGACGGTATGCTGATGATGATCGACGACGATCGCATTGACCTGCAACCGGGCGAAGTGATCGAGCAACGTATGGTGCGTTTCCGTACCCTCGGCTGCTGGCCACTGACCGGCGCCGTCGAGTCCGAAGCGCAAACGCTGCCTGGGATCATCGAAGAGATGCTGGTTTCCACCACCAGTGAGCGCCAGGGGCGCATGATTGACCGCGATCAGGCCGGCTCAATGGAGCTGAAAAAACGCCAGGGCTACTTCTAAGGAACCGTCATGAATACAGTAATTGCACAACAGATTGCCGACCAGGGCGGCGTGGAAGCCTGGCTGCACACCCAGCAACATAAAAGCCTGCTGCGCTTTCTTACCTGCGGCAGCGTGGACGATGGCAAAAGTACGCTGATTGGGCGTCTGCTGCACGACACACGTCAGATTTACGAAGATCAGCTCTCGTCACTGCACAACGACAGTAAACGTCATGGCACCCAGGGCGAAAAACTGGATCTCGCGCTGCTGGTTGATGGTTTACAGGCTGAACGTGAGCAGGGCATTACCATTGACGTGGCCTATCGCTACTTCTCCACCGAGAAGCGTAAATTCATTATCGCCGACACGCCGGGCCATGAGCAGTACACGCGCAACATGGCGACCGGCGCTTCAACCTGCGATCTGGCGATCCTGCTGATCGATGCGCGCAAAGGCGTGCTCGATCAGACCCGTCGCCACAGCTTTATCTCCACTCTGCTGGGTATCAAGCATCTGATCGTCGCCATCAACAAGATGGATCTGGTGGAGTACAGCCAGGAGACCTTCGAGCAGATCAAACAGGATTACCTGGATTTTGCCGGGCAGTTGCCAGGCGATCTTGATATCCGCTTTGTGCCGCTGTCGGCGCTGGAGGGCGAAAACGTCGCCTCCCCGAGCGACGCGATGAACTGGTACAGCGGCCCAACGCTGCTGGACGTTCTGGAAACCGTGGATGTACAACGCGTGGTGGAGCAGCAGCCAATGCGCTTCCCGGTACAGTATGTTAACCGCCCGAACCTCGACTTCCGCGGCTACGCCGGGACGCTGGCCTCCGGCATTATTCAGGTCGGACAGCGGGTGAAAGTGCTGCCATCTGGCGTGGAGTCTGCCGTTGCGCGCATCGTGACGTTCGATGGCGATCTGGAGCAGGCTGCCGCCGGGGAAGCGATTACTCTGGTGCTGAAAGACGAAATTGATATCAGTCGTGGCGACCTGCTGGTGGCCGCGGATGCTGACCTGACGCCGGTGCAGGCTGCGGCAGTGGATGTGGTCTGGATGGCGGAAAAACCGCTGGTGCCGGGCCAGAGTTTCGACGTGAAAATTGCCGGGAAGAAAACCCGTGCGCGCGTGGAGCGCATTCAGCATCAGGTGGAGATCAACAACCTGACGCAGCACAACACCGATGAATTGCCGCTGAACGGTATCGGGCTGGTGGATCTGATCTTCGATGAGCCAATGGTGCTGGATCCGTACCAGCAAAACCCGGTGACCGGCGGGATGATCTTTATCGATCGCCTGAGCAACGTGACCGTTGGCGCGGGTATGATCCGTCAGCCGCTGGACGATGTGCAACAGAGCAGCGGTGATTTCAGCGCCTTTGAACTGGAACTGAATGCACTGGTGCGTCGTCATTTCCCACACTGGAATGCACGCGACCTGCTGGGCGGTAAGTAATATGGCGCAGCATGATGAAAATGTGGTGTGGCACGCGCATCCGGTCAGCCGGGAACAGCGTGAGCAGCAGCATGGTCATCAGGGCGCAGTGCTGTGGTTTACCGGGCTGTCAGGTTCCGGTAAATCCACCGTCGCTGGCGCGCTGGAGCAGGCACTGCATCGGTTGAACGTCAGCAGCTATCTGCTGGACGGGGATAATGTGCGTCACGGCCTGTGCCGCGATCTCGGTTTCAGTGATGACGATCGTAAAGAGAATATTCGCCGCGTCGGTGAGGTGGCGAAGCTGATGGTGGATGCCGGGCTGGTGGTATTAACCGCCTTTATCTCCCCTCATCGTGCCGAGCGTCAGATGGTGCGCGACATGGTCGGGGAAGGGCGTTTTATTGAAGTCTTTGTCGACACGCCGCTGGCTATCTGTGAAGTACGCGATCCGAAGGGGTTATACAAAAAAGCCCGAGCCGGGGAGCTGCGAAATTTCACCGGTATCGATGCAGTGTATGAAGCCCCTGAACGAGCGGATATTCATCTGGATGGTGAACAATTGGTAACACATTTAACCCGCCAGTTATTAGACGTGCTGCGCCAGCGAGATATTATCAAACCCTGAGAGAGCTTCGGCTAACGCCCGTTTGCGGGCAGTTATCAGGCGGAGGCAGTTTGGCCTCCGCCTAAGCATCAACGGGAAGTCTATGCAAAACGTTACCCCCATGCTGGCAGGTAAAGACGAACGCGAGCGGGAAGAGCCGTCATGGGCCATCCCTGGTGGCGCGATGGGCTTTGTTTCATGGTGGGTCGCGCTGGCGATCCCTTTCCTGCTGTATGGTTCCACTACCCTGTTTTTTTTCCTCTACACCTGGCCTTTCTTCCTGGCACTGTTACCGGTGTCGGTGCTGGTGGGAATCGCCGCGACTATGCTGCTGCGTGAGCATTTTGTCTGGGCTGCGCTGGCGACGGTGCTGCTGGTGATCGCCCTTTTCTGGCTGTTATTTACGCTTCTCACCGGCTGGTGACCCGTCAGTGAGATGTGCAAATACATCGCAACGTTACAAAATCTATCAGTGCAGGGCGTTTTAATGCTCTTTTTTGCTGTTTTTTAACGCGTATTGACGCCGTATTCTGAGAAAGTGGTTCTATTTCATCGACGGAGTGGAGTCATACCAAAAGTTATGGGATGATTGAGCCGTTTTTCAGGGGGCGGGGATGGGCAAACTTACGTTGCTGTTACTTGTACTTCTCGGCTGGCTGCAGTATTCGCTCTGGCTGGGCAAGAACGGCATTCATGATTATACACGCGTTAATGAGGATGTTGCTCAGCAACAGGCCAATAACGCCAAGCTTAAAGCGCGTAACGATCAGCTTTTTGCCGAAATCGACGATTTAAACGGCGGTTCGGAAGCGATCGAGGAACGCGCACGCAATGAGCTGGGGATGATTAAACCCGGCGAGACCTTCTATCGCCTTGTGCCGGATCAAAACAAACGAAACGCGCAGCAGCGAACAGCCAGTCAGTAACCATCACCATGAGCATCATGAATAACGCCGAATCCTCTCCGGAGATCATCGCCATCGTCCCCGCTGCGGGGATCGGTAGCCGTATGCTCTCCGAGTGCCCCAAGCAATATCTCACCATTGGTGAAAAAACCATTCTGGAACACAGCATCGATGCGCTGCTGGCTCATCCGGCTGTCAGCCGGGTGATCGTGGCGCTCAGCCCGCAGGATATCCATTTTCGCCAGTTGCCGGTGGCCGCGGATGTGCGTGTGACGACGGTGGTCGGCGGCGGACTGCGCGCTGATTCGGTACTGGCAGGTTTGCAGGCGGCAAAAGAGGCGCAATGGGTGCTGGTGCATGATGCGGCTCGGCCCTGCCTGCATCTCAGCGATTTGACCCGACTGCTGGCACTGACCGCCACCAGCGAAGTGGGCGGTATTCTTGCCGCCCCGGTGCGCGATACGATGAAACGCGCCATCGGGGGCCGCAGCAATATTGATCATACCGTTGAGCGCGAAGCGCTGTGGCATGCGCTGACACCGCAACTTTTCCCGCAGGCGTTATTGCATGACTGCCTGCTGCGTGCGCTGAATGAAGGCGCCACGATCACGGATGAAGCCTCTGCGCTGGAATATTGTGGCTACCACCCTGAGCTGGTGAGCGGGCGCAGTGATAACCTGAAGGTGACAAGGCCGGAAGACCTGGCGCTGGCGCAATTTTATCTGACCCAAATACAACGTTAGGAGAACACATAATGCGTATCGGTCACGGTTTTGATGTCCATGCCTTCGGTGGCGAAGGCCCGCTGATTATTGGCGGCGTACGAATCCCTTATGAAAAAGGGTTACTGGCGCATTCTGATGGTGATGTTGCCCTGCATGCGCTGACAGATGCACTGCTGGGTGCGGCGGCACTGGGCGATATTGGCAAACTGTTCCCGGACACCGATGAGGCTTATAAAGGCGCGGACAGCCGCGAACTGCTGCGCGAAGCGATGCGCCAGATCGCCAAAAAAGGCTATCGCGTGGGCAACGTCGATGTGACGATTATTGCTCAGGCACCGAAAATGCTGCCCCATGCGCCGCAGATGCGCATCAATATTGCTGAAGATCTCGGGATCCATATGGATGAGGTCAATGTGAAAGCGACCACCACCGAAAGACTCGGTTTTACCGGGCGCGGTGAAGGCATCGCTTGTGAAGCCGTTGCCCTGTTGATGAAGGTGTAACCGATGGATTTAACCCAACAGGGCTGGCTGCACGGTCAGCCGGTTGCCAGCGGTGTGCTGAAGGCTCACGCGGAAGATTTCGTTGTGATCGAAGACCTCGGCTACGCCCCGGACGGTGACGGCGAACAGCTGCTGGTGCGTATTCGCAAAAATGGCTGCAATACCCGTTTTGTTGCCGAAGCGCTGGCAAAGTTTGTTGGCATTCATCCGCGTGACGTCAGTTTTGCCGGGATGAAGGATCGCCATGCGGTGACCGAGCAGTGGTTCTGCCTGCGTGTACCGGGCAAAGTCACTCCGGACCTCAGCGCGTTTGAGCTGACAGGCGTTGAGGTGCTGGAAAGCGCCCGCCATCGCCGCAAGCTGCGTACCGGGGCGTTACAGGGCAATGCCTTTGCGTTGGTACTGCGCCAGATTTCTGACCGTGATGCGGTGGAACAGCGCCTGCAATTGATTGCTCGTGACGGCGTACCCAACTACTTTGGCAGCCAGCGTTTCGGCCATGAGGGTAACAATCTGACGATGGCGCAGCGCTGGGCGGCAGATGAAATCCGCGTGCGTGAGCGCAATAAACGCAGCTTTATTCTGTCGGCTGCCCGCAGCGCCATGTTTAATCAGGTGGTCAGTGACCGTCTGGCGCAGCAGGGCTCACTGTGTAAGGTGCTGCCGGGCGATGCCTTGCAGCTGACCGGGCGCGGCAGTTGGTTTGTGGCTGAGGTTGCGGAGCTGGATACCCTGCAGCAGCGCGTTGATGCCAGTGAACTGCGCATTACTGCACCGCTGCCGGGCAGCGGCGAGTGGGGTACGCGTGACGAAGCGCTGGCTTTTGAGCAAAACAGCCTGGCCGGTGAAGCTGCGCTGCTCGCGCTGATGGATCGTGAACGTGTGGATGCCGCACGTCGTGCAATGCTGGTGATCCCGCGCGATCTCCGCTGGAACTGGCTGGATGACGTCACGCTGGAGATGAACTTCTGGCTCCCGGCGGGCAGCTTTGCCACCAGCGTGGTGCGCGAACTGCTGTTGACCCAGGGCAGCGCAGCCGAGGTTGACGAGTAATTCCCCTTGCAGCAGAGCCTGATTCTCAGCAGGCTCTGCTGATTTATCCGCTTAAGTCAGTCGTTCCTTTCACTGTTTTCTCCCCGCTATCTTCTTCTTTTCTGGCGATTTTGCGAGAACCCGTACTTCCGTTACAATGCGCAATAATTTAACAATTTTGTTAATGGGAATACGGATGAACCAACCCCATCTGCCAGTGCCGGATAGCACAACGGCTTTCGTGCCTTTGAAGATTATTGCCAGCGGTGTGGCCCTGCCTCCCGGCTGCGTCACCTCAGCGATGCTCGACGAACGTCTGGGTATGAAACCCGGCTATGTTGAAAAACGCTCGGGTATCGCTCATCGCTTTCATGCCGATCACCAGGCCAGTCAGGCGCAACTGGGCGCCGATGCGCTGGCCGCTGCACTAAGTGCACAACATATCGACCCGGCTTCCATTGATTTGCTCATCTTCGCCTCGGCCATCGCCGTCCAGGCATTGCCATGCAGTGCCATACAGGTGCTCAAGCTGTCGCCTCTGACGCCGGGCACCGCGGTGTTTGATATTAACAGCAGCTGCGTCAGCTTTATTTCGGCGTTGCAGGTGGCGGGGGGATTAGTGAACTGCGGTGCCTATCGGCGCATTGCTATTGTGTCGACTGAGCTGGCGTCACGCGGTATTGACTGGGAGCATGAAGAGTCATCGCTGATCTTCGGCGACGGCGCGGCCTGCGCCATCGTGGAACGCGGTGACGGGCAAAGCGGCATTCTCTCCTGCCTGATGGAGAGCTGGCCGGATGGCAGTGAACTCTGTGAGATCCGTGCCGGAGGCACGCGCTGCAACCCGCGTGCGGGCATGCGCGACAGCGATTTTCTGTTCCATATGCAGGGCAAAAAACTGTTCCGTCAGGCCTCGGGGCTGATCGAAGATTATCTGGCGCGCCTGCTGGCGATGGCCGGATTGACTCTGGCACAGATCGCCACGGTGGTGCCGCATCAGGCCAGCCACCTGTCGCTGGAACATATGCGTAAACGGCTGAACGTCAGCAGTGATGCGCTGGTGGATATTTACCGTTATCGCGGAAACCAGGTGGCGGCATCGATTCCCAGCGCGCTGCATGAAGCGATGGTCACCGATCGTTTCCAAAAAGGCCCGGTGATGCTGATTGGTACCGCCGCCGGGTTAACCCTGGGTGGCATGGTGCTGCTGCCGTGAAGGTTCTGGTCACCGGAGCCACCAGTGGTCTGGGGCGCAACGCCGTTGAGTGGCTGCTGGCGGCCGGGCATCAGGTGCTGGCAACCGGGCGTGATGATGCGGTGGGAGAGATACTGCGGCAGTGCGGGGCGCAGTTTACCGCCCTGGATCTGGCCCGGGCTTCGGCTGCCGATTGCGCTGACCTGGTCGGCGAGGCTGAGGCCGTGTGGCACTGCGCTGCCAAGTCCTCGCCCTGGGGGCCGCGTGACGATTTCTGGCAGGCCAATGTTACGGCCACTGAGCGTCTGACGGCTGCCGCCGGGCAGCGGGGCGTTCGGCGTTTTATTCATATCTCCACGCCCTCAATCTATTTCGATTATTCCCCTCATCACGATATTGATGAAACCTTCCGCGCCCGGCGTTTTGCCAATCACTATGCTGCCAGCAAATATGCCGCCGAGCAGGTGCTGTTGCAGCGGGTGGCACAGCACCCTGCCACCACCTTTGTCATGCTGCGTCCGCGTGCGCTGTTTGGTCCACACGATCGGGTGATTGTGCCGCGCCTGCTGGCACAGATTCAGCGTGATAATGGCGTGCTGCGGCTGCCCAACGGCGGGAATACGCTGCTCGATCTGACCTTTGTACTCAACGTGGTGCAGGCAATGTGGCTGGCGACCGATGTACCCGACCTGGCTTCTGGCGCGGTGTATAACGTGACCAATCAGCAGCCGGTAACGCTGGCGGAGGTGTTGCGCCCGTTGCTTAACCAGCAGCTTGGGTTGAACTGCGCGATCCGCTCACTGCCTGCCAGCCTGCTTTACGGTGTGGCGGCATTGATGGAGGGGGCGGCGTTACTGACGCGGCGTGAGCCGTTACTGACCCGCTACAGCGTCGGCGCGGTGAGCCTGGATATGACCCTCAGCCAGCAGCGTGTCATCGATGAACTGGGTTATCGCCCGCATTATTCTATGGATGAGGCGATTGCGCTGACCGGGGCATGGTGGCGGCAGCAGGGAGTGGGTCAGCGTGGCTAAACTGACGACGTTCGAAGCGGGTTACTGCACTCACCGTGGCTGCATGGCACTGCGCGGTGCCGGGCTGCGCGTCTGCCAGTTTCCTGCCCGAGCCTGGTTGCTGGAGGCCAATAACCGTCGCTGGATATGGGATACCGGCTACGCCAGCCACTTTATTGATCACACCCGTCAAGGCATTTTCCGTCTCTATGCACAGCTGACCCCGGTCTATTTCTCGCCAGAGCAGGCGCTGGTGGCGCAGCTCGGCCAGGCCGGATATCAACCTGATGATATCCAGGGGCTGATTATTTCCCATTTCCACGGCGACCATATTGCCGGTCTGCACGATTTTCCGGGCGTTCCAATGATCGCCTCCGGGGAGGGCTGGCAGAAAACCCGCAGCCTGAAAGGTGTGCGCGCGCTGAAAAATGCTTTTGTGCCGGGACTGATCCCGGCCGATTTTGAGTCACGCCTGCATTTTGTTGAGCGCTTCGACGTTGTCGATCTTCCCGCTGAACTTCATCCTTTTGAGCGCGGCTGGCAACTGCCGGACAGCAACGGCGAAATTGTGCTGGTCGCGCTGCCGGGCCATGCTGCCGGGCATCTTGGCGCGTTTATCCTGCAGGATGATGGCTGGACGCTGCTGGCCAGCGATGCCGCCTGGTGCCCGGATAACTACCAGAAATTGCGCGGCCCCTCACGGCTGGCCAGTCTGATTATGGATGACAGCGCCGCCTATTACCGCACGCTCACCCAGCTGCACCAGCTCTGGCGTGGCGGCAAAGTGCGTATTCTGCTGTGTCACGAGGGGGATTTATGATCCCGGTACGTATGCTGTGGCACTACTTCCGTGCGCGGCGGCTGCGGTTTCGCGATCGCGCCGCGCTTGAGCGGTGGCAGGCCAGGCAGTTGCAACGTTTTGCCCGTCAGGTGATGGCGAAAAGTCCGTTCTATGCCCCGTTCTGTCATCTGCCGTTGTCGTCATGGCCGCTGAGTGACAAAGCGCAGATGATGACCCATTTTGATCAGATGAATACCGCCGGGCTGCAGGTCGATACGCTGCTCCAGTGTGCCCTGAAAAGTGAACAAGACCGCGATTTTGCGCCGAAAGTCGGGCGCTTCAGCGTGGGCTTATCGTCCGGCACATCCGGGCGGCGCGGCGTGTTTGTGGTGAGTCCACGGGAGCAGCGCATCTGGGCAGGCGGTATGCTGGCGAAGATGCTGCCACGCGGGCTGCTCTCCGGTGAACGTGTGGCGCTGTTTCTGCGTGCCGATAATCATCTCTATCACAGCGTGAATACCCGCTGGCTGAGCCTGGCGTTCTTTGATCTGTTCGCACCGTTCAGTGAGCATTTGCGTACGCTGCCAGCGTTTGCGCCGACGATTATTGTGGCGCCAGCGCAGGTCTTGCGGGCGCTGGCACTGGCCGTGCAGGGTGGGCAACTTAAACTGAGCGTCAGCCGGGTGATCTCTGTAGCGGAAGTGCTGGAACCGCAGGATCGCCAGCTGCTAGAAACGGTGTTCGGCGATGTGGCCGAGGTCTATCAGGCCACCGAGGGGTTTCTCGCGGCCAGCTGTTCTCATGGGCGCCTGCATCTTAATGAAGAATTTATCCATGTGGAGCCGGAGTGGATTGATGAGCGGCGCTTTACGCCGGTGATTACGGATTTCAGTCGCCGCACTCAGCCCGTGATTCGCTACCGGCTGGACGATGTGCTGGTCGCCGCAAATGAACCTTGCCCTTGCGGGCAGCCGACCCGGGTGTTGGAGGCTATAGAAGGACGTCGCGATGACCAGCTTCTGCTACCTGATATGAAGGGTGACGTGCAGGCCGTCTTTGCCGATGTGTGCAGCCGCGCGATTGCCCGTTCCCTGCCGCTGACCAGTGATTACCGGCTGGTGCAGACGGGGATGCATGATGTGCAGCTGATTAGCGATGCGGATGAAGCGTCGCTGGTCGCCTGCCAGCAGGCGCTGATTGCGCTGTTCGCACAGCAGGGGATCGCCACGGAGAGACTGTGCTGGCAGCTCAGTGTACAGCCGCTGATGCCGCAGTTTGACCGCAAGCGGCGGCGTATTATTCGCCAAAAAGGAGAGGGCGTATGAATCTGTTACGTCGCTTAGTGGCAATGCTGTTGGGCTGGGGCAGTGTCGGCGTGATCTACACGTTCAGCGATCGCTGGCAGGGGCCCGGCACGGTGATGCACCCCGGTTTCGTTGACCGGATGATTCCGTTCAGTGCCGATGGCATCTGGCTCTACCTCTCTTTTTTCCTGCTGATCCCCGCGGGTTATCTGTTCTGCCGTCCGGAGAAACTGCGCTGGTTAACGGGCTCAATGATCCTCACCGCGCTGGTATGCGGTGCGGTGTATTTGCTGTGGCCCACCACGCTGGTCTATCCCATCGATCACGGTCAGGGGCTGAGTTCGCATCTGCTGGCGCAGCTGGTGGCCGCCGACTCAACACAGAACTGTTTGCCCTCGCTGCATATGGCGCTGTCGCTGTTGGCGGTCTGGGCGCTGTATCAGCCTGAACAACGCTGGCGCAGCGGGCTATTGTTATTGTGGGGGGCGCTGATCGCGGTATCGATTCTGCAACTGCGCCGCCACCTGTTTATTGACCTGGTCAGCGGTGCGCTGGTGGCGCTGGTCTGCGGCTGGATCTGCCTGCGGGCAGCACAGACGTTTCCTTATTCATGGAGAGAGCGGCAATGAGTGATCTGGTCGTGCCGATTGTGGCGATGGTCTTGCTGGTGATGGCCGAGGCGCTGGTGCTGAACCGTCAGGATAAGCAGCGGGTCAACTGGCATGATGTGGTGTTTAACCTCAACTCCGGCCATATCATGCTGTGGCTGTTTCGTGGCCTTGAGGTGACCTGTTACGGCTATGTGGCGCTGCACTTCAGCCAGCACTGGCTGGATGTGCTGCCGACCTGGGGACTGTGGCTGTTTGCGCTGCTGGCCTGGGATTTTGCCTTTTACTGGCTGCACCGCCTGCATCATCGTTTCAGTCTGCTGTGGGCCGTGCACGTCGTCCATCACCAGGGCGAGCACTTTAATCTGTCGCTGGGGGTGCGTAACTCCTGGTACTCTTCACTGACCTCGATTCCCTTTTTCCTGCTGCTGGCGATAGCCGGTGTGCCGCTGTCGGTGTTTATCACCGTATCGATTTTCCACTATAGCGTGCAGTTGTTTAACCACAACGCGCTGACGCCGAAGCTGGGCTGGCTGGAATATATTCTGGTGACGCCGAATCATCACCGTGTCCATCACGTTTGCGATCGCGCTTATTCCGATAAGAACTTTGGCGGCAGCTTTATTTTCTGGGACAAAATGTTTGGGACGTTTGCCCGCCTGCCAGAAACAGAGTATCGCTTCGGCACCGGTGGGGAGCGCTCATCCCGTAACCCGTTCTGGGCCAGTAACCGGCCATTTTTCCGGCTGCTTAAACTGCCATTTTCTCCGGCGAAAAGCGCGGCAACGTTTCATTGCCGCGCCCGCGCACTGACCAGCGGTATGCTGCTGTTATTTGTGCTGGTGGCGAGTTATGTCTGGATATATGGCTACGGCTATCAAAATATCGGCCGGGAGCAGGTGGCGCTGTTTGTTTTACTGGCGCTCGGGGCGGTGGCATTAGGTGGGTTGTCGGAAGGACGGCGCTGGAGCCCGCTGCTGTGGCTGGTGGTGGGGCTGGCGTATCCGGCGTGGTTTATCCTGTGCCGCGAGTCGGTTGAGATCTGGCTGGCCGGTGCACTGCTGGTGATGGTGCACAGCATCGCGCTGGCGGCGGGGTGGGGGCGTCAGGTGCTGATCCCGGAGGCCGAAAATGGCTAATTCACTGCCACCGCTGCGTTATCCTCCGGATGGCGAACAGGCTTTCCACCAGGCGTTGCAGCGTGCAGCGCATCAGTATCTTTCCGCATCCAAAGATCATCGTTTCGCCGGGCGCGGCGACTGGCTGAAAGCAGGGGTGTTACTGATACTTTGTGTCTCCTGCTATGGGCTGAGCCTGCTTCAGTCCAGCAGCGGTGGATTTGTTCTCTGCTATCTCCTGTTTATGCTGATGGCAATGCTGCTTAATATTGTGGTTAACCATGATGCCAGCCACGGTGTCTTCAGCCGTTCGCCGCGTGTTAATCGTCTTATCAGCCGCCTGGTGACGTTGCCGCTGGGGCTGGACCCGGATTACTGGCGCGTGCGCCATGTCCATTTTCATCATGTTTACGCCAATATCGAACATTACGATCTCGATACCGAAGAGAACGGTTTCTTCCGGCAAACCCCGTATCAGCGTTGGCGACCATGGATGCGCTGGCAGCATCTTTACTGGCCACTGGTGGCCGCACTGTCGCTGCCGTATCTGGCCTGGGTGTTTGACTGGGCCGACCGCTGCGGAAAAACGCCGCTGGCGGGAAGGCACGTGATGCCGGGTGTCCGCGGCTGGCTACTGTTTTGCGGCTGTAAGGTGCTGCATCTGCTGCTGGTTCTCGCTGTACCGCTGTGGGCTGCAGAACAGAATGGCATCGCGATGTCCGTGGTGCTGGGTGCCTGGCTGTGTAGCCAGATGGTAGCTTCTTTGCTGGTGGTATTCCTGTTGCTGGGCACCCACTGGGCTGAGGCGGAGTTTTTCGAGGTCGGGCCTGACGGGAAGCTGCCGCAAGGCTGGTATCGCCATAACTTCGCCACCGCCTGCGACTGGCTGCCTTCGCCTGCCTGGATCGGGCATTTCACTGGCGGGCTAAATATGCACCTGACGCACCATCTGTTTCCCGGATGGCATCACCGGCATTATCCGGCACTGGCGGAGAGACTTGCCCGGCTTGCCAGCGAACACGGCATGAATTACCGCTGTATCAGTTATTGCGAACTGCTGCGGCGTCAGCAGACATTTTTACGCCGGATGGGACAGCCGGAGGAGGTTGCATGAACCCGCCACCGCTGCGTTTTTCCCGTGAAAATCTGCAATTTCACCGCGAGTTGACGCGAGCCACTCAGGCGTGGCTCGATCAGCACGGCGACCACCGTTTTGCCAACGGGGCGATGATCGCCAAAGCGGTGCTGCTGGCCTTACTGGCTGCCGGTTGCGGCTGGCTTGGCCTGCAGCAGACTCACTGGACGGGCTGGGCGGCTTGCCAGGCCGGGGTCAGTTTCTTTGCCATGCTGCTGACGATCAACGTGGTACATGATGCCTCGCATCAGGCTTTTTTCAGGTCAAAATCGGCCAATCGCTGGCTGAATGTGCTGGCTACCATTCCGCTGGGGCTGGACCCGGAGTGCTGGCGTGTGCGCCATGTGCTGATGCATCACACCGGAAATAATGTCATCGGGTATGACCCGGATATGGAAGAGAATGGCATTCTTCGCCAGTCGCGTTTTCAGCGCCTGCGCCCGCTAATGCGCTATCAGCGCTATTACTGGCCGCTGGTGGCTGCTCTGACGTTTCCCTATTATATCTGGCTGTTTGACTGGCTGGATCGCGCCGGGCAGACACGCGTAGGGGCGAAAATGCGCTTGCAGGGTATTAAAGGCTGGGCGGCTTTTTTACTGGTAAAAGTGGGCCATTTTTTACTGGTGCTGGCGCTGCCCTTATGGCTGTTGCCGCCTTCATTAGGCATCGGCACAATCGTGCTGGTTTATCTTTCCTGTCAGATGCTGGCATCGCTGGTTTTTGTCATGCTGATTATCGGTACTCACTGGGCGAAAGGAAACAGCTACCAGCCCACCGAACAGGGGAAATTGCCCCACAGCCGCTACAGTCACCTGTTTGCGACAACCTGCGACTGGACGACGCGGCCGCACTGGCTGGGTTACTGGCTGGGCGGAATGAATCTGCACTTAACGCATCATCTGTTCCCCCACTGGAACCATCGTCACTACCCGATGCTGGCGGGGATCATTGCGCAGATCGCCGCACGTTATGGTTATGATTATCAGTGCCTGACGCTCACTCAACTGATGAGTTCGCAGCAACGTTTTTTACAGGAACTGGGGGAAGACAAGGCCGAAAGCTGATCGGCCCGCCCTGCGATGGCTCACTGGCATCCTTTATTTACCAGATATTTACACCTACCACTCCCTGGCGCATCCAGCTAAAATGTTTTCAGCCGCATCCGACGCCCCGGGAACACGAGTCAGTTTTCGGGGGAGGGTGAACAAAATTTATCAACAGGTTAGGTCTCAATGCGCATTTTACTGAGTAACGATGACGGTATCCATGCGCCAGGCATACAGACGCTGGCAAAAGCGCTGCGTGAGTTTGCTGAGGTGCAGGTTGTCGCGCCCGATCGTAATCGTAGTGGAGCGTCGAACTCGCTGACGCTGGAAACCCCTCTGCGTACCTTTAACTATCCTAACGGGGATATTGCGGTGCAGATGGGCACGCCGACTGACTGCGTCTACCTCGGGGTGAATACCCTGATGCGTCCTAAGCCGGATATCGTGGTGTCAGGAATTAATGCGGGCCCCAATCTGGGCGATGATGTGATTTATTCAGGCACGGTAGCCGCTGCGATGGAAGGACGTCATCTGGGCCTGCCTGCGCTGGCGGTCTCCCTTGACGGGCATGTGCATTACGACACCGCCGCTGCCGTCACCTGTTCAATCCTGAAAGCGTTACTGCGCGAGCCACTGCGCACCGGGCGTATTTTGAATATTAATGTGCCAGATTTGCCGCTCGATCAAATCAAAGGGATTCGCGTCACCCGTTGTGGCAGCCGCCATCCCAGCGATCAGGCCATCCCCCAGCAGGACCCGCGCGGTAATACGATGTACTGGATTGGGCCGCCGGGTGAAAAGCTTGATGCCGGCCCGGACACGGATTTTGCCGCTGTTGATGAGGGTTATGTCTCGGTGACCGCACTGCATGTTGACCTGACTGCTCATGCCGCGCAGGAGGTCGTCTCTTCCTGGTTAGCCAATGTTGAGGTCAATCGCGAATGGTGAGTGGGC
This sequence comes from Erwinia sp. JH02, assembly GCF_013074405.1. NCBI lineage: Bacteria > Pseudomonadati > Pseudomonadota > Gammaproteobacteria > Enterobacterales > Erwiniaceae > Erwinia > Erwinia sp. JH02. The sequence goes on from NZ_JABANZ010000009.1 coordinate 143,148, forward strand.
GGATAGATACACTGTTGGCACAATTGCGGCAACAGGGTATTGATGATGAACGGCTGCTGAAAGCCATTGAAGATGTGCCGCGTGAACGCTTTGTTGATGAGGCTTTTGAACATAAAGCCTGGGAAAATACAGCGTTGCCGATAGGGTCAGGGCAGACGATTTCCCAGCCTTACATGGTCGCAAAAATGACGTCCCTGCTGGCCCTGACGCCGGAGTCACGCGTGCTGGAAATCGGCACGGGCTCCGGTTATCAGACCGCCATTCTGGCCAATCTGGTGGAACATGTTTTCTCCGTCGAGCGGATTAAAGGTTTGCAGTGGCAGGCCAAGCGCCGCCTGAAGCAGCTGGATCTGCATAATGTCTCTACCCGTCATGGTGATGGCTGGCTTGGCTGGCCGTCGCGTGGGCCGTTTGATGCAATTATTGTCACGGCAGCACCGCCCGAAATTCCTGAAGCATTGATGTCGCAGCTTGATGAGGGCGGTATCATGGTGTTGCCTGTGGGGGAAGAGCAGCAGGTTTTGCAGCGCATTCGCCGTAAAGGTGACGAATTTATCATCGATACCGTGGAGGCCGTCCGTTTTGTCCCACTGGTAAAAGGTGATCTTGCCTGATATCCGCAACAACCAGGATATTTCTATACAACTGTTTCATGGCACGCAGTCATTGATATTGCTAGTATCTGACTAAATTTGCGCATGCGGGCTTAATGCCGTCGGTCGTGCAGCTGTTATGTTGTTTATATTTTTTTCGTCAAAGCATTGCCGTAATGGGGGATTGAATGAGCACGGGAAGCCCAGTATTTAAGTTACGCCGTCTTGCGGCCGTTTCATTGGTAGGATTTTGGCTGGCAGGTTGTACCAGCAGCGATAACGCGCAGGCCCCCATCAGCTCTGTTGGCGGAAATGACTCCGGCATGATGAGCAGCAATTCTGGCAACCCGGGCATGAACAGCAGCTCCGGTGGCAGCAACGGCGGGTTTATCCGCCCGGCTCGCCCTCCGGCGTCGGGTGGGGGAATGATTTCCTCCTCTTCTGCCAGCGCGAGCCAGAATCAGAATGTGGTTACCGAAAACGGTCGAATTGTGTACAACCGTAGTTATGGGAATATTCCTAAAGGTAGTTATGGCGGCGATACCTACACCGTAAAACGGGGTGATACGCTGTTCTATATTGCCTGGATTACCGGTAACGATTTCCGTGATCTTGCCCAGCGCAATAACGTTGCCGCGCCTTATGGGCTCAACGTTGGCCAGCAATTACAGGTAGCTAACGGCTCTGGTACCCCAATCACTGGGGGCAACGCAGTCACGGCAGCAGATGCGAATGCGGGTGGCGTGACCACGGCCTCTTCCGGTTCACAAATGAACACCGGAACGGTTGCACACCAACCGGTAATTACGTATTCTGAGGATTCAGGTACACCAAGTGAAGGCAAAATGTTGCCTTCGTCCGGGAAAACTGCTGCAACGACAACAGTTCCGGTTACCGCCCCGACCGTCAGTAGTACAACAGACAGCGCTACCCCTGTGGGAAGCTGGCGTTGGCCGACAGACGGTAAGATAATCGATAACTTCTCTGCTTCCGAAGGGGGCAATAAAGGCATCGATATCGCGGGTTCGCGCGGTCAGTCCGTCATCTCCACCGCCTCTGGCCGTGTGGTTTATGCCGGTAACGCTCTGCGTGGCTACGGTAATTTGATTATCATCAAACATAATGATGACTACCTGAGTGCGTATGCCCACAACGATTCCATGCTGGTCCGTGAACAACAAGAAGTGAAAGCGGGTCAGAAGATCGCCACAATGGGTAGTACCGGCACGAGTTCGGTTAGATTGCACTTTGAAATTCGTTACAAGGGGAAATCCGTAAATCCGTTGCGCTATTTACCGCAACGTTAATCCGGCAGAACCTTGGTGTTCTGCCCTGAGATCACGGGTAGGAGCCGCTTATGAGCCAGAATACGCTGAAAGTTAACGAGTTAAATGAAGACGCGGAATTCGACGAAAACGGAGCTGAGGTTTTTGACGAGAAGGCACTTGTCGGAAATGAACCTGGTGATAACGACTTAGCAGAAGAAGAGCTGTTATCACAGGGCGCAACCCAGCGCGTACTGGATGCAACGCAGCTCTACTTAGGAGAGATTGGTTATTCTCCGTTGCTTACGGCAGAGGAAGAAGTGTTCTTCGCTCGTCGTGCACTCCGTGGTGACATTCCTTCTCGTCGTCGCATGATCGAAAGTAACCTGCGTCTGGTGGTGAAGATCGCCCGTCGCTACAGCAATCGTGGTCTGGCACTGCTGGACTTGATTGAAGAAGGTAACCTCGGTCTGATCCGCGCCGTAGAGAAGTTTGACCCGGAAAGAGGCTTCCGCTTCTCAACGTATGCCACATGGTGGATTCGTCAGACGATTGAACGGGCGATAATGAATCAAACCCGTACTATCCGCCTGCCGATTCATATCGTGAAAGAATTGAATGTTTATCTGCGTACCGCGCGTGAACTTTCCCATAAGCTCGACCATGAGCCCAGTGCGGAAGAGATTGCCGAGAAGTTAGATAAACCTGTTGATGATGTCAGCCGGATGCTGCGTCTCAACGAACGCATTACCTCAGTTGATACGCCTCTGGGCGGTGATTCTGAAAAAGCGCTGCTGGACATCCTGGCCGATGAGAAAGAGAACGGCCCGGAAGACACCACGCAGGACGATGATATGAAACAAAGCATCGTTAAATGGTTGTTCGAACTGAACGCCAAGCAGCGTGAAGTGCTGGCACGTCGTTTCGGCCTGTTGGGCTATGAAGCGGCAACACTGGAAGATGTGGGTCGTGAAATTGGGTTGACCCGCGAGCGTGTACGCCAGATTCAGGTTGAAGGTTTACGCCGCCTGCGTGAGATCCTGCAGGCTCAGGGGCTGAACATTGAAGCCCTGTTTCGTGAATAATTAAGCGGGACAGGTTGCGCAACCGCCTGATGAATAAAGTAATGTGAGAAACGGTGACTTCGGTCACCGTTTTTTTTTGCCTGCAGGTTATCTCACACCTCTCCGCATTGAAGTGCCCAGACGGCGGCCTCGACGCGGGATTTCATATTCAGTTTTTTCAACAGATGTTTGACATGCACCTTCACAGTACTTTCACTGATCCCCAGTCTGCGGGCAATCAGCTTATTACTCATGCCCTGGGCGATTAACCGGAGAACATCGCGCTCGCGTGTGGTGAAGTCCGGTTTTTCGGCCAGTGGTGGGGCGCGTTGCTGGCGAAGACTGGCGGCCAGCAAAGAGGGCAGGGTATGACTCAATACCAGCTCCCCGGCAGCAGCCCGATGCAGGCACTCCAACAGGCTTTCAGGCTCCATATCTTTCAACAGGTAGCCATCAGCCCCACGTTTCAATGCATTGATCACATCATCTTCATAATCTGACACGCTGAAAACCACAATGTGACCGCAGGCATCAATAGCCCGCAGCTGTTCCAGTGTGTCCAGACCATTCATGCCGGGCATATTCAGATCGAGCAGGATCAAATCCGCTTCAAGCTGTTCTGCCAGCGCCACACCATCTGCCCCGTTACTGGCTTCCCCTACTACGCACAGACGTGAATCGAGACCGATAAGTTGCTTAAGCCCGTTACGGATCATCGGATGATCGTCGATCAATAATACACTGGCGGGTTTGTTGGAGAGCAATTGCGTAAGCTGGGTTGTCATCCTGTCTTCCTGCTGGTGGCCGATTCGCGGAATGCTATCTCTTCAGATGAAGTGGCAGCGGAGGATTGTCACCGATTGGCCCTTCTATTCCCATACCTATTTTGTGGTAATACTAAATATCTGTATTTTGGTGGTTCAGCAAATAAAACAATATAATGATATTAACTAACTGATTATATTCATCTTAATATCCTACCCCCTCCACATTAACCGACATACTCCCTCTGCATGGGCATGTTCTCACCTGCAACCTGATTGATACACGTCAATTTAAACAATGCCTGAGATGCCCAGGATAGGCTGATAAATACACAGTCAGTGAGAAAATTATGTCGAAAATTAACGCATCGCCAGGGACGGAAAATCGTGCGCTTATTCAGGACTGGCAGCCTGAGAACGTCGTTTTCTGGCAACAAACTGGTAAACGGATTGCCAGCCGCAATTTGTGGATTTCTGTGTTCTGCCTGTTACTCGCCTTCTGCGTCTGGATGCTGTTTAGCACCGTTGCAGTCAATCTCAATAAAGTCGGTTTCAACTTCACTACCGATCAACTGTTCCTGCTGACCGCGCTGCCGTCGGTTTCCGGTGCGCTGCTGCGAGTCCCCTATTCGTTTGTGGTCCCGGTATTTGGTGGCCGTCGCTGGACGGCGTTCAGCACTGCTCTAATGCTGGTGCCCTGCATCTGGCTGGGTTTTGCCGTGCAAAACCCAGCCACGCCCTTTGCCGTATTTGTGGTGATCTCTCTGCTGTGCGGTTTTGCCGGGGCTAACTTCGCTTCCAGCATGGGCAACATCAGCTTCTTCTTCCCGAAGGCCCGTCAGGGTGCCGCGCTGGGCATTAATGGCGGGTTAGGTAACCTGGGTGTCAGCGTGATGCAGTTGTTTGCGCCCATCGCTATCTCGGTAGCCTTGTTTAGCTGGTTTAGCGGCCCGTCTTCTCATGCAGAAAATGGGCTGTGGTTAGAAAATGCGGCCTGGATGTGGGTGCCGTTCTTGCTCATCGCCACGTTCGCCGCCTGGTTTGGTATGAACGATCTGGCTGCGGCGAAAAGTTCTCTGCGCCAGCAACTGCCCGTGCTGAAACGCGGGCATCTGTGGATTCTGTCGCTGTTGTACCTTGCAACGTTCGGATCGTTTATCGGTTTCTCTGCCGGTTTTGCCATGCTGTCCAAAACACAATTCCCCGATGTGGTCATCATGCATTACGCCTTCTTTGGTCCCTTTATTGGGGCACTGGCACGCTCTGCGGGTGGCATCGTCTCCGATCGCCTTGGTGGCGTGCGCGTATCGCTGTTCACCTTCATTCTGATGGCGGTATTTACCGCACTGCTGTTCCTGACGCTTCCGGGTGAAGGCCAGTCAGGTTCATTTATCGCCTTTTATGGCGTGTTTATGGTGCTGTTCTTCGCGGCGGGCCTGGGGAGTGGTTCCACCTTCCAGATGATTGCCGTCATCTTCCGCAAAATCACCATTGATCGGGTTAAGGCAGCAGGCGGAAGCGATGAAGCCGCCCAGCACGAAGCCGTTACCGATACCAGTGCCGCACTCGGTTTTATCTCGGCAATTGGCGCACTGGGTGGGTTCTTTATCCCGCAAACTTTCGGAATGTCACTGTCACTCAGCGGTTCACCCGCCGGAGCGATGAAGGTGTTCCTGGTGTTTTATCTGATCTGTATCGCGATTACCTGGCTGGTTTACGGCCGTAAAAAAACGAAATAAACGCGAGCATCCTTTTAGTGTTTTTGGAGCATGTCGAATGAGCAAGTTTCTTGATCGGTTACGTTATTTTAAACAGTTGGGTGAGCCGTTCTCCGGCCAGCACGGGCAAACACTGAACACCAACCGTGACTGGGAGGATGGTTACCGCAGCCGCTGGCAGCATGACAAAATCGTCCGCTCTACTCACGGTGTGAACTGCACCGGTTCGTGCAGCTGGAAGATCTATGTCAAAAATGGTCTGGTGACCTGGGAAACCCAGCAAACGGACTACCCGCGTACCCGACCCGACCTGCCTAACCACGAGCCGCGCGGTTGTCCGCGTGGTGCCAGTTACTCCTGGTATCTGTACAGCGCCAACCGCCTGAAATACCCGCTGGTGCGCAAACGCCTGGTCAGTCTTTGGCGCGCGGCAAAAGCGCAGCACAGTGACCCGGTCCTCGCCTGGCAGTCGATTGTGGAAAATACGGAGCAGGCAAAAAGCTATAAAGAGGCTCGTGGGCGCGGCGGTTTTGTTCGTGCCGACTGGCAAGAAGTGAATGAACTGATTGCCGCCGCCAATATCTATACGGCTAAAGCGTTCGGGCCTGACCGTATTATCGGGTTCTCGCCTATTCCGGCGATGTCGATGGTGTCCTATGCGGCCGGTTCACGCTATCTCTCACTGATTGGCGGCATCTGTCTGAGCTTTTATGACTGGTACTGCGACCTGCCACCCGCATCACCCATGACGTGGGGTGAGCAGACCGATGTTCCCGAGTCGGCTGACTGGTATAACTCTGCGTATATTCTTGCCTGGGGCAGTAACGTGCCGCAGACGCGAACCCCGGATGCACACTTCTTTACCGAAGTCCGCTATAAAGGCACCAAAACCGTTGCGATCACCCCGGACTACGCCGAAATTGCCAAGCTGTGCGATCACTGGTTGAGCCCGAAGCAGGGTACTGACAGCGCGCTGGCGCTGGCGTTCGGTCATGTGATCCTGACCGAGTTCCACCAGCAGCGTGAGGTGGAGTATTTTCGCAACTATGTGCGCCAGTACAGCGATATGCCGATGCTGGTGCTGCTGGAGGAGCGCGAAGGCGGCTTTTACGCAGCCGGACGTATGCTGCGCGCCAGCGATCTGGTGGACGGGTTGGGGCAGGAGAATAACCCGCAGTGGAAAACCATCGCCATTAACCAGAAAAACGGTGAACTGGTGGCCCCGCAGGGGTCAATTGGTTTCCGCTGGGGTGAGAAAGGCAAATGGAACCTTGAGCAGCGTGAAGGTAAAAACCAGCAGGAAGTGGAGCTGCAACTGAGCCTGCTGGGCCAGTATGACGAGCTGGTCGATGTCGGCTTCCCTTACTTTGGTGCAATAGATAACCCGAATTTCAACCGCGTGCAGTTGGATGAAATTCTGCTGCACAGGCTGCCGGTAAAACGGCTGCAACTGGCCGATGGATCGAGTGCCCTTGTCACCAGCGTGTATGATCTGACGCTGGCAAACTACGGCGTAGATCGCGGGCTGGATGATGCTAACTGTGCCGCCAGCTATGACGAAGTGAAAGCATATTCCCCGGCCTGGGCAGAACAGATCACTGGCGTATCCCGCCAGAATATTGTGCGTATAGCGCGTGAATTTGCAGAAACCGCCGAAAAAACCCGTGGACGTTCGATGATTATCGTCGGTGCCGGCCTGAACCACTGGTATCACATGGACATGAACTACCGGGGTTTGATCAATATGCTGGTGTTCTGTGGCTGCGTGGGGCAGAGCGGCGGCGGTTGGGCGCACTATGTTGGTCAGGAGAAGCTCCGTCCGCAAACGGGCTGGTTGCCGCTGGCCTTCGGCCTTGACTGGCAGCGTCCACCGCGCCAGATGAACGGCACCTCATTCTTCTACAACCACTCCAGCCAGTGGCGCTATGAAACATTGCGCACTGATGAGTTGCTGTCACCGCTGGCCGATAAATCGCGCTACGGCGGCAGCCTGATTGACTTTAACGTGCGTTCCGAACGCATGGGCTGGCTGCCTTCCGCCCCGCAATTAAATACCAATCCGCTGCACCTTGCTGCGCAGGCACAGGCTGCAGGTAAAACACCGCTGGATTTCACCGTCGACGGTTTGAAAGAGGGTAGCCTGCGCTTTGCCGCTGAACAGCCGGATAATGAGCAGAACTTCCCGCGTAACCTGTTTGTCTGGCGATCCAACCTGCTGGGGTCATCCGGTAAGGGGCATGAATACCTGCTGAAATATCTGCTGGGGACGGAAAATGGTATTCAGGGGAGCGACCTGGGTGCGCAGGGGGCTGTCAAACCGCAGGAGGTTGAGTGGCAGGATAATCCGGGCACAGGAAAACTCGATCTGGTGGTGACCCTCGATTTCCGTATGTCCAGCACCTGCCTCTATTCCGATATTGTTCTGCCAACCGCCACCTGGTATGAAAAAGACGATATGAATACTTCGGATATGCATCCGTTTATTCATCCCCTGTCGGCGGCGGTCGATCCGGCCTGGGAATCCCGCAGTGACTGGGAGATCTACAAAGGCATTGCCAAAACTTTCTCTGAACTTTGCATCGGTCATCTGGGTAAAGAAACCGATGTGGTGCTCCAACCGATTCAGCATGACTCGGCTGCGGAACTGGCGCAGCCGTTGGGGGTACAGGACTGGCACCGCGGCGAGTGCGATCTGATTCCTGGGAAAACCGCACCCCATATTGTCACCGTCGAGCGCGACTATCCGGCGACCTGGGAACGCTTTACCTCGCTGGGCCCGCTGCTGGATACGCTGGGCAATGGCGGTAAAGGCATCAGCTGGAATACCCAGACGGAAGTCGATTTCCTGAAAAAACTCAACTACGTCAAGGCAGAAGGCCCGGCAGCCGGCCGTCCGAACATCAACAGCGCGATTGATGCTGCCGAGGTCATCCTGTCGCTGGCACCGGAAACCAATGGTCAGGTCGCGGTAAAAGCCTGGCAGGCACTGGGCGAGTTTACCGGACGCGATCACACCCATCTGGCGCTGAATAAAGAAGATGAAAAGATCCGCTTCCGCGATATTCAGGCGCAGCCGCGCAAAATTATCTCCAGCCCGACCTGGTCAGGCCTGGAAGATGAACACGTCTCTTATAACGCAGGCTATACCAACGTCCATGAACTGATCCCGTGGCGTACCCTAAGTGGCCGCCAGCAGCTGTATCAGGATCATCAGTGGATGCGTGACTTTGGTGAAAGCCTGCTGGTCTATCGTCCGCCGATTGATACCCGCACGGTGCAGCCGCTGCTGAACAAAAAGCCGAACGGTAACCCGGAAAGAGCGCTGAACTTCCTGACGCCGCACCAGAAATGGGGCATTCACTCCACGTACAGCGACAACCTGTTGATGCTGACGCTGTCTCGCGGCGGGCCGATTGTCTGGATGAGTGAGGAGGATGCGCAGGCGCTGGGGATCGTCGATAACGACTGGATCGAGGCATTTAACGCCAACGGTGCACTGACCGCCCGTGCGGTTGTCAGCCAGCGCGTCCCGGCGGGCATGACCATGATGTATCACGCTCAGGAACGCATCGTGAATATTCCCGGGTCGGAGATCACCAGCCAGCGCGGTGGTATCCATAACTCCGTCACGCGCGTGTGCCCTAAACCGACTCATATGATTGGCGGCTATGCGCAACTGGCTTACAGCTTTAACTATTACGGCACCGTCGGTTCCAACCGGGATGAGTTCGTGATCGTGAGAAAAATGAATCAGATTAACTGGTTAGATGGTGAAGGCAACGATGATTGCCAGGGTAGTCAGCAGGAGGCAGGCCAATGAAAATTCGTTCTCAGGTCGGGATGGTGCTCAATCTCGACAAATGTATTGGCTGTCACACCTGTTCGGTGACCTGTAAAAACGTCTGGACCAGCCGTGAAGGTATGGAATATGCCTGGTTCAATAACGTTGAAAGCAAACCGGGTGTGGGCTTCCCTCATGCCTGGGAAGATCAGGAAAAATGGAAGGGGGGATGGATCCGTAAGATCAACGGCAGGCTGGTGCCACGTATGGGGAACCGTGTGGGCGTGCTGTCGAAAATCTTTGCCAACCCCGATGTCCCCGGGCTGGATGATTACTACGAGCCGTTCGACTTTGATTATCAGCATCTGCACAACGCCCCTGCCGGGAAACATCAGCCGATTGCCCGCCCGCGATCGCTGATCACCGGCAAACGCATGAAGAAGATCGAAAATGGCCCGAACTGGGAGGAGATCCTCGGCGGCGAATTTTCAAAACGCTCACAGGATAAAAACTTCGACAACATGCAGAAGGAGATGTACGGACAGTTCGAAAACACCTTCATGATGTATCTGCCACGATTGTGTGAGCACTGTCTGAATCCGACCTGTGTGGCAACCTGTCCGAGTGGAGCGATCTATAAGCGTGAGGAAGATGGCATCGTGCTGATCGACCAGGATAAGTGTCGCGGCTGGCGCATGTGCATTACCGGCTGCCCTTACAAAAAGATCTACTTCAACTGGAAAAGTGGCAAGTCGGAAAAATGCATTTTCTGCTATCCGCGTATCGAATCCGGCCAGCCGACCGTGTGCTCGGAAACCTGCGTCGGCCGTATTCGCTATCTCGGTGTGCTGCTGTATGACGCTGACCGTATTGAGCAGGCTGCTGCGGTAGAGAACGAAAAAGATCTCTACCAAAGTCAGCTGGATGTGTTCCTCGATCCCCACGATCCGGCAGTGATTGCTCAGGCGCTGAAAGATGGCGTTCCCCAAAATGTCATCGATGCGGCGCAACAGTCCCCGGTCTACAAAATGGCGATGGACTGGAAGCTGGCGCTGCCGCTGCATCCTGAATATCGCACGTTACCGATGGTGTGGTACGTCCCGCCGCTGTCACCGATTCAGTCGGTATCGGATGCCGGAATGCTGGCGCACAGCGGTGTACTGCCGGACGTGGAGAGCCTGCGTATTCCGGTGCAGTACCTCGCTAATCTGCTGACGGCCGGAGACACTGCACCGGTACTGCAGGCACTCAATCGCCTGATGGCGATGCGTCACTACAAGCGCGCAGAAACCGTTGACGGCGTTCATGATGTCCGTGCGCTGGAGCAGGTGGGTCTGACGGAAGCACAGGCGCAGGAAATGTATCGCTATCTGGCGATTGCCAACTACGAAGACCGCTTTGTCATCCCGAGCAGTCATCGCGAAATGGCGCGTGAGGCGTTCCCGGAAAGCAAAGGTTGCGGTTTTAGTTTTGGTGATGGCTGCCACGGCAGTGACGTTAAATTTAACCTGTTTAACAGCCGCCGTATTGATGCGATCGATGTATCGAAGAAAACCCCTTATGACGCGGAGAACAAATCATGATCGCTCTGCGTATTATTGCCCGTTTGCTTGATTACCCACAGCAGGACTTTCTCGACCACCAGGATGAGGTGCTTGCCGCCCTGGCACAGGCTGAAGAACTGGATGCTGAGCAGCAGAAGTTGTTGGTCAGTCTGATCCAGAAATCAGCCTCCCGGCCACTGCTGGACAGGCAGGCAGAGTACTGCGAGCTGTTTGATCGTGGCCGGGCGACATCGCCGCTGCTGTTTGAACATGTGCACGGCGAATCGCGCGATCGCGGCCAGGCAATGGTGGATCTGTTGGCGCAATACCGTGCTGATGGACTGGAGCTGAATGCGAAAGAGTTACCGGACTTTTTACCGCTGTACCTGGAATATCTGGCGCAAGGAGATCGGGCTCGCATCCGGCGAGGCCTTCAGGATGTCGCGCCGATTCTGGCGCTGCTGGCGGCAAGACTGGGGGAGCGACAGAGTGATTTTGCGCCGCTGTTTTCCCTACTGCTGGCGCTGTCTGGCAGCAGTGCGAACCCTGCATTGCTCCAGGAGCAGGTGGCTCAGGAAGCGCGCGATGATACGCCCGCTGCGCTGGATGCCGTATGGGAAGAGGAGCAGGTGGCGTTTATCGCTCAGATGAATCCGGGCGGTAGTGGCTGCGAACCTGCGCAGCAACCGCGTTCTTCTGCGGCAGTGATGCCACAGTATCTCGATATTTCAGCGTCAAGCCAGACGGCGAGAGGAGAGTAAATCATGGCATTTTTAAATCAGTTCTTCTTTGATATTTATCCTTATCTCGCCGGGACCGTATTTCTGGTGGGTAGCTGGCTGCGTTACGACTACGGGCAATACAGCTGGCGCGCAGGCTCCAGCCAGATGTTAAGTAAGAAAGGAATGAGGCTGGCATCGAACCTGTTTCACGTGGGGATTATCGGGATCCTGCTGGGGCATTTCGTGGGCCTGCTGACCCCACACTGGGTCTACGAGCCTTTTCTGTCCGCGGCGCATAAACAGTTGCTGGCGATGATTGCGGGCGGGATTTTTGGTGCGATGACGCTGATTGGCGGGGGATTGTTGCTTAAACGCCGTCTGACCGATGCGCGGGTCCGTGCCACCAGTAGTGCTGCTGATATTATGATTATGACGCTGCTGGTGCTGCAGGCGTTGCTGGGGCTGACCACCATTCACTTCTCGGCTCAGCATATGGACGGCAGCGAGATGCTGAAGCTGACAAGCTGGGCGCAGAGTATCGTGACGTTCCAGGGCGGGGCATCACACCATCTTGATGGTGTGGCGGTAATTTTCCGTCTGCATATGGTACTGGGAATGACGCTGTTCTTACTGTTCCCGTTCTGCCGTCTGGTGCATATCTGGAGTGCGCCAGTTGAATACCTTACGCGCCGCTACCAACTGGTGCGTAACCGTCGCTGATGATCTCAGTGCAATTCACCATCCGAGGGCCAGGCATGCCTGGCCCCTACGATATACCTTTGATATTGGCGTAGGGGCGGGCCATGTCCGCTCCTACGATATACCTTTGATATTGGCGTAGGGGCGGGCCATGACCCGCTACAACGATATACCTTTGATATTGGCGTAGGGGCGGGCCATGTCCGCTCCTACGATATACCTTTGATATTAGCGTAGGGGCGGGTCATGACCCGCCCTGGCTGTGTTACACCAGAGACTTCAACCGATAGATCCACTCCAGCGCCTGGCGCGGTGAGAGTGAATCCGGGTCCAGCGCTTCAAGGGCTTCTAATGCCGGTGAAGTCTCCTCCACCAGCAACGGAAGCTGCGATCCGTCGGCTTTCGTCGCTGCCGCGCTGCCTGATAACGCTTCCAGCTCTTTCAGCTTCTGGCGCGCACGTTTAATCACCTCTTTTGGCACACCGGCCAGTGCAGCGACGGCGAGCCCGTAGCTTTTACTGGCTGCTCCCTCCTGCACGCTGTGCATAAAGGCGATGGTATCGCCATGTTCCACGGCATCCAGATGCACGTTCGCCACGCCTTCAATCTGTTCCGGCAGTGTGGTCAGTTCGAAATAGTGAGTGGCAAACAACGTCATCGCCTTGATGCGGCTGGCCAGACTTTCGGCACAGGCCCAGGCCAGTGACAGACCATCATAGGTTGAGGTTCCGCGCCCAATCTCATCCATCAATACCAGGCTGAATTCGGTGGCGTTATGCAGGATATTGGCGGTTTCCGTCATCTCGACCATAAAGGTTGAACGGCCTGAAGCCAGATCGTCGGCTGCACCGACGCGGGTAAATATACGGTCCACCGGGCCAATCACGGCCTGGGTTGCAGGCACAAAGCTGCCGATGTATGCCATCAGGGTGATCAGCGCGGCCTGACGCATATAGGTACTTTTACCGCCCATGTTAGGCCCGGTTACCACCAGCATGCGACGCTGAGGAGAGAGCGACAGTGGGTTGGCGATAAACGGCTCTTTCAGGACCTGTTCCACCACCGGATGACGGCCGCCAGTCAGTTTAATCCCCGGTTTATCAGTCAGAGTCGGGCAGCTGTAGTTCAACGTCCAGGCGCGTTCTGCCAGGTTACTTAACACATCCAGTTCGGCCAGCGCAGCCGCACTGTCCTGCAGGGCTTCCAGATGCGGCAGCAGCATATCGAGCAGCTGGTCGTATAACGCTTTCTCCAGCGACAGCGCCTTCCCTTTGGAGGTCAGCACCTTATCTTCATATTCTTTCAGCTCAGGAATAATGTAGCGTTCGGCATTTTTCAGCGTCTGACGGCGTACATAGTGGATAGGTACCAGATGACTCTGTCCGCGACTGACCTGGATGTAATAGCCGTGAACGCCATTAAAGCCGACCTTCAGCGTATCCAGCCCCAGTTTTTCGCGTTCGCGGATCTCCAGACGATCCAGATAGTCGGTCGCACCGTCTGCCAGCGCACGCCATTCGTCCAGTTCGTCATTGTAGCCGGGGGCAATCACACCGCCATCGCGCACCAGCACAGGCGGTGCCTCAATAATGGCGCGTTCCAGCAGCTCGCGCAGTTCGGTAAATTCACCCATTTGACCACGCAGGGTTTGCAGGTGCGCAATCTCGGTATTTTCCAACTCGCGGTTCAGTAAAGGTAATTGCTGGAAAGCGTGGCGCATACGCGCCAGGTCGCGTGGACGTGCCGTGCGCAGTGCCAGACGTGCCAGAATTCGCTCGAGATCGCCGACCTGACGCAGCAATGGCGTCAGGCCCTCATGGCGATCCTGCAACGCACTGATGCTCTGCTGGCGTTGGCTAATGATCTGGGTATCGCGCACCGGCATATGCAGCCAGCGTTTCAGCATACGGCTGCCCATCGGCGTCACGGTTTTATCCAACACCGAGGCGAGGGTGTTCTCAATGCCCCCCGAGAGGTTCTGAGTGATCTCCAGATTACGGCGGGTGGCGGCATCCATAATAATGCCATCCTGCTGGCGCTCCATCGTCAACGCGCGGATATGCGGCAGCGAGGTGCGCTGAGTATCTTTGACGTACTGCAACAGGCAGCCCGCGGCGCGCAGGGCATGATACGCCTGTTCGACGCCAAAGCCGCTGAGATCGCGGGTGGCGAACTGCAGATTCAGCTGCTGGCGCGCGGTGTCCAGCTCATATTCCCACAGCGGACGACGGCGCAGGCCACGACGGTTTTCAATCAACGCCATCGCGGCGAAGTCTTCCGGGTACAGCAGCTCTGCCGGGTTGGTACGTTGCAGTTCGGCTGCCATGGTTTCAAGATCGGTTGGTTCAGCCAGGCGGAAACGGCCGGAGCTGATATCGAGTGTGGCATAACCAAAGCCGCGCTGGCTTTGCCAGATCGCCGCGAGCAGGTTGTCCTGACGTTCATTCAGCAGGGCTTCGTCGCTGATGGTGCCAGGGGTGACAATGCGCACCACTTTACGCTCAACCGGACCTTTGCTTAATGCCGGATCACCGATCTGTTCGCAAATCGCCACCGATTCGCCCAGCTGTACCAGCTTCGCCAGGTAGTTTTCCAGTGAATGATAAGGCACGCCCGCCATCGGGATCGGTTCACCGGCCGAGGCACCGCGTTTGGTCAGGGAGATTTCCAGCAGCTGAGAGGCGCGTTTTGCATCGTCATAGAACAGTTCGTAGAAGTCGCCCATACGATAGAACAGCAGAATCTCCGGATGGTCAGCCTTGAGGCGAAGATACTGCTGCATCATTGGGGTGTGTGAACCTAAATTCACGTTGTCATTCAGTGACATAATTAATTTATTCCATTGAATTTAAAGTAAATTGTGATTTTTGTTATTCTCATTAGATATCACGTTGTCTCATAAAAAATCACCAAATCCCACTTGTAAGTGTAGGTCAAAGTGTAGGTTGTTATGTAGGTTATGGTATAATTGCACTCAATAAACGCACAACCTACACTTGGAAAGAAAAGCTGGGTTACAGCCTCAATAAATCAAGTGGTTAGCCATAAAATGGATCTTATATGACGGATAAACCAGCAGGCAAACCTTTGTCATCCAAAGCGGTTGAAATGATGAAGCCTGGGGACAAAAACAAGGCTGATACGGGTGAGAACCGAGGCTTGCGTGTGACTTGCGGAGCTTCTGGTATCAAGACCTTTTTCTACCGCTATACTAGCCCAGTGACCAATAAGCTGTCACAGGTAAAAATTGGAAGCTTCCCACAAACCTCGCTCGCAATGGCCCGCATGAAGTTGCAAGAACTCAAACTAATCAGAAGTGAAGGGCGCTGTCCGGCGTCTGAGCTGAAAGATGAGAAGCAACGGTTACTAGAAGAGAGTCAAAAACCGAAAGCGGCAGTGCTGACGGTTGAAGGGGTTGTTGAGCTGTACCTGACTGAACGGATAGAAGACCGTAAAAGTACTGATGGAAAAATCATTCCAGGAGCGCGTAAAAAGAAAGGGCAAAAGGAAGTACGTCGTACTCTGGAGAATGATGCGGTTGCCAAACTAGGTACGCGCGTTGCAGCAGAAATCACCCGTAAAGATATCGTCAAACTGGTTAATGGAGTGATTGAACGTGGTGCCAAAGTTCAGGCAGGAAATCTGTTGCGTGAACTATCCTCTGCCTATGAATTTGCAATTGGCTTAGGGCGCTTCGATGACAATTTTGCTAACCCGGCACTGTTAGCTAAATCCAGTTTACGCCAGACCAATATCAAACTGACCTGTGAACGTGGCACTCGAATACTGAGTGAGAAAGAATTAGCTAAATTCCTCCACTGGCTTCCCGGCTCAGCTTATACGCCAACGATTAAAAACGTGCTGCGGTTGACACTCTGGACAGGATGCCGAACAGGTGAAGTCTGCAACATGGCCTGGGATGATGTTGATCTTGAAAAGGGCACCATTCATCTGCGGGAAACCAAATCAGGGGTTGAACGCTACGTTCAGTTATCGGATCAGGCGATCGACTTTCTTAAAATTCTGCGCCTCACCTCCGATAAATACCTATTCCCTTCACAGGCCACGAAGAAGCCGATCCAGCAGAAGTACCTAACTGAAAACTCATGGCGTTTACGTGAAAGCGGTCAAATGCTTGATATACTTCATTGGACGCCGCACGATCTGCGTCGTACTGTGCGAACAGGGCTGTCGCGTTTGCAATGCCCGAATGAAGTTGCAGAGGCCGTATTGGGGCATATACGCGGTGGTGTTGAGGGGATTTATAATCTGTATAAATATGATGCTGAGTGTCGGAAGTGGTTGCAGGTTTGGGCTGATTATTTGGATAGCTTGCTTGCTGCTAAACACGACATTACCCATTAACTCAGAGTTGTATTGCCTCAGACTTAATCTGATATCGTTACTACTCTGGGTACAATCAGTTCCGACAGTCAGCTCTGAATCGCCACGGGTTTAACAGACACCTCGGAGTCATTTAAGATGACTTAAAGAGAGGTGCCCATGAGCGGTAAGCGTTATCCCGAAGAGTTTAAAATTGAAGCAGTCAAACAGGTTGTTGATCGCGGTCATTCTGTTTCCAGCGTTGCAATACGTCTCGATATCACCACCCACAGCCATTACGCCTGGATAAAGAAGTACGGCCCGGACTCATCCACTCATAAAGAACAGTCAGATGCTCAGGCCGAGATCCGCCGTCTCCAGAAAGAGCTGAAGCGGGTTACCGACGAACGGGACATATTAAAAAAAGCCGCTGTAGATTCAATCTGTCAACGCAACACCCCTTTCAATTATCTCTTTCGGTGTTTTGAACTTCAGTGTCTTTCTCGGTCTGTTGTTTAGCTGAGCTGCAACCTGATCCAGCTCATGTTGAGTATATTGGGCAAGGCATGTCTTTTTGGGAAGGTACTGTCGAATTAGCCCATTAGTGTTCTCGTTTGTTCCCCGCTGCCAGGGACTCTGAGGATCGCAGAAGTAAACTTTAACTCCGGTTCTGCCAGTAAATTCCAGATGCCTGGCCAGCTCCATTCCTCTGTCCCATGTCAGTGATTGCCGGAGTTCAGACGGCAAGCTCAGAAATTTTTCGGTAAGAGCCTGATTCACTGAGAAAGAATCTTTGCCCCTAAGTCTAAGGATGATCGTATAACGTGATTTTCGGTCTACAAGTGTGGCTATATGCGAGTTTTTTGTGCCTGATACTAAATCGCCTTCCCAGTGCCCCAGAGAGCGTCTGTTATCGATATGTCGGGAGCGTTCGTGAATTGGTGTTCCGTTCACTATGTTAATCGTACCTCTTTCACCTTTGCGGGTATGGCGTCTGCCATGGCGAAGGCTATGCGACCGGCGCAGATGCTGTACATTCAGGTGGTGTAGCGCTTCGCGGCTACGAAAATAGAGCGTTTTATAAATTGTATCAGGTGATATTCGCAGTGTTTTTTTGACGCGGTTTCGTTCGCCTTAACCATCCTGATATTTGCTCTGGAGACCACTTCATCTCCAGCTTTTCCAGAACAAGCTCTCACAACGGTAAATTCTGATCCAGCAAGCACGGTTTTGGTCTTTTCGCAATCCTGCTGGCCCGGTTATTAGCATCAACAGCTTTGTAATAGCGCCTGCCTCGATTACGCTGAACTTCACGTGAGATCGTCGAAGGACTACGATTCAGCGCAGTAGCTATCGCACGAATGCTCATTTTGGCTGACAAACCGGCTCGTATTTCCTCGCGCTCTGACAGTGTCAGGTGAGCTACAGCCCGCTTGCGCTCATTAGGTTTTATGCCGCCAGTATCTCTTAACATAGTGAAGATCGTTCCTGGTTTCGAACCCAGAATATTAGCTATTTTACTGAAGCCTGTTCCGTTCTTCCACAGTTAAAAACAGATGCTTTTTCCTTTGCTGTAAATGTCCGTCTCATTCAAAAACCCTCCGCAACCCCATGTTTTCACATGACTGTTGCGTTGACCAATTGAATCTACAGCGGCGTACTTCGCAAAGCTGTCCGACTGAGGTACGCCTTTATCCGTGACAACGCCCGTTGCTGGCCTGTTCGCCTGCTCTGTCGGGTGCTGGATGTTCATCCCAGTGGCTTTTACGCCTGGCTTCAGCAGCCGCATTCACAGCGCCATCAGACAGACCTGAGACTGACAGGACAGATTAAACAGTTCTGGCTGGAATCGGGATGCGTCTATGGTTATCGCAAGATCCATCTGGATCTGCGGGACAGCGGGCAACAGTGCGGAGTCAACAGAGTCTGGCGGCTGATGAAACGTGTCGGGATAAAGGCTCAGGTCGGATACCGGAGCCCGCGGGCACGTAAAGGCGAGGTCAGTATCGTATCGCCCAACAGGCTCCAGCGACAGTTCAATCCGGATGCTCCGGATGAGCGTTGGGTAACCGACATAACCTATATCAGGACCCACGAAGGCTGGCTGTATCTTGCCGTGGTTGTTAATCTGTTCTCACGCAAAATTATCGGCTGGTCCATGCAATCGCGGATGACAAAGGATATTGTCCTGAACGCACTGCTGATGGCTGTATGGAGGCGTAATCCCCAAAAACAGGTGTTGGTTCATTCGGATCAGGGCAGTCAGTACACCAGCCATGAGTGGCAGTCGTTCCTGAAATCACACGGCCTGGAGGGCAGCATGAGCCGCCGCGGTAACTGCCACGATAATGCGGTTGCAGAAAGCTTTTTCCAGTTGTTGAAACGCGAACGGATAAAGAAAAAGATCTACGGAACGCGGGAAGAAGCCCGCAGCGATATTTTTGATTACATCGAAATGTTTTATAACAGTAAGCGTCGGCATGGTTCTAGCGATCAGATGTCACCGACAGAATATGAAAACCAGTATTATCAACGGCTCGGAAGTGTCTAGATTATCCGTGGCGATTCAATTTAGGCTGGAGGCAAAGCTGATGATTAGATATCTCATTTAACTTATGTTGTGTTTGAATCTAGTTCATAAGAAGAATTTTAAATATCTCATTGTTTTTAATGGATATTTATAATGAAAAGATTAACTGATTTACAAAGAGATTCATGAACCAACTAACAATACGCATTTTATAATGCATTTTCTGACAACTTGCTCTAACTCAGTTCATAAATCATGCCCCATCGCAATCGCATAACCAAATATATTAAACTTTAAGGGTTATCTGATTGCCTTCTTGGAAAGTTTAAGGATATTTGGTAATATTTCGACACATTAATGCTTAATCAGGACTGATGTTTCTGATGACGGTAGCGTTGTCAAAGCTGGCTAGGTTTACCTAATGGATATTGTATCGGTCGGGTAAGATCCATCCTGGTCGAGGGGCGTGAGGCGAGCATCAATGGCATGTAGGTGCAGTTTGTAAGGATTTATGCATAGCGATCTTCTGCTTAGAGCAAATTCGGCAGGCACGTATGCCCTTACGGATATGGTTTAGTCGGCGAACATGAAGGACCTACTAAACAGCTAAAACAAATTATTTGTACGATAACTGTATGGAGCTAGTATGCCTAACCTTGCTGAATTGTTTGTTGATAGTGATAAACACTATATTTATATACTTCCCGTAGTCGGCCTAACCATCCCAGAGGCTTACAGTTTTGGTGATGTTTCGATACATCCAGCAAATACGTTAGACCTTAATGATATATTTCAAAATACATTTGATATGTTTGAGGAAAGATCCAAAAAAAAGCACGTTCTTTTATCCGCTATTCTTTCCAGTACAACGATCGTTGTCCGTGATGATGCATATGCCGAAATATTATTTAACGAAGGGTCGAATACTGAAATATTGCGTAAAGCTATTCGAAAAGCAAGGCCAATTGTGGATTTTATTCGTCTGAATTACGGCTCTATACTTGATAAAAAACTGATGACAGGAAGGGTGGGGCAGCTTGAGAGTGGAGACACCGTAGCATTAGTCACCGATGAATATGGAGGGCTGCCGAGAATTGCTTCAGCAGATATTTACGGCAATGTATTGAATGTTCCTCATGGAATTGAGCTCTTATCTGCCTCTGTTCTTGATCAGCTTTCGATTTACAAATCAGATATCAATGATACCGGGAACATCGTATTACACGCGATGCGTTTATATTCTGCGGCGCTGGAAAGTTCTGGCCCGACGGAAAAATTCGTTGAATTCATGCGTATTTTTGAGTTTATAGCTTTCCCGGATAATTACGAGAAATTTCAGAGAGTTAGGGCTAAAATCACTCAGCATTTGGCCCGCAACAGTTACGATGAAACTCGATTGGAAGCGGAGTTCCGTTCATATACGGGGGGGAACGCGAACGATGGGTTGCGAACAAAAATCATACACATGGGAATGCAATTAGACGATTTGCTCAATGCAGAGGAAATTAATTCATTATTGAGTCGATTACAGCTTTATGCCACTTGCTGTATTAACGATCTGTTGCGGCTTTATAATATGCCTTGGCAAGCCGTAGAGACGTTTCGCGATAATAATATGCAGGCGGCCAGAGCTAATAAAAATAATGAACCCCTCCATTTGCCATCTCGTTCAGTTGTCTTTATTGACCTTGACTTTTTGTTGGAAGAACTTGCTGATACGTACGATTTTTATGAGGGTCTATACCCTGCTAAAACGTTGAGAGAACCGGCTATCGAGGATATCATCCTGACTTGCTATTCCAATTTACGCATTGATAACCCGGATACATTGCACGATTTTATTATCTACACCGCATATAATGTACTGGATATAGCACCTGATACGGAGCTGGGTTTTGACGTAGGAACAAAACGTTTCATGGGGACCGTAAAGGTGTGCAGCGACACGCAAGAGATGTATGCCGAAATTAATGCCGATGCACAGCAAGCCTTTATGTATCTCAGTGAGAGTGGGCCACCACAAAATCAGATTGGTTTTGTGATGAATGACAACGTCCTTAATCAGCAAGTTTCAGTACTGATTATGTCAGAACGTCGTACAGTTAACTTCATCAAAAATCAGAATCATAGTCATAAATTGTTGACGAATTTCGTAACAGCTTCACAAGTCTTGGGAATGCTAATTGGGGTGTCAGCCAGTGAATTGTGAGGAACTAGGGAGTGTATGACCATTGTTGCCAAACGATTAAAGATAAACAAACCGGATAGGATCTAATGAAAAATGTCTGGCAATTGAGGTTGATACTTCATTGCCTAACACTCTGCCGTAAGCACGCCATCTTCTACACATGGCGTAAAAAGTTTGGCTGTATGGAAGTTAAGCGTCTGAAGACCCTCGAAGAAGATAACATCCGTCTGAAGAAGCTGCTTGCTGAAACAATGCTGGACAAGGAGGCGCTTCAGCTGGATCAGTGGACATTTGAATAAGGCATAGAACTGAGGCTTAATCATCCGGGTAAGCCGACACAGAACGGATTTATTGAGAGCTTTAACGGGCGCTTTCGTGATGAATGTCTTAATGAGCACTGGTTCAGTGATATCATTCTCGCCAGACCAATCATTAATGACTGGCGGCAGAACTATAACGAATACAGGCCCCATTCAGCACCGACTTATCAGACGCCATCAGAATTTGCAGCAGGCTGGCGAAACGAGAAATTTGAAGGTAAACAAACCGATGTTACTAACTGAGGGGGTATCTAATGTTGGGAGCAGGTCAATAGTGTCAACTAATGTCTATGATTTTATGCGAACCATCTCGCTTGGGGTAACAGATCTATCCTCAATAAACTCTCCGAAGATACTCTAGATGTTTCAAATAGGCAAAGCATCAGCAGAAATACTGCGAGGTTATGCAATGTTTCTGAACGCACTGTTATAGGTGTATTAAAAATGCAAACTACAAATTAATAATTAATGTATGGGTTTTAAATGAAAAAATTTGAAAAAAGTATATACGGCGCCATTTGTTATTTTGTGAAAAAATCCCCTTCATTTTTCAATGAAAATTTAAAAGAATCCAGCAAAGCGTATTATTACTGGATAGATAAATTGAATGAAGAGAACAAAGATTTAGAAAAAAATGCCATTAACAAATATAGTCTCTTAGATCCGTCAATTGAATGGCATTTTACTTCAGTTAATAATCTATGTGCTTTAACATTTGAACAAGTAAAAAAAATAATCAAATGGAAAAATGATAGTGATCTTTGGAGTTCCAGCAATAATGAAATTTTTGTTGAAAAAACCATATATTTAGGTGAGGTTTTCTTTAATACCGAAATCGAAAACCTTCATTCTTCCAAAAATATCAAGGCCCCAAGTGAATTTATTACCCATTGTTTTTTAACACTTAAATTATCAAAAGATGGTTTTTTTTATTTGTTAGTAAACTGGTATCTGAAGCCTCAAGTTAAGATTTTATTTCAGAATGTTGATGTTGATCATATCCCGCTACAGAAAATGAAATATAAAACATGTAACCCTTTTAAATTCAATTTTTCTGCTGCTACGATAGAAAATAGGGAAAGTTTAAGTAAGGAGTTAATTTTAGATAATATTAATACACTTTATGATGAAATACATAATTTGGAATTACGATTATTTGACAGATTAGGTGTTGATGCCCCGAGTAGTGGGTGCTACTCCTTGTCTGCATATAATTCTATAAATAAAAATTATTTCAATAAAAAAAATTACAGTAAACATTATCTAGTCCAAAAATACGCTGATAATAATATATTGTACCAAGGTGAAGATAATAGTAAGTATTGCACTGTCACTAATAAGATACTTTTGAACTGTAAAATACCTCACATTTCTGTAATTTCTCTCGATCCAGAATTAGGTATTAATTATTCTAAAATAGAAAATTTTGATGTAGATAATATAAATATTTTCCTTTATGTTATTTTGATATCGAATTTTTTTGATAAGTCAAATGATAAGTATAATGAATATGTTAATTCTAATCACATAAAACCAACTGAAAGATACGAGTACATATATGATTATTATCTAGAGCTTATTGATTTGATACATAGAACTAAAAATATTAATTTTGAATCAAAATATTCACTTGGTAATCACACAAAAGTGTTTGAAAAGGCAAATTATTTAACGTCAAAAATGATTGAAAAGTACACGGCCATAGAAAAAGAAATATTATTGAAGAAGAATGTTTGTAGTGAGAAAGTGTCAAACTCAAATTTAATTTATCAAAAAAGAATGGCTGCACTAGTTGTAGCTTTAGCTGTTGTTCAAATAATAATTGCACTATTAGGATTAAAGTAAACCTTTTGCTTTATAGATAATTCTCTTTTGTCACTATAAAGGGTTTGAAGCCCCGGTAATCCCCCCTAAAAATCGGTGTGTTCATAAGTAGAATTTTCCACTAACCTGATTTCAGGGGGATTCCTATGAAAAAATCACGTTTTACTGACAGTCAGAACATTGCCATTCTTAAACAAGCTGAAGCTGGAACACCGGTCCCTGAACTTTGCCGTGAGCACGGCATCAGCAGCGCCAGTTTTTATAAGTGGCGTTCAAAGTTCGGCGTAATGGACGCCGCCCTCATGTCCCGGCTGAAAGAACTGGAAGAGGAAAACCGTCGCCTCAAAAAGATGTATGCCGAAGAGCGACTGAAGTCTGAAATCATTCAGGAAGCGATGGCAAAAAAGTGGTGAAGCCGTCATGTAAGTATCCCGGCAAAACGGCCCATTCACTTTTAGAGATCTTCCGACATACTGATTATGTCACCTGTGGAGATAGCTATGCGTAAGATCCGAT
>NZ_JABANZ010000010.1:0-156991 GCF_013074405.1 Erwinia sp. JH02
CGGTGCAATCAGTGCCGAAGCTTCCTGTTGCGAGGTGGCGTATATTACGCTTTCCTCCTTCGGAGTCAACTTCTTTTTGAGAAGTTTTTCCGGCGCTATCAGTTACCTGACGCTCCTGACCCGGTGGCTTGTAAGCCGTTGTTCCGTGTCAGTGGAGGCGCAGTATAGGGATTTTCTGGAGAGTGACAAGGGCTAATTGCAAAAAACTTTCTGAGTGATGATTTTTTGCCCTAAAGTTCCCTAAAGCGCCAGTTTTTCGAGCTTTGCAAAGCCATATCGTTGTAAAACGGGCATTAATTGAACTGCCTGTTCAGTGATATCCATGCAGAACGCCATGTTCTCATCCTGAGAAAAAGCCTCAGGAGACTCATTTTCCAGCAGCCACACCGTACGGCGGGCAATGGCAGCGCCAGAATCGATTAAACGAGTGCCTTCAGGCAGTACTTGCTGTAGCTCTTCACTGATAAGAGGGAAATGCGTGCAGCCAAGCACCACGGTATCGGGTGGCTCCTGCATCCGCAGCCAGGGTTGCAGAATACGTTTTACTTCTTCTATAGGAACAGGCTGACCATGCAGCTTAGCTTCTGCTAACTCCACCAGTTCCGCAGAGCCCAGCATCTCGGTTTTGCACTCACCACCAAAACGCGCCACCAGCTCTTTAGTATAAGGACGCTTTACTGTGCCACGCGTCGCCAGCAGACCAACCACGCCGTTACGGGTCAGACGTGCCGCTGGCTTAATCGCTGGCACAACACCGACAACAGGAAATTCAAAGCGTTCTCGCAGAGCAGGGAGCGTCACGGTGCTCGCCGAGTTACAGGCGATAACCACCAGCGCAAGAGGATAGAGCCGAGTGACCGCTTCCACGATGGTCACCACACGCTCGACGATAAACTCTTCCGACTTTTCGCCATAGGGGAAAGCAACGTTGTCGAAAGCATAGAGATAATGGAGATCCGGCAATAATTTGCGGATCTCATCATAGACAGAAAGCCCACCGACGCCGGAGTCAAAGACCAGCACGGTGGGGCGCGGTTTAGAAGGTGTAGCTGCCGCTGAGGTAGTATTCCCGTCCAGGGGTTTCATAGCCATACACTGTCTCGTAATCTTTATCGAACAGGTTGGCAATTCTACCACGAACAGTGAGATGGGATGTGACTGGATACGAAACCGCGAGATCCCACAGGCTGACACCGCCCAATTTGGCCAGATCACCGTTTGGATTTGTTGCGTATTGACGGTCGTAGCGTTCACCCAGGTATTGATAACTCACTGACCAGTCGAAATTATACACCGTCCAGTCGAGCTGATACTTCACCTGCTGTTTAGCCCGACGCAGCAAAATCTCATTGGTTTCAGCATTACGCGGATCAACGTAATCATAGGAAATCTGGTGAGATACCGGACCGGTATCAAATGAAGCCGTTGCTTCAACACCTTTGATGGTCGCTTTATTGATATTGTAATAACCGCCGTTGGCACTACTGTAATCAATAAGGCTGTCGATATCGTTGCGATATGCGGATACATGCCAGGTTACAGGGCCCGTTAAGCCTTCGAAGCCCCCTTCCCACTGCTTGCTCTCTTCAGGATCAAGATTGCTATTGCCGCCAAAAGAACCGTACAGCTGACCGAGGTTAGGTGCCTTAAATGCAGTCCCGTAACTGGCGATAAAACGATAACCCTCAATGAACTCCCAGGCTGCGCTGGTTTGCCAGGTATTATGCCAGCCGTACACGGAGTGATCATCGCCACGAACGGCACCTTCCAGCGTAACTGGACCAAACATCTGCTGCCCGGTGGCATACAAACCCGTATTAGTCACTTCACGACGGTCATTCACATAAGCAGTCCCTGGCTCAATGGACTGCTTCTGCCAGTCAACGCCGCCACCCACACTGCCCTGTCCCACGACCACATTATTAGCCCACTGCAAATTATACTGCTGGGAGTCATCAAGAGTGGCGGAGGACGCATAGCGTCCCATATCAGGACTGTAGTTATAATCTTTCGTGTGGCTGTAGCTGGCGGTCAGATTGGAAGAATAGAGACCATTATTGAAACGGAGTCCACCATCCCATGTCTGGCTATACAGCTGGCGAGTATCAACATAGGTATCGGGTTGAACGTAGGTCGGGCTACCGTCATAGGCAGTACGGTTATCAAAGCCATAACCACGAACAAAGACACTAAAATCATCATTGATCTGATGTTCAATCGCGCCATAGATGTTCTTGCTCATAAACCCATCACGATCGGATTGTGCAGTGTTGCCAAGCGCATCAGGATAATTAGCAACAACGTCATAGCCTTTGGTGTAGGTATAGTTACCTGCAAGCGTCACACGAGTATTCTGGCCCAGCATCTGCTGAGTGGAACCGTCGTAAGACTGATAGCCGTTGGAACCGACCCCTGCCGCAAGCGTCGTACCATCCTTAGTGCGCGTGGTAATGATGTTGAGTACCCCACCAATGGCATCAGAACCATAGACCGCTGAACGTGCTCCACGTACATATTCAATCCGCTGAACCAGTGAAATTGGGATCTGGCTGAGATCGGAAGCACCGCTGATCCCCGCCTGATTAAGGCGCACACCATCAATCAAGACCAGAACATGGCTGGAGTTAGTGCCACGAATAAACAGTGAGCTTTGCTGGCCCATTCCACCATTTTGAGCAATATCGACGCCAGGCAGGCGGCGCATCACATCCGTCAGCGTTTTTGACTGCCAGCGGTCGATCTGCTCTTTCGTGACCACCGTGGTAGGGGCCAATACAGCAGAGACTGGCTGTTCAAAACGATTCGCAGTCACAACCTGCGTTTCTTCTTTATTACTGTCCTGTGCAAAGCCGTTTTGCGCCCAGAGGGAAATTGCCGTAGCGCTAAACGCCAACAGCGTATTTTTTGTTGTAATCATGACCAAGCATCCAAAAAATGTGCAGGATGCCGCAGGCATACGATCGATAGCACGCGATGACCGTAAGAAATGCGACGTTAATCCGGCAGGTCTTCGGGCTCAGAATCGTTGGGTGGCAATGACTTCCCGTCAAAAGACAGTGTCTGCGTTACGCTATTGTCACGACATTCTATACCGCTGCGCGTCAGCTCCAGATTTACACTGGATTCCCTATTAACTCGTGGGAGGCCGGGGAACGCATTTTATGAACAAATGTGTTAGAAGTCCAGATATCCAGACATCCATAAAGGTTGAATCGTGGACAATACTGGACATGAGGTAAAGAATCCCTACAATCGCCCGGCTATCACTGCCACATACTCAGGAACGCCCATGACACCCGAACAACTGCCTGTTGAACACTATGACGACCAACTCACAGAGAAAGTGACACGACTGACATCCATGATGTCTGCGTTTAATGCTCCCAACGTCGAGGTCTTCCGTTCACCGGTCAGCCATTACCGGATGCGTGCAGAGTTCCGTATCTGGCATGACGGTGATGATCTGTACCATATTATTTTCGATCAGAAGACACATGACCGCATCCGGGTGGACAGCTTCCCGGCAGCCAGTGAGCTGATTAACCGCCTGATGCCAAGGCTGATCGATGCCGTGCGCGACCAGCGTGCACTGCGTTTTAAACTGTTCCAGATCGACTACCTGTCGACGGTCAGCGGGCAGGTCGTTGTCTCTATGCTCTATCATCGTAAGCTGGATGATGAATGGCAGCAGGCTGCCACGCTACTGCGTG
The DNA here is from genome assembly GCF_013074405.1 of Erwinia sp. JH02. Lineage (NCBI taxonomy): Bacteria > Pseudomonadati > Pseudomonadota > Gammaproteobacteria > Enterobacterales > Erwiniaceae > Erwinia > Erwinia sp. JH02. The sequence continues at coordinate 3,711 of NZ_JABANZ010000010.1, forward strand.
ATGCGCTGCGCGCTGAAGGTTTCGATCTGCACCTCATCGGCCGCGCGACTAAAACCAAAATCTGTCTGGATCAGGATTTCGTGGATGAGCGTCTGATGGTGGACGGGCGTGAGATGATCTATCGCCAGGTAGAAAACAGCTTTACGCAGCCAAATGCGGCAATGAATGTGAAGATGCTGGAATGGGCGCTGGATGCGACGCGCGATTGTCGCGGCGACCTGCTGGAACTGTACTGCGGCAATGGCAATTTCTCGCTGGCGCTGGCACGTAACTTCCGCCGCGTGCTGGCAACGGAAATCGCCAAACCGTCAGTCGCCTCTGCTCAGTACAATATCGCGGTAAACCAGATCGATAACGTCCAGATTATCCGTATGGCGGCAGAAGAGTTTACTCAGGCAATGAACGGAGAAAGAAGCTTCAGACGCCTGGAAGGCATCGATCTGACCAGCTACGAGTGTGAAACCATTTTCGTCGACCCTCCGCGCAGCGGCCTGGATGACGAAACGGTGAAGATGGTGCAGGCGTATCCACGTATCCTTTATATCTCCTGCAACCCGACAACGCTGTGCGAGAACCTCGCCACATTATCGGCTACTCATGAGATTACGCGTCTGGCCCTGTTCGACCAGTTCCCGTACACACACCATATGGAGTGCGGCGTTCTGCTGACTCGCCGCTAATCTGGCTCGGGCGATATCCATCGCCCGGCTTTCGCATTACACGCTGGAATGACGCGCGCGCCACTTAACAGCAATCCAGAACACCACCGCCACCATCAGAATGGTCGGCACAAAGTTTGAGCCAATCTCAGGATACTCCGCTCTGACAATCGCACTGTACAAGAGAATGCCCAACAGGAAGAATCCCGCAGCCAGCGAGGGCATACCGTCCGGCATGGCACGGTTAAGATAACGTTGATGCAGGCACCAGGCCGACAGACCCAATGCAATCAGAGGGAAAACAGAAAATGGCACCACTGCGCTGAACAGCACCGAAAACGAGCCGTTAATCGACAGCCCGGTAAGAAATGTTAACAGCAGAGTGCCTTTATCGCGGCCAGTCGCTAAATTCATGTCATCCCCTTGAATTTGTTCCAGTCGGCTAGGTTATTTGCCATGTAGGCCCTGACCAGGCCGCTTAGTCTTTTGCTTCCAGCGTCACCGCCAGCTTCTCCTGCTCACGTCGATACCAGTAATATGCCCCTTTCGAGATCATACGCAGTTGCAGTACCAGCCTTTCTTCCAACTGGCGTCGCTGATCGACATCAATATCCAGTGCTTCAGCACCGGCGTTAAACACGATAATGACCATCGCTTCTGCCTGCGCTTCGGTGAAGCTGCGCGGCATACGGTTCTCAACTTCCAGATAATCGGCCAGTTCGGCAATAAAGTGCTGAATTTCACGGGCAACAGCGGCACGAAATGCGGATGACGTGCCGGAGCGTTCACGCAGCAGTAACCGAAAGGCATTTGGGTTATTACCAATAAACTCCATAAAGGTAGAAACAGAAGTGCGGATGACACTGCCACCTTTGGCAATACGCTGACGCGCCTGGCGCATCAACTGTCGCAACATCAGACCACTTTCGTCCACCATGGTTAATCCCAATTCATCTACATCACGAAAGTGACGATAAAATGACGTTGGGGCAATCCCCGCCTCCCTGGCAACTTCCCGCAAACTGAGGCTGGCAAAACTACGTTCGGCACTGAGTTGACTGAATGCCGCTTCGATAAGTGAACGTCGTGTACGTTCTTTTTGCTGCGCTCTAACGCCCATTTTTGTGCCTGTTTAGCCTGCAAGTGGGCACTATAGCAAAAATTTCAGCGTACAGTGGGCCAAACTTTGTGAGCGGCTGTTAACCCTGTCATTTGGCATTTGATGGCAAAAAGCACGGTTAGAATTGGGAACTGAGGCGCGAGATGTTAGAATCTCGTTGTAAAATTGTATAAGAAAATAGGACGTATTGGTATGCAACAGTCTTATGATTACGACGCCATTGTCATTGGTTCCGGTCCTGGCGGTGAAGGTGCTGCGATGGGACTGGTGAAGCAAGGTGCACGTATTGCCGTCATCGAGCGCTACCACAATATTGGTGGCGGATGTACACACTGGGGAACAATCCCGTCGAAAGCGCTGCGTCACGCCGTCAGCCGCATTATCGAGTTCAACCAGAACCCACTGTATAGCGACCACACGCGTCTTCTCCGTTCTTCTTTCGCCGACATTCTGAATCACACCGAAAACGTTATCAGCCAGCAAACCCATATGCGCCAGGGTTTCTATGAGCGCAACCACTGTGAACTGTTCCAGGGGGATGCACGCTTTATCGATGCCAACACCATTGAAATCGAGAGCCACGATGGCAGCATTGAGCGCCTGACCGCAGGCAAGTTTGTCATCGCCTGCGGATCACGTCCTTACCATCCGCCGGATGTCGACTTTACCCACCCACGTGTTTATGACAGCGACTCCATCCTGAATCTGCACCATGAACCTGGTCATGTGATTATCTATGGCGCAGGGGTGATTGGCTGTGAGTATGCATCGATTTTCCGGGGTCTGTCCGTCAAAGTTGACCTGATCAATACCCGTGACCGTCTGCTGGCTTTCCTCGATCAGGAAATGTCTGACTCGCTGTCCTATCACTTCTGGAATAACGGCGTGGTCATACGCCACAACGAAGAGTTCGAGAAGATTGAAGGTGTGGCAGATGGTGTGATCATGCACCTGAAATCCGGAAAAAAACTCAAAGCAGACTGCCTGCTGTACGCCAACGGCCGCACCGGTAATACCGATGGGCTGGGGCTGGAAAATGTCGGACTGGAAGCGGATGGCCGCGGCCTGCTGAAGGTGAACAGTATGTATCAGACGGCGCAGCCGCATATCTATGCGGTAGGCGATGTCATCGGGTATCCGAGCCTCGCATCAGCCGCCTACGATCAAGGCCGCATTGCCGCTCAGGCGATGATCAAAGGCGAGGCCACCGCTCATCTGATCGAAGATATTCCTACAGGTATCTATACCATTCCGGAAATTAGCTCTGTCGGGAAAACCGAGCAGCAACTGACAGCAATGAAAGTGCCATATGAAGTGGGCCGTGCGCAGTTTAAACACCTGGCACGTGCGCAGATTGTTGGTATGAACGTTGGTAGTCTGAAAATTCTGTTCCACCGCGAAACCAAAGAGATCCTCGGTATTCACTGCTTCGGTGAACGTGCTGCGGAGATTATCCATATCGGCCAGGCGATTATGGAGCAGAAAAACGGTGGCAACACGATTGAGTACTTCGTGAATACCACCTTTAACTACCCCACCATGGCGGAAGCCTATCGGGTGGCGGCGCTTAACGGTTTAAACCGGCTGTTCTAAGCGGCCCATCACACCTCGCATATGCTCACGGATCGCCTCTGCCAGCTGTTCATAACGGCCACGCAGAGGTGAACCTGGGCGATACACCAGGGCGATAGTGCGCTGTGGTACCGGCTTATAGCAGGACAGATAACAGACGCCATCACGCACTCTTTCGTTCGGTACGGCCAGCGAAGGTAACAGTGTGATACCGCTGCCCGCCGCCACCATATTGCGCAGCGTTTCCAGACTGGTCGCACGGAAATGCGTATCTTCATCCGCCCCCGCCTGGAAGCAAAAGCCCATCGCCTGATCGCGCAGACAGTGACCATCTTCCAGCATCAGCAGTTTCTCCCCGGCCAGATCCGACATCGGAACACGATCGCGGTCGTGCCACGGGTGATCCGCATAGATCGCCAGTTTCATCGGCTCATCAAAGAGTGGGACTTCAATAAACGCTTCTGACTCTTTCACCAATGCCAGGATCGCACAGTCCAGCTTACCGCTGTCGAGTTGCGCCAGCAGTTGCTGCGTTTGTGCTTCGTGCAGATACATCTCCAGCTTAGGGAAGGTCTGATGAAGCGTAGGAATAATCTGCGGCAACAGATACGGGCCAACGGTCGGGATCAGCCCAATGTGCAGCGGGCCGGACATCGCCTCGCCTTGCTGGCTGGCCATCTCTTTCAGGACCTTGACCTCCCGCAGCACAGTCCGGGCCTGATCCACCAGCAGCAGACCTGCCTGAGTGAATAATACCTTGCGGCTGGTACGTTCCAGCAGCATCACCCCCAGCTCATCTTCCAGCTTGCGAATCTGGCCGCTTAACGTTGGCTGACTCACATGGCAGGCATCGGCTGCACGACGAAAATGGCGATGTTCTGCCAGCGAAACCAGATACTCCAGATCACGAATATTCATCTTATCCTCTTTTTCACGATAGCCCGTGACGATAGATAGCATAGCAACCAACGATTATCCCTATCAAGCCTGAATGATAATAATGTGCCGGTGCCAAAAAGGGGCACACCAAATTCAATCACCTTGAGGTCTTTTATGTTTGCAAGTCAGGAAGGTAAGTCCATCCCGCAGGTCACTTTTCACACACGTCAGGGCGACAGTTGGGTCGATGTCACTACTGATGAGCTGTTTAAAGACAAAACCGTCATCGTCTTTTCACTGCCGGGGGCTTTTACTCCTACCTGCTCCTCCAGCCACCTGCCGCGCTATAACGAACTCTCGGATGTGTTCAAAAAACATGGAGTGGACAGTATCCTGTGCGTCTCGGTTAACGATACTTTTGTGATGAATGCCTGGAAGGCCGATCAGAACGCCGGACACATTACCTTTATTCCTGACGGTAACGGTGAGTTCACCCGTGGCATGGAGATGCTGGTTGAGAAAGCCGATCTCGGCTTCGGTCCGCGTTCATGGCGTTACTCGATGCTGGTACGCAACGGTGTGGTAGAGAAGATGTTTGTAGAACCTAACAAGCCGGGCGACCCGTTTGAAGTGTCTGATGCAGACACCATGCTGCGCTACGTCGCACCAGAATTTAAAGTGCAGGAATCCGTTTCCCTGTTCACCAAACCAGGCTGTTCATTCTGCGCGAAAGCCAAACAGATGCTGTTAGATCGTGGAATTCAGTTCGAAGAGATCGTGCTGGGCCAGGATGCCACGACCGTCAGTTTGCGCGCCGTTACTGGCCGTGCCACTGTGCCGCAGGTGTTTATCGGTGGTCGCCATATTGGCGGAAGCGATGATTTAGAGCAGTTCTTTACGGCATAAACCGAACAGGGATGGGCATACCCATCCCCTATGTCATCCCAGGGGTCAGGCATACCTGACCCTATGCATGCCTGACACAAAAGGCATTACGCCAGACGCTGTTTCGCTTCAGTAATCGCTTTTGATACCTGATGCGGAGAGACACCGCCTTTCGCGTTACGCTTATCCAGGCAAGATTGCAGAGACAAGAACGGGTACACATCCTCTCCGATCACACTGCTGAACTTCTGTAAATCACCCAGCGTCAGCGCTTCCAGCGCCACACCCTGTTTAATCGCTTCGACCACGGTTTCACCTACAATATGGTGCGCTTCACGGAATGGCACGCCTTTCGCGACCAGATAATCCGCCAGCTCCGTCGAATTCGCGTAACCCTGCTCAGCGGCTTCCTGGCAACGTGGGCGTTTCACCTGAATACCATCCAGCACCAGTGCGGCCATATGCAGGCAGTCAGACCAGGTATCGAGCGCATCAAACAGCCCTTCTTTGTCTTCCTGCATATCTTTGTTATACGCCAGAGGCAGACCTTTCAGGGTCATGCTCATCGCGGTCAATGCGCCCTGTACGCGGCCGACTTTGCCACGGATCAGCTCCAGCGCATCCGGGTTTTTCTTCTGCGGCATCAGGGATGACCCCGAAGTGACCTTATCGGACAGCTCAACGAAACCGGATTCGCCGGTGTTGAAGAAGATCAGATCTTCCGCGAAACGCGACAGGTGAACCATGCCGATGGACGCATCAGACAGCAGTTCCAGCACATGGTCACGGTCAGACACGGTGTCCAGGCTGTTACGGGTCGCGGAGGCAAAACCTAACCAGCCTGCCAGTTGCTCACGGTCGATTTCGTACGCGGTTCCGGCCAGTGCGCCACAGCCCAACGGGCTGACGTCAAGACGCTTCAGCGTATCCTGCAGGCGGCTTTCATCGCGTACCAGCATCTCAACGTAGGCCAGGCACCAATGTGCAAACGTCACCGGCTGGGCACGTTGCAGGTGGGTATAGCCCGGCATGACGGCGTCCTGATTGGCTTCCGCCGTCGCCACCAGCGCCTGCTGGAACTGGCGTGTGGCGATCAGCAGTTCGCTGACCTGCGCTTTACACCACAGTTTCAGATCGGTAGCGACCTGGTCATTACGGCTACGGCCAGTGTGGAGTTTTTTACCCAGCGCACCGACCTTGTCAATCAGTTTGCCTTCCACCCAGCTGTGAATATCTTCGGCATCGCTTTCCAGAATTTGCTGTGGGTTCGCGCGCACGTCTTCCAGCAGAACATTCAGCGCCACTTCCAGCTGCTGCTGTTCTTCTGTGGTTAATACATTGACCGTCACCAGCGCTTTGGACCAGGCAATGGAACCAGTGATGTCCTGCTCTGCCAGACGATAGTCGAAGCGCAGTGAGTCATTGAAGAGCTTGAAACGTTGATCTGCTGCCTGCGTAAACCGTCCACCCCAAAGTGCCATGATGCGTACTCCATTCAAATAATGTAATAAGGGCGGCACATGTGCCGCCCCTACGAATACCTGTAGGGACGAGTTGCCTCGCCCAAAAAATTACTTCTTCTCGTTCAGCGCACGGATGCGTGAAGAGAGTGAGAACAGACGGATAAAGCCGCCTGCATGACGGTGATCGTATACTTCATCTTCACCGAAGGTCGCAAACTCTTCAGAGTACAGGCTGTTAGCAGATTTCTTCTGAATCGCGGTGACCTGGCCTTTATACAGTTGCAGAACCACTTCACCGTTCACTTCTTCTGCCAGGGCAGCGGCAGATGCCTGAATGGATTTGCGCAGTGGCGCGAACCAACGGCCATCGTAAACCACGTAGGACATTTCCAGGCCCAGCTGCTCACGCCATTTGAAGCTGTCACGGTCCAGAACCAGCTGCTCAACCGCACGCAGCGCATTCACCATGATGGTGCCGCCTGGGGTTTCGTAACAGCCACGGGACTTGATGCCCACCAGGCGGTTTTCCACGATATCGATACGACCAACACCGTGACGGGCACCGATAGCATTCAGTTTGTCCAGGCAGCCGAACGGGCTTAACGCTTCACCGTTGACGGCAACTACGCGGCCTTTCTCAACAGCAACGGTCACCTGCTCCGGCTGGTCTGGTGCTTCCAGCGGATCCACGGTCCATACCCAGCAATCTTTGTTCGGTGCGTTCCACGGGCTTTCCAGCACGCCGCCTTCGGTCGAGATATGCCATGCGTTTTCGTCACGGCTGTAGATTTTTTCCAGCGACGCGGTGGTCGGGATATTACGCTCTTTCAGGTAGTCCAGCAGGGCTTCACGGGAACGCAGGTTCCACTCGCGCCACGGTGCCACCACTTTCAGCTGCGGAGCCAGTGCGGTATAGGTGGTTTCGAAACGCACCTGGTCGTTACCTTTACCGGTTGCGCCGTGGCACAGTGCATCTGCCCCCACTTTCAGTGCCAGCTCAACCTGAGCTTTAGCGATAATTGGGCGCGCCATTGACGTCCCCAGCAGGTAGGTGCCTTCATACAGGGCACCGGTCTGAAGCACCGGATACACGTACTCGCTGATGAACTCTTCACGCAGGTCCACAACGTGGCATTCAGATGCACCGGATTGCAGCGCTTTCTGCTCTACACCTTCCAGATCGCCACGTTCCTGACCGATATCGGCCACGAATGCCACCACTTCACAGCCGCCGTAGTTCTCTTTCAGCCACGGAATAATGGCCGAAGTATCCAGACCGCCGGAGTAAGCCAGTACGATTTTCTTGATGCTTTTATCTTGCATTGTCTCTTCCTTCAATTTCCCATCATCTTTCACGCTGCAACTACGTTGGCTTCCTACACTCACCCCAGTCACTTAGTGAACTAAGCTCCCGGGGATTCATTCCGTCGCCGCCTTGCTGCAACCCGAAATTTTTCGGGAAAGGTTTATAATTAAGCGAGGATACGGGTGCCAATAGACACACCGTTAAACAGGGCTGGCAGCTGTTCAGCATGGCGCCAGCTGGCAATATCTACCGGACGGCCCAGGGTACGGGCAGCGTCCAGTGCGGCATTCACCTTGACGATCATGCCGTCAGTGATCACACCATCAGCAATCAGCTGTTCTGCTTTCTCTGCCGTCATCTCGGCGATGCGCTGTTTATTGGCATCGAGAATACCACTAACGTCAGAGAGCAGAATCAGGTCTGCACCCAGAGTGGCGGCCAGCGCCGTCGCGGCCTGATCGGCGTTAACGTTCATCAGCAGGCCATCCTGAGTAATACCAATCGAACTCACTACTGGCAGATAACCCGCCTCCAGCAGTGTGGCGATCAGCCGTGGCGATCCCGGCGTTGCCAGGCCCACGTGCCCAAGTTCATCATCAAACTGCGCTACATTGACGCTTCCGCCGTCACCGAGGCACAGACCAACGGCATCAATGCCATGTTTTTTCGACCAGGCCAGCAGGGTTTTGTTCGCCGTCCCGGCCAGTGCACCGGTAATAATGTCAATCTGATCGGCAGGTGTCACGCGCAGGCCGTTTTTCTTCTTCACCGGCAGCGCAAGCTTAGTCATCAGCTCATCCACCAGGCAGCCACCACCGTGAACAATCAGCAGTGGGCGTTGGTGGGCAGCACGGTAGGTCACCAGGGCGTCAAACAGCCGCTCCAGCGCTTCTTCGCTGTCCAGCAACACACCACCCAACTTGATAATTAACGGATTTGTCATGAAAGTCACTCGCTCACTGTGAGTCATTGCGCTTCAGGGCTGCCAAAACGCCTGTTGAACTGCTACCGTGGAAGACAAATTTATCGGTTTCCATCCGGTCGTCGTTAATGTATTTTTATTCACTATTAATGCATGAATATTGATACTATCCTAACTCAAGGACTGTCAACAGTGAAGACAAAATTACCCCCTTTTATCGAGATTTACCGCCAGTTGATTGCTACACCATCAATCAGCGCAACCGACAGCGCGCTCGATCAGAGTAATCAGACTTTAATCAATTTACTGGCCGGCTGGTTCCGCGATATTGGCTTCAGCGTGGAAGTCCAACCCGTTCCCGGTACGCGCAACAAATTCAATATGCTGGCGAAGAGCGGCCACGGCGCCGGCGGGCTGCTGCTGGCGGGTCATACCGATACCGTTCCCTTCGACGATGGCCGCTGGACGCGCGATCCCTTTACCCTGACCGAGCACGACAACAAACTGTACGGTCTGGGCACCGCCGATATGAAAGGCTTCTTCGCCTTCATTTTAGATACCCTGCGTGATATTGACGTTTCAACGCTGAAAAAACCGCTGTATATCCTCGCCACCGCTGACGAAGAAACCACGATGGCAGGCGCGAAGTTTTTCTCAGAAACCACCAGCCTGCGCCCGGACTGCGCCATTATCGGTGAACCCACCTCACTGAAACCCGTTCGCGCCCACAAAGGCCATCTCTCCAATGTGATTCGCATTCAGGGCCAGTCCGGCCACTCAAGCGATCCAGGACGCGGCGTCAACGCCATTGAGCTGATGCACGAGTCGATTACCCAACTGATGGAACTGCGTAATACGCTAAAAACGCGCTACCACCATGACGGATTCGCCATTCCCTATCCGACCATGAACTTTGGCCACATCAACGGTGGCGACGCTGCCAACCGTATCTGCGCCTGTTGTGAATTGCATATGGATATCCGCCCACTGCCAGGCCTGACGTTAAGCGACCTTGACGGTTTGCTGAATGAAGCGCTGGCACCCGTCAGTGCGCGCTGGCCAGGCCGCCTGACCGTGGGTGAACTGCATCCCCCGATCCCGGGTTATGAGTGCCCGCGCGAGCATCAGCTGGTACAGGTCGTGGAGAAATTGCTGGGGACAGAAACGGAAGTAGTGAACTACTGTACCGAGGCGCCATTTATTCAGGAAATCTGCCCGACGCTGGTTTTAGGCCCAGGATCGATCGATCAGGCACACCAGCCGGATGAATTTATTGACACGGCATTTATCAAACCTACCCGGGAGTTAATCGCCCAGGTGGTGCATCATTTTTGCCATCACTGAGTAAAAAAGGGGGTAAATGACTGCCAAAACAGCCGTTTGCCACCGATTTCAATTATTCTGGTTGATAAGAATAACTTATCTCACTCCGTTGTAATTAAATTTCATAAATTCCCGCTATTTAGCGTCACGATGCGGCAAATTTAAGTCAATTGACGAATGGTTGCTAACGTGGCTAGATAAAAGGCTAAGTTATGCCCACAAGGGTTATTTATAGCCAAAATAGTTGAAGTTGCAGCAAGGCGGCAAAAGAGCGAGTCCCGATGAGCTTACATTAGTCAGTGATTCGGGTGAGTGAGAGCAGCCAACGTAGTTGCAGCTTCAAGTATGACGGATATTAAAGTTACAAATACAAGAAGGGTGTCAGGGGTCATATGAACGAACAATATTCCGCAATGCGAAGTAATGTCAGTATGCTCGGCAAACTGCTCGGGGATACGATTAAGGATGCACTGGGAGAGAACATCCTGGACCAGGTAGAAACCATCCGTAAGCTCTCTAAGTCATCACGTGCGGGAAATGATGCCCACCGTCAAGAGTTGCTCTCCACGCTGCAAAATCTGTCCAATGACGAACTGTTGCCGGTTGCCCGCGCTTTCAGCCAGTTCCTCAACCTGACCAACGTGGCCGAGCAGTACCACACCATTTCGCCAAAAGGCGAAGGTGCGAATCACCCGGAGCTCTTGGCAAAGACGTTTGAACGCCTGAAGCAGCAGCCGGACCTGACCGAAGCCGCCGTTCGTGAAGCTATTGAGTCCCTGTCGCTTGAACTTGTTCTGACCGCGCACCCGACTGAAATCACCCGCCGCACCTTGATCCATAAGCTGGTAGAAGTGAATACCTGCCTGCAACAGCTGGATCACAATGACCTGTCTGATTATGACCACGGCAAGATCATGCGCCGCCTGCGTCAGCTGGTTGCACAGGCCTGGCATACCGATGAAATTCGTAAATACCGCCCGACACCGGTCGATGAAGCTAAATGGGGCTTTGCGGTCGTCGAAAACAGCCTGTGGGAAGGTGTTCCTCACTTCCTGCGCGAGCTAAACGAACAGGTTGAAGCCGCTTTTGGTTACACCCTGCCGGTTGATTTTGTCCCCGTGAAATTTACCTCCTGGATGGGCGGCGACCGCGACGGCAACCCGAACGTCACGGCCGACATCACTCGCCATGTTTTACAACTGAGCCGCTGGAAAGCGACCGACCTGTTCCTGCGTGATATCGCCGTGTTGGTTTCTGAGCTGTCGATGTCTGAATGTACGCCAGAAGTCCGTGAGCTGTGTGGTAACCCGGAAGCCCTGGAACCTTACCGCGAGATCATGAAAAACCTCCGTGGCCAGCTGATGAGCACTCAGGCTTATCTCGAACGCCGCCTGAAGGGCGAGCGCTTACCACGCCCGGCCAATTTACTGATCTCCAACGACCAGCTGTGGGAACCACTGTACACCTGCTACCAGTCACTGCAGGCGTGTGGCATGGGCATCATCGCGAACGGTCAGCTTCTTGATACCCTGCGCCGCGTGAAGTGCTTTGGCGTTCCACTGGTGCGTATTGACCTGCGCCAGGAGAGTACCCGCCACACTGAAGCCATTGCAGAGATCACCCGTTACCTCGGTCTTGGCGACTATGAAAGCTGGTCAGAGGCCGACAAACAGGCCTTCCTGATCCGTGAACTGAATTCCAAGCGTCCGTTGATGCCGCGCCAGTGGGAACCCAGCGCCGACACCAAAGAAGTGCTGGATACCTGCCGCGTGGCCGCAGAAGTGCCTCAGGGTTCGATTGCTGCCTATGTGATCTCGATGGCGAAAACGCCGTCAGACGTGCTGGCGGTTCACCTGCTGCTGAAAGAAGCGGGCATTACTTACGCCATGCCGGTCGCACCGCTGTTTGAGACCCTCGATGACCTGAATAACGCCAACGACGTGATGAGCCAGCTGCTCAACATTGACTGGTATCGCGGCCTGATTCAGGGCAAACAGATGGTGATGATTGGCTATTCTGACTCCGCGAAAGATGCGGGCGTGATGGCAGCAAGCTGGGCACAATACCAGGCCCAGGATGCACTGATCAAAACCTGCGAGAAAGCGGGTATCACCCTGACGCTGTTCCATGGACGCGGTGGCTCAATCGGCCGTGGTGGTGCGCCAGCGCATGCGGCATTGCTGTCTCAGCCTCCGGGCAGCCTGAAAGGTGGCCTGCGTGTCACCGAACAGGGTGAGATGATCCGCTTCAAATACGGCCTGCCAGAAGTCACCATCAGCAGCCTGTCGCTGTACACCGGCGCGATCCTCGAAGCTAACCTGCTGCCACCACCGGAGCCGAAAGCAGAGTGGAACAGCATCATGGATCAGCTCTCTGATGTTTCCTGCAAAATGTATCGTGGCTATGTGCGTGAACACGCCGATTTCGTGCCGTACTTCCGCTCCGCCACACCGGAGCTGGAGCTGGCCAAATTACCCCTGGGTTCGCGTCCGGCTAAACGTCGTCCGACGGGGGGTGTCGAATCACTGCGCGCCATTCCGTGGATCTTCGCCTGGACGCAAAACCGCCTGATGCTGCCTGCCTGGTTAGGTGCCGGTGCCGCATTGCAGAAAGCGATGGAAGATGGTCATCAGGAAACGCTGGAGACCATGTGTCGTGACTGGCCCTTCTTCTCTACCCGCCTGGGGATGCTGGAAATGGTGTTCTCGAAAGCCGACCTGTGGCTGGCGGAGTACTACGATCAGCGCCTGGTCGATAAGTCGCTGTGGGCACTGGGCAAACAGCTACGTGACCAGCTGGACTCCGATATTAAAGCGGTGCTGACCATCGCCAACGATTCCCATCTGATGGCCGACCAGCCGTGGATTGCCGAATCGATTGCGCTACGTAACGTCTACACTGACCCACTGAACGTATTGCAGGCCGAACTGTTACATCGTTCACGCCAGCAGGAAGCAGAAGGCGCAGAGCCGGATGCCCGCGTTGAGCAGGCACTGATGGTGACGATTGCCGGGGTGGCGGCAGGGATGCGTAATACCGGTTAATCTGGCCTCACGGGCCGATCGGAAAAAATGATCGGCCCCTACAGATGTTCGCCCGCCACGATCAAAAAAGGACGCTTTCGCGTCCTTTTTCTGTTTGTGCCGCCCCTCTCAGGCGATGATCTGCGCCCCCGGGCGTACGCCCAGCGTATGGCAAATGGCATAGCTCATTTCGGCACGGTTCAGCGTGTAGAAATGGAAATCTTTCACCCCTTCGCGGCTGAGGATCTTCACCATATCCATCGCGACATTGGCACCCACCATTTTGCGGGTTTCCGGGTCGTTATCCAGTCCTTCAAACATGCTGGTCATCCAGCCCGGTACGCGCACGTTAGTCATGGTGGCAAAGCGCTGCAACTGCTTAAAGTTCGACACCGGCAGAATACCCGGGACAATCTCAACATCAATACCGGTAGACACGCAACGGTCACGAAAACGCAGGTAACTTTCTACATCAAAGAAGAACTGAGTGATCGCGCGGTTCGCGCCGGCATCAATTTTACGTTTCAGGTTGATCAGGTCGGCCTGTGCGCTTTTCGCTTCCGGATGCACTTCCGGGTAGGCCGCGACAGAAATATCGAAATCACCCACTTCTTTCAGCAAGGCGACCAGGTCAGCCCCGTACATTTCCGGCTTGCCACCGCCCGGCGGCAGGTCACCGCGCAGCGCCACAATATGACGGATGCCGTTGTCCCAGTAATCCTGGGCAATGGCGCGCAGTTCATCGCGGGTAGCATCAACACAGGTCAGATGTGGGGCGGCTTCCAGACCGGTGCGGTCTTTAATGCCTTTGATAATGCTGTGGGTACGGTCACGTTCACCTGAGTTGGCACCGTAGGTGACCGAAACGAATTTTGGCTTCAGGCTGCTAAGGCGATCGATTGAGCTCCACAGGGTGTCTTCCATTTCACTGGTACGCGGCGGAAAGAACTCAAAGGAAACGTTAATTTGCCCGCTGATTTCGGCAAGACTTTGGTTCAATGCTTCGCGCTGGTTTGCGTGGAAAAAACTCATACCCTTTACCTCATCGATCGCTGCTGAAGATGGCTCGCTACCTTGAACGTCTATCCGTTTAGACGTCCAGACATTCAAAATGACGGAAATTGGTTATTCAGTCAACAGATAAATGATGGCCTGGCGTGACAAATCCTCAACAAAGATGAGGGAATTTCATGATGGTGTGGTGTGGCGAAGGGGCCAGGCATGCCTGGCCCAAATGAGGAGGAGATTACAGCAACTGTGCCAGGCGGTTGAGATCCGACTGAATGGCTCCGGCAGTGACATCGCGCCCTGCACCTGGCCCACGGATCACCAGGGGATTATCGCGATACCAGCGGCTTTCGATAGCGAACACGTTATCACACGGCAACAGCGCCGCCAGCGGATGATCGTCACGCACGGCTTCCACGCCAACACGCGCTTTGCCGTTGGCATCGAAACGTGCGACGTAGCGCAGTACCAGTCCCAGTTCCTGAGCGGCTTCAAAGCGCTGGACCATCTGGTCATTCAACTCATCGGCATTCTCAAAGAAGTCATCCACCGATCCCGACTGGTAGCTGGCGGGAACCAGCGACTCAACGCGTACCTGGTCAGGTTCAATATCGTAGCCCGCCTCACGCGCCAGAATCACCAGCTTACGCATCACATCCTGGCCGGAGAGGTCGACACGCGGATCGGGTTCAGTCAGACCCTGCTGCCACGCCTGATCCACCAGTTCGGTAAAGGGCACCGTGCCATCAAATTGCAGGAACAGCCACGAGAGCGTGCCGGAGAAGATACCGCTGATCGACAAAATGCTGTCACCGCTTTCACGCAGATCGCGCACCGTGTGGTTTACCGGCAACCCGGCACCGACCGTGGCGTTATACAACCAGTGGCGCCCGGTTTTCGCAAACGCATCGCGGATCTGGCGATAGCTATTGCTACTGGCCGCGCCTGCCACTTTGTTCGCACCAATCACGTGGAAACCGTAGCTGGCGAAATCTAAGTACTGCGCAGCCAGCGTTTCACTGGCGGTCACATCCAGCACCACCAGATCGTCAAACGGATGAGCGCGCATCCACAGGAACAACGACTCCTGGTCCTGCTCTACCGCTTCCTCTTCAAAGAAGGCCAGCGCGCGGCTGGCATCCAGCCCGTCGTAACTCAACAGACTGCGGCGGCTGTCCACCACTCCGGCAAGAATAAATTCAAACCCGGTGCGCGCAGAAAGGGTTTCCTGCTCACGGGCAAACAGCTCCAG
Source organism: Erwinia sp. JH02 (assembly GCF_013074405.1). Taxonomy (NCBI): domain Bacteria; kingdom Pseudomonadati; phylum Pseudomonadota; class Gammaproteobacteria; order Enterobacterales; family Erwiniaceae; genus Erwinia; species Erwinia sp. JH02. The sequence goes on from NZ_JABANZ010000010.1 coordinate 19,123, forward strand.
CCAGCGGGAACCGATGTTGCCTTTGCCAAACAGCACCAGGCCTACCTGCTTCTCCGCACGGAACAGCGTCTGATGCAGGCCCCGGATAAGATGTTCCGTCGGCCCGACGCGCAGCACCGCCACCAGGCTGATGCCTTCCTGTGACTGGCAGATAAATTCCACCGGCTGATCTTTCATCTGCTGCCAGAAACGGTGACTGTGTAGCGGGTTACGGCAAACGCCTGCCCCCACCATCGCCACCATTGCCATGCCTTCACGCAGCTGCAAACGCCCCGGTAATCCAGCATCCTCCAGCAGAGTCAGGGCACTGTTTACCACTTCCGAGGTGTAGCACAGCTGTAACAGATTACGGTCAGGATGGACGCCGGTTGCCAGCGGACGAACCTGTGCACGCTTCAGTAGCTGATCGATCTCTTTATGCCGCGCGGCAAAATCATGCTGTGCAGGTACATGGAATTCGATCAGACAAACATCATCATGGCTGGTCACGATACGCGCCCCGGTGCCTGAAGCCAGCACGCGTTCAATACGTGTTGATCCCTGTTCTGGCTGATAGCTGCAACGCAGTTGCAGATCGATATCGCTGCCTGAAACCGGCTGAAGCGTACGCGTATGCAGGACCGGAGCCGCCAGACGTGCCAGCTCACTGGCTTCATCCAGACGCAGCAGCGGCAGCAAACACGCATCTTTCACTTTACGCGGGTCAGCACTGTACACGCCAGCCACGTCACTCCAGATGGTCACGCGTGTCACACCGGCCAGCGCACCGATCTGCGTTGCAGAATAGTCACTGCCGTTACGCCCCAACAGCACCGTTTCACCCGCATCATTTGCGCAGATAAAACCAGTGACCACCAAACGCTGTTCAGGACGCTGCGCCATCAACTGCTGTAACAGCGGCTGTGACTTCGCTTCATCCACCTGCGGCTGTGCGGCACGTTCGGCGCGTAAAAAATCGCGAGCATCCAGCCAGCCTGCGTGAATATCCCGCTGGTTCAGTACCGCTGACATCAGACGTGCCGACCAGATTTCACCGTGCCCCACGACTTGTGCATAAACTGCATCAGTGATTTTGTTATCCAGCAGGACGGCCAGTTTTTCGAGGTCATGAATAAACTCAGCAATCAGCGGTTCAGCGACATCCGACGGTAACAGACTGCTAATCAGCTCACTCTGATAACGGCGTAATGCCTGTTGCACCTGGTGCGCAGACAACCGATCATTCTGACTCAGCTTAAGCCAACTAATCAGCTGGTTAGTGGTACTGCCGGCTGCCGAGACCACCATCAGGTCACCCGGCTGGCTGTACTCTGCCATGATCCCGGCAACACGCAGGTAGCATTTGGCATCGGCCAGGCTACTGCCACCAAATTTATGTAACTGCCGCGAACTGTCTGCCCCTGCCACTGCTGAATAACTCATGCTTACCTCTTGGCCGCGATCCGGAATGCATTATCCAGATCGGCGATTAAATCTTCGTGATCTTCAATTCCCACCGAAATACGCAGCAGCGTCTCCGAAATCCCCGCTGCCGCACGCGCTTCAGCAGACATGCCCGCATGGGTCATGGTTGCGGTGTGGGAAATCAGGCTTTCGACGCCGCCCAGCGATTCCGCCAGTGTGAATAATTCCAACGCTTTCAGGAAACGACGCAGCGTTGCCTCATCACCGTTCAGCTCAAAACTTAGCATGGCGCCAAAGCCTTTTTGCTGACGTACCGCAAACTGATGTCCGGCATTTTCCGGCAGGGAAGGATGATACAGCTTTTTCACCAGCGGTTGTTGTTTCAGATAATCGACAATCGCCAGCGCATTACGCTGTGCCGCCGCCATACGCGGGGCCAGTGTACGCATGCCGCGCAACAGCAGATAGCTGTCAAATGCGCCACCGGTCACACCAATATTGTTCGCCCACCAGGCCAGTTCAGTCACATGCTGCGGGTCTTTGGCAACAACAGCACCGGCCACCACATCGGAGTGACCGTTAAGGTATTTGGTACAGGAGTGAATCACCAGGTCAGCACCCAGCGCCAGCGGATTCTGTAAAGCCGGGCTGAGGAAGGTATTGTCCACCACGCTAATCGCGCCAGCTTCTGCCGCAGCCTGGGTGATCGACGCAATATCCACCACACGCAGCAGCGGGTTGCTCGGGCTTTCAATCAGTACCAGCTTAGGTTTCTCAGCCAGCGCCGCCTGTAAAGCAGCCTCATCGCCCTGGTCAACAAACTTCACGCGATACGCACCGCGTTTGCTCAGGCTATCGAACAGACGGTAACTGCCGCCGTAACAGTCATGCGGCGCCACCAGCAGGTCGCCGGGTTTCAGGAATACGGTACACACCAGATGGATGGCAGACATGCCCGTATTGGTCATCACTGCACCAGCGCCCCCTTCCAGCTCTGCCAGCGCACGTTGCACGACATCACGCGTCGGGTTGCCGCGACGTGAGTAGTCATGAGCGCGCGGCTCATTGAAGTCGGTAAAGTTATAGGTGCTGGAGAGATGAATCGGTGGGACAACGCAGCCATATTGCTCGTCATCATTCAAACCGCTACGTACTGCGATGGTTGCCTGTTTACGCGTCATGGTGCATAACTTCCTGCTGGTTAATAAGATAAGACTGATAGAGTAAACAGCAGCGAGATAGACGTCAATACATCTGGACATCTAAATGTCTTTGCGTATAGATTGAGCAATGCGTCAATAACCGTTAGAATTATGTCGATATACCCCAGAGAAAGTTGTGCCATCCCGGTGTGATAGCCATCGACTTCGGGCATAATTAGCCAAATTTCGGCAATTCTACATTTAATATGATTAAGGTAACTCATGGCTGAATGGAACGGCGAATATATCAGCCCTTACGCTGAGCACGGTAAAAAAAGCGAGCAGGTTAAAAAAATCACGGTATCCATTCCGTTGAAAGTATTAAAGATTTTGACCGATGAGCGCACCCGCCGCCAGGTTAATAACTTGCGTCATGCCACCAACAGCGAACTGCTGTGCGAAGCATTTCTGCATGCATTTACCGGCCAGCCTCTGCCGGATGATGTTGACCTGCGCAAAGAACGCAGTGACGAAATTCCCGAGGAAGCAAAAGCGATCATGCGTGCAATGGGCGTCGATCCTGAGACCTGGGAATACTAAACCGTTCGGTTATCCGGTCAGGCACCTGATGTCACATCAGGGCCTGCCGGGTTACCCGATAGCCCCGCATATTACACACCGCCGCTTCCCGATAAGCAGGCATAAAAAAACCCAGCCAGAGGCTGGGTTTTTTTTACATCCGAAACGGTAACCGTTTCTTTCAGGGTGCTTATTTAGCGCCTGGGATGCTGAAACGCTTGTTGAAGCGATCCACACGGCCGCCGCTAGCAACATCACGCTGCTTACCGGTGTAGAACGGGTGGCAGTTGCCACACACGTCCAGGTTCAGGTCGTGACCCACGGTAGAGCGGGTTTTGATTTCATTACCGCAAGAACATTTAGCAGTAACTTCAGCGTAATTAGGGTGAATACCTTTTTTCATGGGAAAACCTCAGTTAAGGCCGTGTCGCTCTCCCGCGCCAGGATCACTCCTGCACCGGCACCACACGAAGATTAATATTTCAAGTGAAGTTGATACCAAAATGCCATACCAACGGCGGCGAACTATACAGAAATTAAACAGCCGCCGCAATCGGATCCGCACATTCCGGACGACACAGTGTACACTAACTGGCCCTGTTTTTCACCCGGATGAATCCATGCCCGTTGTTCAGGTCGCGCTACCCGTTCCGCTTGCCCGCAACTTTGATTATCTGTTGCCACCTCACCTCAGCCATGCCGTGGTCGGTGGGCGCGTCAGCGTGCCTTTTGGTAAGCGCAAGGCGATCGGCGTGGTTGTCGGCATTGTTGAACACAGCGATTTCCCCCTCGACCAGCTAAAAAGCGTGCATGAGGTGTTAGATAGCGACTCACTGTACCCCGCCTCCTTGTGGCGCATCCTGCTATGGGCTGCTGATTATTATCATTATCCACTGGGTGAAGTGCTGTTCCACGCCATGCCCGTGCTACTGCGTCAGGGCAAACCCGCCGAAGAAGCCCCTCTCTGGCAATGGCTGATGACAGAAGAAGGCAAAGCGACCGCACCGGAAAGCCTCAAACGTGCCCCAAAACAGCAGCAGGCACTGGCTGCGCTGCGACACAGCGGGCTGTATCGCCATGAAGTCAGCCAGCACGACATCACTGAGGCCACACTGCAAGCGCTGCGGGCGAAAGGCCTGTGTGAGCTGCGCGCCCAGCCACGTGCCCACCAGGACTGGCGGGAAAATTATACGGTGAAGGGCGAACGTCTGCGGCTCAATACTGAACAAGCGACCGCCGTGGGAGCCATACGCAGTGCCGACGATCAGTTTTCTGCCTGGTTACTCGCGGGGATCACCGGATCGGGTAAAACTGAGGTTTATCTCAGCGTTCTGGAAAACATTCTGGCCAACGGCCGCCAGGTGCTGGTGCTGGTGCCAGAAATCGGTCTGACACCGCAAACCATCGCCCGCTTTCGTGAGCGCTTTAGCGCCCCGGTGGATGTGCTGCATTCCGGGCTGAACGACAGCGAACGCCTCGCCGTATGGCTGCGCGCGCGCAGTGGCGAAACAGCCATTGTGATTGGCACCCGCTCTTCCCTCTTCACGCCGTTTGCCCGTCTGGGCGCCATCATTATTGATGAAGAGCATGACAGCTCTTACAAACAGCAGGAAGGCTGGCGCTATCACGCACGCGATCTGGCGGTGTTTCGTGCCCGTCAGGAAAATATTCCAATCGTGATGGGCTCAGCGACCCCAGCGCTGGAAACCCTGCAAAACGTTCAGTCCGGTAAATATCGCCAGCTTAACCTCAGCAAACGCGCCGGAAATGCCACCAAAGCCACACAGCTGCTGGTCGACCTGAAAGGCGTCAAGCTTCAGGGTGGCCTGTCTCCGATGCTGATTAAGAAAATTGGCCAGCATCTTAAAGCCGATAACCAGGTGCTGTTGTTCCTCAACCGTCGTGGTTTCTCGCCAACGCTGCTGTGCCATGAATGCGGCTGGATTGCCGAATGCCAGCGCTGTGACCGTTACTACACCCTGCACCAGCATCAGCGCCAACTGCGCTGCCATCACTGTGACAGCCAGCGTCCGGTTCCCCATCAGTGCCCGCAGTGCGGTTCCACGCATCTGGTGCCGGTTGGGTTGGGAACCGAACAGCTCGAACACAATATTAGTGAGCTGTTCCCGGGCGTCCCCCTGACGCGTATCGACCGCGATACCACCAGCCGTAAAGGGGCGCTTGAGCAGCAACTGGCTGAGGTTCATCGCGGCGGGGCGCGCATTCTGGTCGGAACGCAAATGCTGGCGAAAGGCCACCATTTCCCGGATGTCACGCTGGTGTCACTACTGGACGTCGATGGCGCGCTGTTCTCGGCAGACTTTCGTTCGGCCGAGCGCTTTGCTCAGCTGTATACCCAGGTCGCGGGGCGAGCAGGCCGTGCCGGTAAACAGGGGGAAGTATTGTTGCAGACCCATCATCCGGAACATCCCCTGCTGCAAACCCTGATGCATCAGGGTTACGATGCCTTCGCCCACCAGGCACTCAGCGAGCGCAACAGCGTGTTCCTGCCACCGTTCACCAGCCACGCTCTGTTTCGTGCAGAGGATCACGACAACCAGCAGGCCAACCTCTTCCTGCAGCAGCTGCGCAATTTGCTCGAAGCCAGCCCACTTAACAGTGAATCATTCTGGGTCATGGGCCCGGTTCCGGCATTGCAGGCAAAACGCAGTGGCCGGTATCGCTGGCAGCTCCTGCTTCAACATCCTTCGCGCGCCGTCTTGCAGCGCCTGATTAAATCCAGCTTGCCCCTGATCTCAACACTGCCTCAGGCCCGTAAGGTGAAATGGACGTTAGATATCGACCCGACAGAAAGCTGACAACGTAATCGATTGCCTGCAAAGTTGCGCACTGGATCGAAAAAAGTCGCACAAGTCACAATTTTTATGCAAATTAAGTAACAGCCACCTCGCATATCTGTTAAGAATGCGGGGGCGTTCACCGCAAGCGACATGTTGAGTCGCCGGACAATACATCGTTATTAGTTGGTCAGGTCGGCTCAGGGGCTGGCGTGAGGAGAAAAGCGTTGGAGCAGAATCAAGACACATCCGTGGTGACCATGAAAAACGTGGCTGAAAAAGCCGGCGTATCAACGGCGACGGTTTCCCGCGCCCTGATGAATCCGGAAAAGGTCTCTGCTGCAACACGCTATAAGGTTGAACAGGCGGTGATCGCCGTCGGCTACTCCCCGCATTCAATGACGCGCAGCGCGCGACGCAGTGAATCACGGACCGTACTGGTGATTGTGCCAGATATCTGCGACCCATTTTTCAGTGAAATTATTCGTGGCATTGAAGTCGTGGCGGCGGCTGAAGGGTATCTGGTACTGATTGGCGACTGTGCTCACCAGAACCAACAGGAAAAATCCTTTCTTAATCTGATGCTGACCCGCCAGATCGACGGCATGGTGCTGCTTGGCTCCAATGTCCCTTTTGACACCGGAGTGGAAGAGCAACGTAATCTGCCGCCAATGGTTATGGCCAATGAGTTTGCACCGGAGCTGGAACTGCCAACGGTCCATATCGATAATCTGACGGCAGCCTTTGAAGCCGTTAACCACCTGCAAAAGCTCGGACATCGCCGCATTGCCTGCATCTCCGGCCCGGAAGAGATGCCGCTGTGCCAGTATCGCCTGCAGGGCTATATTCAGGCTCTGCGCCGTCACGGCATGGCGGTCGACCCGACCTATATCGTGCGGGGTGACTTCACCTTCGATGCCGGTTCGCAGGCGATGAAACATCTGATGACCCTGCCGAAACCGCCCGATGCCTTGTTCTGTCATAGCGATATCATCGCACTGGGTGCGATGTCACAGGCGAAGAATATGGGCCTGCGCGTACCAAAAGATCTGTCAATCATCGGCTTCGATGATATCGAACTGTCACGCTACAGCGATCCGCAATTAACCACCGTTGCCCAGCCGCGTTTCAACATAGGTCGCGAAGCGATGCTACTCTTGCTGGAGCAGTTGCAGGGCAGGATGGTCAGCAATGGTTCACGCCTGCTGGACTTCGAGCTGAAAATTCGCGGGAGCACCGCGCCCTCCCTGCGCGACGAAGATTGATTTTTCCCAGATAGCGGGTAGCACGCCATGCCTGCTTTTGGGCAAAAATCAGCGGATTCTTAGTAAGATCGCTGCTGGTCAAACTTCCGGCCCTTCAGTAACATGGCGGGCTATCATCGGGTACACATTTTCACTCTTTTAGCCCGGCCTTACCTTCATCGATTATTAGCGGAACGATAGTGGCACAAAAAGATTATGTAGGCCGCGGGCGTTCGACAGGGACGCGTCGCAAAAATACCAACAGTCGCAGCAAGAAGCGCAGCAGTGGGTCCGGTGTATCAAAAATCATGATAGTGCTGGCGGTTGCCGTTCTGGTCACCTTTATTGGTGGCTTGTGGTTTATCGCGCATCATAAAAAAGAAGATACACCAGTGATCCCTGACCACAAGGCGACCGGCAATGGCCTGCCACCCAAACCGGAAGAACGCTGGCGCTATATCAAAGAGCTGGAGAACCGTCAGCTTGGCGTTCCTACGCCTACAGAACCGACGTCAGGGGGCGAAGCACATTCCCAGACCCAGTTAACCGATGAACAGCGTCAGCTACTGGACCAGATGCAGGCCGATATGCGCCAGCAACCTACTCAGCTCAACGAAGTGCCGTGGAATGAACAAACGCCGGCGCAGCGCCAGCAGACCATTCAACGTCAGCAGCAGCAGGGCCAGCTTCAGCAGCAGTCGCGTATGCCGCAGCAGCAAACGCAGCCGCGCACGCAGCCACAGACTCAAACTCAGACACCGCGCCCGGCGCCGATAACTCCGGTCACCCGCGAACCTGTTCGCCAGCCGAAACCGGAAATTGCCGCGCAGCCGAAAGTGGAAACCAAGCCAAAAGAAGCGGAAAAAGAGAGCGCGCAGCGCTGGATGGTGCAGTGTGGCTCCTTCAAAGGTACCGACCAGGCCGAGTCCATTCGTGCTCAGTTAGCTTTTGAAGGATTTGAAAGCAGGATCACGACCGGCGGTGGCTGGAATCGTGTCGTTATCGGACCGTATAACAACCGCAGTGCGGCCGACAGCACGCTAAAACGCCTGCGTGGTTCCGGCCACTCAAATTGTATTCCTCTGTCCATCGGGGGTTGAAACCCCTCAAACCCGCCCCATATCTGATTGCATCAGTACCCCGTACAAAACGTGCGGGGTCATCTTCCGACTGCAATAAGGGGTCTGCCCGTGACAACAATAGTAAGTGTACGACGCAACGGCCAGGTAGTAATTGGCGGTGATGGCCAGGCTACCCTCGGCAATACCGTGATGAAAGGCAACGTCAAAAAAGTGCGTCGTCTCTACAATGACAAAGTCATTGCGGGCTTTGCGGGCGGTACCGCCGATGCCTTCACTCTGTTTGAACTTTTTGAACGCAAACTGGAAATGCACCAGGGTCATCTGGTGAAAGCCGCCGTCGAACTGGCAAAAGACTGGCGCACCGACCGTATGCTGCGCAAACTTGAAGCACTGCTGGCCGTGGCCGATGAAAATGCCTCGCTGATCATTACCGGTAACGGGGATGTCATCCAGCCAGAAAACGACTTAATTGCTATCGGTTCAGGCGGTCCATACGCTCAGGCAGCAGCCCGTGCGCTGCTGGAAAACACCGATATCGGCGCACGCGACATCGTGGAAAAAGCGCTAGGTATTGCAGGTGATATCTGCATCTATACCAACCATAACCTCACCATCGAAGCATTACCGTCTAAAGCGTAAGGATCCTAATTTATGTCTGCTATGACTCCGCGCGAGATTGTCAGCGAACTGAACAGATTTATCATCGGCCAGGATGGCGCCAAACGCGCCGTCGCCATCGCGCTGCGTAACCGCTGGCGCCGGATGCAACTGGACGAAGAGTTACGTCATGAAGTGACGCCAAAAAACATTCTGATGATCGGCCCAACCGGGGTCGGTAAAACGGAAATTGCCCGCCGCCTGGCAAAACTGGCTAACGCTCCCTTCATCAAAGTGGAAGCGACCAAGTTCACCGAAGTGGGCTATGTGGGTAAAGAAGTGGATTCGATTATCCGCGATCTGACCGATTCTGCGATTAAAATGGTGCGCTCACAGGCGATTGAGAAATATCGCTACCGTGCTGAAGAGTTGGCAGAAGAACGCATCCTCGATGTGCTGATCCCACCGGCCAAAAACAACTGGGGCCAGAATGAAGCGGCACCCGAGCCTTCTACTGCACGCCAGTCTTTCCGCAAGAAACTGCGTGAAGGCCAGTTGGATGACAAAGAGATCGAAATCGATCTGGCTGCCGTATCCGGTGGCGTAGAAATCATGGCACCTCCAGGCATGGAAGAGATGACCAGCCAGCTCCAGTCGATGTTCCAGAACCTCGGCGGCCAGAAACAGAAACCTCGTAAGCTGAAAATCAAAGAGGCGATGAAACTGCTGGTGGAAGAAGAAGCCGCCAAGCTGGTGAACCCGGAAGAGCTGAAGCAGGAAGCGATCGACGCGGTTGAACAGCACGGTATCGTGTTTATCGATGAGATCGACAAAGTCTGTAAACGGGGTGAATCGTCCGGTCCTGACGTGTCTCGCGAAGGCGTACAGCGTGACCTGTTGCCGCTGGTCGAAGGCTGTACGGTGTCGACAAAACACGGCATGGTAAAAACTGACCACATCCTGTTTATCGCTTCCGGCGCATTCCAGGTAGCCAGCCCGTCAGACTTGATCCCTGAGTTGCAGGGCCGTCTGCCTATCCGCGTTGAACTCCAGGCGCTGACCACGCACGACTTTGAGCGCATCCTCACAGAGCCAAGTGCCTCCATCACCGTGCAATATAAAGCACTGATGAACACGGAAGGCGTAGAGATTAACTTTACCCCTGACGGCATCAGTAAGATTGCGGCTGCGGCATGGCAGGTGAATGAGACCGCTGAAAACATCGGTGCACGTCGTCTGCATACCGTCCTGGAGCGTCTGATGGAAGACATCTCCTACGACGCCAGCGACCTGAATGGCCAGTCGATTACCATTGATGCCGAATATGTAGGCAAACATCTCGACGAGCTGGTGGCTGACGAAGATCTCAGCCGCTTTATCCTGTAAGTAAACGGCTCGACACATCAGGAGGCTTCGGCCTCCTTTTTTTATATCCTGCACCAACTTGACCAGGATTAACTCCCGTTGTTAAAAAGGCGCTTACCATGACACCGATATCGTGCTGGCACTCGCCGCACTGGACCTGAAACGGATCGGAGGCGCAACCTGTCATGGATAATACTCAACTGGCTCCCCCACTCTCAATGCCCCAAGCCTGGTTGGAAAGCCTGCGTCTGCGCACACTGCCGCTGGCCTGTGCCTCGATCATTACCGGTAGCGCTCTGGCGTGGCATCAGGGGCATTTTGACCCCTCCATCGCCCTGCTGGCGCTGCTGACCACCACTCTGTTACAGATCCTCTCTAACCTGGCGAATGACTACGGCGATGCGCTGAAAGGCAGCGATACGCCGCAGCGTATCGGGCCGTTGCGTGGCATGCAGAAAGGGGCGATCACCAAAGAGCAGATGCGCATCGCGCTGATGCTGACCGTGGCCATCACCACCGGCTGTGGCCTGCTACTGATCCTGCGGGCCTGCCAGTCTCCCGCCGATATCCTCGGCTTTGTGGCGATGGGCGCGCTGGCGATAGTCGCAGCCATCGCTTATACCGTGGGGAAAAAACCCTATGGCTATCTTGGCCTTGGGGATCTGTCTGTGATGATCTTCTTTGGCTGGCTGGGGGTCATCGGCAGTAGCTATCTGCAAACACACCAGATTGATCTGCTGCTGCTGCTGCCCGCCAGTGGCTGTGGCCTGCTGGCGACCGCCGTACTGAACGTCAACAACCTGCGCGATATCGACAGCGACCGGCAGAATGGGAAATTTACGCTGGCAGTTCGCCTGGGTGCACATGGAGCACGCCGCTATCATGCCGTGCTGTTAACCACCGCACTGGCCTGCTTTGCTCTCTACAGTGCGCTGGTCAGCCTGCGTCCGGTGGGTTGGTTATTCCTGCTCGCGGCACCTCTGTTGTGGCAGCAGGGACGTTTCATTTTGCGAGAAACCAGTGCACTGGCGATGCGACCCATGCTGGAAAAAACCGTTAAAGCAGCCCTGCTGATCAATATCCTGTTTGCCATCGGCTTAGTGTTCAGCTAAACGCGATGTGCTTGACCCATCGCAATTTTTAACAATTGATGATTTTGCCAACAGTGGCCTTTAAGCGATATACTTAGCCCTCCTGCGGCAAACAGACGAAACCCCTATGAAATACGATACTTCAGAACTGTGCGACATCTACCATGAAGATGTGAATGTCGTTGAACCGCTTTTCTCAAACTTTGGTGGTCGCACCTCGTTTGGCGGGCAAATCACCACGGTAAAATGTTTCGAAGATAACGGGCTGCTCTATGATTTGCTGGAGGAAAACGGCCGTGGTCGTGTTCTGCTGGTTGATGGTGGTGGTTCAGTACGCCGTGCGCTGGTGGACGCCGCGCTCGCAACGCTGGCTCAGCAAAATGAGTGGGAAGGCATTGTGGTGTATGGTTCTGTTCGCCAGGTGGATGATCTGGAAGAACTGGATATCGGCATTCAGGCCATCGCGGCTATTCCTGCCGGGGCTGCAGGTGAAGGCATTGGTGAAAGCGACGTGCGGGTGAACTTTGGTGGCGTCACGTTCTTCTCCGGCGATCATCTGTACGCAGACAACACGGGAATGATCCTGTCCGAAGACGCGCTCGACATCGAATAAAGACGAACATATAAAATGGGTGCCCCAGGGCACCCGTTTTCTGCTTGCTTCCTGCTTTTACGCCAGGTGCAGCATTACACCTCTTCCATTTTTCCCAGCAAAGCCCGCAGACGATCCTGCCAGACATGCTGCTCTTCTTTTAACTGCTGATTTTCACGCACCAGCGCATCACTGCTGCCTGCTGCCTGCTGAACCTGCTGGTTCAAATTACCGTTTTGTTCTTTAAGCTCTTCGATTTCCATCTGCAACAGCGTGATGGTATCAATCGCCTGCTGCACTTTCGCTTCCAGTTTCTCGAATACTTCAAATGACATGTCTATAACCTCTCCTAATCGCAGGGCGTTGATGATGCTAGCCGCAGGGGTGAGGAATGAACCGGCATTCCGCGGATAACAACGATTCTCCGATTGTAAGTAGAGCGACAGCTCAAGTCCAGCAGCGAACCCTTACAGGGCGTAGTCTGTAACAATTTTCAGTCTATACCTGGTCTCATTAACATCTTCCCCCTCCTGATGTAAGGTCAGCGTTAAATAATTGCGCATTTCACACGCGATCAAACGCGCACCAGGTCGTTTTTGGAAAGCAAAAATACGCGAAAACGCTCATTTTTATGACACAGAACACAATTTTTGATTTCGCTATTTCTCGTTTGTGCTCGTTAACGATAAATTCACAACAGCCCTACATAAGATTTGGGTGATTCACGGATGAAGCAAAACTAAGAAGCTAAACCATTAACCTCGCCTTCAGGAATTCATCATGAGTCAGACAACAAGTACACTTAAGGGGCAGTGCATCGCCGAGTTTCTCGGCACTGCCACGATCATCTTTTTCGGTGCTGGCTGCGTGGCCGCAATGAAAGTTGCCGGAGCCAGTTTCGGCCTCTGGGAAATCAGTATTGTCTGGGGCCTGGCCGTTGCGATGGCCGTCTATCTGACCGCGGGTATTTCAGGTGCTCACCTGAACCCCGCCGTCAGCGTCGCGCTGTGGCTATTCGCCAATTTCGAAGGGCGTAAAGTGCTGCCCTATACGATCGCACAGGTAGCGGGTGCATTCTGCTCCGCAGCGCTGGTGTACGGCCTGTATCACAATCTCTTCCTCGATTACGAACAGACACATCACATGGTACGTGGCAGCGTCGAGAGTCTCGACCTCGCGGGCATCTTCTCCACGTACCCTAACCCGCACATCAGCGTAGGCCAGGCATTCCTGGTTGAAATGGTCATTACCGCTATCATGATGGCATTGATTATGGCACTGACCGATGACGGTAACGGCCTGCCGCGTGGCCCGATGGCACCGCTGCTGATTGGTTTCCTTATCGCCATCATCGGCGCCGCAATGGGCCCACTGACCGGCTTTGCACTGAACCCGGCACGTGATTTCGGACCTAAGCTGTTCGCCTGGGTGGCTGGCTGGGGTAATGTTGCCTTCACCGGTGCCCGTGATATTCCGTATTTCCTTGTTCCGATCTTTGGCCCACTGATCGGTGCAAGCCTCGGTGCCTTTGGCTACCGCGCCCTGATTGCCAACAACCTTCCGGGTAAGGTTGTGGAGAAACAGGAAAAATCAGCACCGCGCGCTGCACAGCGTAAAGCGTAATCCTGCTCATTGCTTACACCATCAGGAACCTATTATGACCGTAGAAAAAAAATACATTGTCGCACTCGACCAGGGAACCACCAGCTCCCGCGCCGTGATTCTGGATCATGACTCCAATATCGTTGCGGTATCACAGCGTGAATTCCAGCAAATCTACCCGAAAGCGGGTTGGGTTGAGCATGACCCGATGGATATCTGGGCGTCACAGAGCTCCACCCTGGTCGAAGTCCTGGCGCATGCGGACATTAACTCTGACGAAATTGCCGCGATTGGTATCACCAATCAGCGTGAAACCACCATTGTGTGGGACAAAGAAACCGGCAAGCCGATTTACAACGCCATCGTCTGGCAGGACCCGCGTACCGCCGACTACTGCTCGAAGCTGAAAAAAGAAGGCCTGGAAGAGTACATCCGTCATACCACGGGTCTGGTGATTAACCCGTACTTCTCCGGCACCAAAGTGAAGTGGATCCTCGACCACGTGGAAGGCTCCCGCGAGCGTGCACGCCGTGGCGAACTGCTGTTCGGCACCGTCGACTCCTGGCTGGTGTGGAAAATGACGCAGGGACGGGTTCATATCACCGACTACACCAACGCCTCCCGTACCATGATGTTCAATATTCACAAGCTGGAGTGGGATCAGCGCATGCTGGACATTCTCGATATCCCGCGTGAAATGTTGCCGGAAGTGAAATCCTCGTCAGAGGTTTACGGCCAGACTAACATCGGTGGTAAAGGCGGAACGCGTATTCCAATCGCCGGTATTGCGGGTGACCAGCAGGCGGCGCTGTATGGCCAGCTGTGCGTCCAGCCGGGTATGGCGAAAAATACCTATGGCACGGGCTGCTTTATGTTGATGAACACCGGTACAGAAGCGGTGACCTCAACACACGGCCTGCTGACCACCATCGCCTGCGGCCCACGTGGCGAAGTGAACTATGCGCTGGAAGGTGCGGTGTTTATCGGCGGTGCATCCATTCAGTGGCTGCGTGACGAAATGAAGCTGATCAGTGACTCTACTGACTCCGAATATTTCGCCACCAAAGTCAAAGACACCAACGGCGTGTATATGGTGCCTGCATTCACCGGTTTGGGTGCCCCCTACTGGGACCCGTATGCCCGAGGCGCTATCTTCGGCCTGACGCGTGGTGCCAATGCTAACCACATCATTCGCGCCACGCTGGAGTCCATTGCTTATCAGACGCGTGACGTGCTGGAAGCGATGCAGAACGATGCCAACACCCGTCTGCAATCACTGCGCGTTGACGGTGGTGCCGTGGCGAACAACTTCCTGATGCAGTTCCAGTCCGATATCCTCGGTGCGCGCGTTGAGCGTCCTGAAGTGCGTGAAGTGACTGCGCTGGGTTCTGCTTACCTTGCCGGTCTGGCAGTGGGCTTCTGGAAAGATCTGGATGAAGTGCGCGCCAAGTCCGTCATCGAGCGCGAATTCCGCCCAAGCATCGAAACCACCCAGCGCAACGTGCTGTACGCAGGATGGAAGAAAGCCGTCGCCCGTGCGCAGGCATGGGAAGACGCTGACGACAAGTAATCATCTCCTGCCCGTGGTCGCCTGACCACGGGTATCTCCCTTCCCCGCTCCGCTCCCTGTGATAAACTTCCCGCCTCATTAGTTTCCTTAAAGGCATGTCATGAAACGAGAACTGGCGATTGAATTTTCCCGCGTAACAGAAGCAGCGGCACTGGCTGGCTATAAGTGGCTGGGGCGTGGCGATAAAAATGCGGCAGACGGTGCAGCCGTACATGCAATGCGCATCATGCTCAACAAAGTGGATATCGACGGTCAGATCGTGATTGGCGAAGGGGAAATTGATGAAGCGCCGATGCTGTATATCGGCGAGAAAGTCGGGACAGGCAACGGTGATGCGGTGGATATTGCCGTCGATCCCATTGAAGGTACGCGCATGACCGCACTGGGGCAGGCCAATGCACTGGCGGTCATGGCCGTCGGGGACAAAGGCACCTTCCTGCACGCACCGGATATGTATATGGAGAAGCTGGTGGTCGGTCCTGGGGCTAAAGGCGCTATTGACCTTAACCTGCCGCTGGAAGAGAACCTGCAACGCGTTGCCCGTGCCCTGAATAAATCCCTGACAGAACTGACCGTGACCCTGCTGGCGAAACCACGCCACGATGCGGTGATTGCCAGCCTGCAACAGCTTGGCGTACGCGTATTTACGTTCCCGGACGGTGATGTTGCCGCGTCGATCCTGACCTGCATGCCGGACAGCGAAGTCGACGTGATGTACGGCATCGGTGGCGCACCGGAAGGCGTAGTCTCCGCAGCGGTGATCCGTGCGCTGGATGGCGATATGCAGGCTCGTCTGCTGGCACGTCATGACGTTAAGGGTGATACCCCTGAGAACCGTCAGTTGGGCGAACAGGAGCTGTCACGCTGTGCGGAAATGGGGATTGCTGCCGGACAGGTGCTGAAGCTGGAAGAGATGGCGCGCAACGACAACGTGGTTTTCTCCGCGACCGGCATTACCAGCGGCGACCTGTTAAAAGGCATCACCCGTCAGGGCAATATGGCGACCACTGAAACGCTGCTGATACGTGGTAAATCCCGCACCATCCGCCGTATTCAGTCGATCCATTACCTCGATCTGAAAGACGAAAGCCTGCACCCGTATATTTTGTGATCGTCTACCGTCTCAGTAGGTGTCAATGCGGGTCGGGCATGCCCGACCCCTACACGGCTTCTGAGACCGTAGGGGTCCCTACACGGCCTCTGAGACCGTAGGGGCGAGGCACGCCTCGCCCGGTACCAAAGCGGGTAATGACAGCCTTACACCGCGTGCGGCTGTGGATGTTTTGACAGCGGCAGCCAGCAGAGCAGGATCAGCAGCGCAGTGGCAAACATCAGCATCCCCAGACTGAACTGACCGGTTTGCGGCAACAGCGCAGACAGCCACGCGACCAGCCCAGAACCAAGATTCTGTAATCCCCCCACCAGCGCTCCGGCGGTGCCCGCCATATACGGCCAGGGCTCCATTGCACCCGTCGTTGCCAGCGGAAACAGCATCCCGGCACCGAAAAAGAACAGCGATGCCGGCACAATCAGCGTCCACAGATTCATCACGCCCAGCCAGCCGGGGATCCACATCATCACGCCCGCCAGCAGGCAGCTGTTCACCGCATACCACATCACCGTGGTGAAGGGTTTCTCACTGCGCCCGGCAAACCAGGCACCAAAGAAGGCCGCAGGCAGGGGCAATATAAACAACACGCTGACGGCGAGGCTGCTCATACCCAGTACACCTCCCATCAGCACGCCACAGCTGGCCTCAAACACCGCAATCCCAGACAGCGCACCGATCAGAATCACCAGATAACGGACAAAACTGCTGTCGGCCAGCAGTGGACGGTAACGGGAGAACAGCGGGCGTGTCTGCTGTCCTGCGGGACGCGTTTCCGGCAGCCAACGCAGCATCACGCCAGCAACAATCAGGCACAACAGCAGTAAAAAAGCGAAACAACCGCGCCAGCCAAACAGGTGTGTCAGCCCGGCACCAATCACGGGAGCAATCAACGGACTGACCAAAATTCCCATGTTAAGCAGGCTGTTGGCCTGACGCAGCGCACTACCGGCGTAGAGATCACGCGGCATTGTGCGCGCCATCACCCCGGCAACACCCGTGCCCATTCCCTGAATAGCAGCCCCCAGCACCAGGCCATTCAGACTGCCTGCCAACAGTGCGGTGAGCGATCCGGCAATAAACACCGCCATTCCCATCAGGATCACCGGGCGACGCCCGATACTGTCAGACAGCGGGCCGTAAAACAGCTGCGAGGCACCGTAGGCCATCAGATAGGCAGCCATCACCCGTTGTACCGCACCATCGCGTACATGGAAGACATCAGCAATGGTCGACATCGCCGGAACATAGATCGTCTGCGCCATCTGTCCCACCGCCAGCAACGCCATCAGCATCACCAGCAAATGGCCATTTTCTATTTTTTTCATCACATAAAGACTCATCTTAAAGCGGAAATTTGCCCGTTTAGCACGGGCAGCCAGTCATGCCGGCACAATGGCGCTGAAAATATCAGGAATGGGTGGCAAAGCGAGGGGGTCGCGGTAAATAACGCTGACGCCACTGTCAGTAAAAGCAGGCGTGTCTGTAAAACATTTTTTACGCTACGTTTAAATAGTGCTCATACTTTGTCGATATGAGCTTTCACGCGGGCCGTCGGGTGGAAAAAAAACCGATGGCTGGCGAAGATAGCCGCAGAGACGTCACTTATGTCGCAAGCGAATGAAGGAGTTTTTTATGGCCGTATGGGTCAACGCCCGCGTTAAACATGTCACCGACTGGACTGACAGCCTGTTCAGTCTGACGGTGACCGCTCCCATCGACCCGTTTACCGCCGGGCAATATGCCAAGCTGGCACTGGAAATTGACGGTGAACGTGTGGTGCGCGCCTATTCCTTTGTGAATGCGCCCAGCAATGAAAATCTGGAGTTCTACCTGGTCACCGTGCCGGAAGGGAAACTAAGCCCACGACTGCATGCGTTGAAACCCGGCGATGAGGTGATGATTACCCAGGATGCTCAGGGCTTCTTTGTACTGGATGAAATCCCTGAGTGCGAAACGCTGTGGATGCTGGCAACCGGCACCGCCATCGGGCCGTATCTGTCGATTTTACAGGAAGGAAAAGGGCTGGAGCGCTTCAAAAATATCGTACTGGTCCATGCCGCACGTTATGCACAGGATCTGAGTTATCTGCCAGTGATGCAGGCATTACAGCAGCGTTACGTTGGGAAACTCCAGATTCAAACCGTGGTCAGTCGCGAAGAGAGCCCGGGCTCACTGACGGGCAGAGTGCCCGCGCTGATAGAGAGTGGCCAGCTGGAAGCGGTGACCGGGCTGAGCATCGATGCCGAACAAAGCCATGTCATGCTGTGCGGCAACCCGCAAATGGTGCGCGATACCCAGCAAGTTTTAAAAGAAACCCGCGGCATGCGTAAACATCTCAAGCGCAAACCCGGGCATATCACCAGCGAACATTACTGGTAATCCGGTGAGCGGCGGCGCAGATACACCACAGGCTGCGTCGCTTTGCCAAACCGGTTATCACCCGGTGTACCCGCAAAACCGCCCAGTTCAACCACCATACCGACCATGATCAATGTGGGAATAAAACGGCCCACCAGCCACTGCGCATCTGCCGGCAATATCGCCCAGTGCCCGGCCATCAGCATCCAGGCGACGATAAACAGCAGCGCCCACTGGCCGCCTTTGTTACGGTCGTGCAGTCGTTTTACCATGACAGCGCTGGTGGGCCACAGCAGGGCCACCACGCAGAAAGCGGCCGTCTGCGTATCCAACAGACCATTGCCTGCCAGCGTAAAGAGCAGCACCAGCATCAGCAGCCAGGCCACCTGCCAGATCCAGAAGTCGCGCCGTCCCAGGCGACCACGAAAAGAGAAACACCATTGCTGTAACGTCATTATTTTTATCTCAGAGTCCGGGTGCCCTTTGACTTTGCCGGTCATTGTCCGTTTTAATCTTGGGCTGAGTTTACTGGTTAGGGTCATTGAAATGAAGAACGCGATTTTGGCAGCAGTTGCACTGCTATCCGCAATGACGATCGCTGCGGCACACGCCGATCCGGACCCGCAGGATCGGACTGAGCATTTGCCTGGCGCGCCCTACTTACAGGCCGGCGCCCCCACCTTTGATATGACTATCGGCCAGTTTCGCGAAAAGTATAATGCTGCCAATAAAACGTTACCGTTAAGTGAATATCGCGCCATTGACAGCAGGAATGATAAAAGCAATCTGACGCGTGCTGCCAGCAAGATCAACGAAAATCTTTATTCGTCGACTGCACTGGAACAAGGCACGGGAAAAATCAAAACGTTGCAGATCACCTGGTTGCCCATTCCCGGCCCGGAACAGAAAGCCTCACGCGATAAAGCGCTGGCGTACATCGCAGCGCTGATTCATTACTTCGAACCGATGCTGAGTGAAGCCCAAAGCCAGAAACGTGCCGAGGCGCTGGTGACCAAAGGCAAAGGCTCTCGCTTTTACCAACAGACCGAAGGGGCACTGCGCTATATCGTGGCCGATAACGGCGATAAAGGATTAACCTTTGCGGTGGAACCGTTAAAACTGGCCTTGAGCACACCCTGAGACGACAGGCCCAAAGGATGACGAAAAGCAAAGCCTTTCCGATGTTTGATCTCTATACTGTCTGGCAGACAATGCTGCCTGCTGGCAGCTTTAATACTCTCTAAGCGTGGAGGATACAATGCGACATCCATTAGTTATGGGTAACTGGAAACTGAACGGCAACAAACACATGGTCAACGAGCTGATCGCCGGTCTGCGTACCGAGTTGAGCGGTGTTGATGGTTGTGGTGTGGCGATTGCTCCGCCTGTTATGTATCTGGATCAGGCGAAACATGCCATTTCCGGTAGCCATATCGCACTGGGTGCGCAGAACGTTGACGTTAACCTGTCTGGCGCTTTCACCGGTGAAGTCTCTGCCGACATGCTGAAAGATCTGGGCGCGCAATACATCATCATCGGCCACTCTGAGCGTCGTACTTATCACGCTGAGAGCGATGAGCTGATCGCGAAAAAATTCGCTGTGCTGAAAGCAGCCGGTCTGATCCCTGTACTGTGCATCGGCGAAACTGATGCAGAAAACGAAGCGGGCAAAACCGAAGAAGTGTGCGCACGTCAGATCGATGCCGTGCTGAACACCCTGGGCGCTGACGCGTTCAACGGCGTGGTTGTCGCTTACGAACCTGTATGGGCTATCGGTACCGGCAAATCTGCCACCCCTGCTCAGGCTCAGGCCGTTCACAAATTCATTCGTGACCATATTGCGAAGAAAGATGCTGCGGTGGCCGCTCAGGTCATCATTCAATACGGCGGTTCTGTGAACGATAAAAATGCGGCAGAGCTGTTTGCTCAGCCAGACATCGACGGTGCCCTCGTGGGCGGCGCATCACTGAAAGCGGATGCTTTCGCGGTGATCGTTAAAGCTGCTGCTGCAGCGAAAAAAGCCTGATGATGCCTCCTGCCCCTCCCCGGGGCAGGATTTAACCGAATGTCCCGACCAGCGCTTTCAGCTGCTGCGCACACGCCTCAAACCCTTCACGTGGGATATTCGTCACACTCAGTACCAGCCCATAACGACGACGCCCCTCATCCTGATACCACACCGACAGCGGTGTTGGCGCCATGCCAAACGCCAGTGCTTCCTGCGCGATGCGCGTATCCTGGCATCCCTCTGGCAGCGCAATGATCACCGCCAGTGCCGCACGCGTTGCCTGCGGGAACAGCGGTTGCAGTGCTGCCAGCAGCGCCACCAGCCGTTCGTTGTACAGCCGCTTCATCCGGCGTAAATGACGCATAAAGTGGCCTTCGTGCAGAAATTCAGCCACCGCGTTGTGCAGCACAAAGGACGAGGCGGGTGCCAGCAACGCAGCTGCCTCAGCAAAATGTGCCGCCTGTGATGCCGGAACAACCAGATAGCCCAGACGCAGCGACGGGCTGATGTTTTTACTGAAAGTACCAATATGCAGCACGCGCCCACCATCCAGCGCAGCCAGGGCCGGGGCCGCCCGCCCTTCCAGCTGCAACTCACCGAGATAGTCATCTTCAATAATCCAGCTTGTCTGGCGTTCCGCCCACGCCAGCAGCGCCGCTCGCCGTTCCAACGACAGCGTCATACCTAACGGGGCCTGCTGACCCGGCGTGACCAGCACCGCAGCGGCATCTGCTGCCAGCCGTATTCCTTCCTCCACGCACAGTCCTTGCTCATCCACGGCAACGGGAACGGCTTCGACACCTGCAAGCGTTAGCGCTTTACGGGCCAGCAGATAACCGGGGTCTTCTGTCCATACCGACTTGCCACGCAAACCCAGCGCCAGGCAGATCAGTCCCAGCGCCCCGGCATAACCATTGGTGATCATCACCTGCGAAGCCTGACAACGTATGCCGCGAGCCATCGACAGATAGCTGACCAGTTGTTCCCGCAGTGCCAGGCTGCCACGCGGATCGGAATAGCCGATCGGTTTACTCACCATTTCCCGGGCATGACGCGTGAGAATGCGCGACCAGACCTTGGCAGGAAAGGCATCGTTGGCAGGCACGCCCATCTGAAACGTCAGCGGCGGACGATCAAAAGCGTGGATAACCGACGCCAGCGGTGCCATCACTGCCGTATCCGACAGCAGACTTTTTCCCGGTGAGTGGTGAACCTCGCTCACCCAGGTGCCCGCCGATCCTTTCGCCACCAGCCGCTGACCGTCGACCAGCATGTCATACGCTGTGCGTACCGTGCCACGTGCCACACCAAGCTGTGCGGCCAGATCGCGGCAGGAGGGGACGCGCGATCCGGGCTTCAGACGCCCTTCATCAATCGCCTGCGTGATCCCCTGACGGATCTGCTCACTCAGCGAGTGGCCCGTATCGCGCCGCAGCAGAATATCGGGAACGGATGGACCATTATTTTTATGAATTCCTGGCACTTTTAGCCGCCCATAAAACAGATGAGAATGGCGCCCTACCCAGATAAAAGGACAAGGCAATGAGCGAACGTATCAACTTCTACACCACTTCACCCGCGGGTATGAAAGCACTGGCAGGTGTCTCAGGCTATGTCACGCAAAGCGGTTTGCCACACGATATTATTGAGCTGGCCTTCCTGCGCGTCTCTGAGATCAACGGCTGTGCTTACTGTATCGACATGCACACCAAAGCGTTACATAAAGCGGGCCTGCCCTGGGACAAAATTGTGCTCACCAAAGTCTGGCGCGAAGCGGGTAACTGGTTCTCCCCACGTGAACAGGCGGCGCTGGCCTGGGCAGAATCATTGACGCTGATTGCACAGACCCACGCGCCGGACGCGGTTTTTGCTCAGGTGCAAGCGGAATTTAGTGACAAAGAGATCACCGACCTCACGATCACCATTGGTTTAATGAATGCTTACAACCGACTGGCGATCGCCCTGCGTAAATTGCCGGACAGTGCTCCTCGCCCCTAACTTCATTCTGTTCAAATAGTTACCCCTCATTATCCTGTGGGATATCCTTCGCCCTGGCGGGCCGTTCAACGGCCCGTATCAATGTTGCTTATTTTTTAACGCTCATCATTCTCATTTTTAATCTTTAAACACTTTTTTAATTACCCCGTAACAATGCTATATTTCTGACGCTTTTGAACAGCGATTAAACACTTTGAATTCATGTGGATTTTCGCTGTCAGCAATCCAGAAAGGGCGAAGCAGTCAGACGGGTTCCAGAAGGCCTGCCACTGCTTCTCTACTTAACATGTTGATTTCCTTCAACACGGAGATGTCGTCTCATGCGCAAACTGGCAGTAGAGAAGCACGTCGATGTATTACTGATCGGGGGTGGCGTGATGAGCGCAACACTCGGTACCTACCTGCAAGAGCTGGAGCCAGAATGGCGCATCGGCATGGTAGAGCGTCTGGATGGTGTAGCCGAAGAGAGCTCAAACGGCTGGAATAATGCCGGTACCGGCCATTCCGCTCTGATGGAGCTGAACTACACCCCAGAGAACGCAGACGGTTCTGTCGATATCAAAAAAGCGGTGGAAATTAACGAAGCCTTCCAGGTTTCCCGTCGCTTCTGGGCACACCAGGTGCAGCGTAATGTCCTGCGCGATCCTCGCAGCTTTGTCACCAGCGTCTCGCATATGAGTTTCGTCTGGGGCGAAGAGAACGTCGATTTCCTGAAAAAGCGTTTTGCCGCCTTGCAACAGAGCACTCTGTTTCGCGGGATGGAGTTCTCTGAAGACCCGGATCAGATTAAAGAGTGGGTGCCACTGGTGATGGAAGGTCGTGACAGCGCGCAGAAAGTCGCGGCGACCCGCATTCCGACCGGAACCGATGTGAATTTCGGTGAAATCACCCGCCAGCTGGTGGCATCGCTACAGCAGAGCAAAAACTTTGAACGTCAGACCAGCCATGAAGTGCGTGCGATTAAACGCAATGACGATGGTTCCTGGAGCATCACCGTATCCGACCTGAAGAACAACGATGAGAAAACAATCATCAGGGCAAAATACGTGTTTATCGGTGCCGGTGGGGCAGCGCTGACGCTGTTGCAGGAGTCCGGTATTCCGGAAGCGAAAAACTATGCCGGCTTCCCGGTCGGTGGTGAGTTCCTCGTGACCGATAACCCGGAAGTGGTAAAGCGTCATCAGTCTAAGGTGTATGGCAAAGCGTCGGTGGGTGCCCCGCCGATGTCTGTACCGCATCTTGACTCCCGCACGCTGGATGGCAAGCAGGTGCTGTTGTTCGGGCCGTTCGCCACGTTCTCCACCAAGTTCCTGAAACAGGGTTCACTGTGGGATATGTTCGGTTCCATCACGCCATCCAACCTGATGCCGATGGTACGCGTTGGCCTGGATAACTTTGACCTGGTGAAATATCTGGTCGGTCAGGTGATGCTGAACGAAGATGACCGCATCAACGCCGTACGCGAATACTTCCCGGATGCCCAAAAAGCCGACTGGCGCCTGGTGAAAGCCGGCCAGCGCGTGCAGATCATTCAGAAGGATGCCAACAAAGGCGGCGTGCTGAAACTGGGGACGGAAGTGGTCACCTCACAGGATGGCACGATTTCGGCACTGCTGGGTGCCTCTCCAGGCGCCTCTACGGCGGCACCGATCATGCTGGACCTGATGAGCAAAGTGTTCAAAGACCAGATGGCATCGCCGGAATGGCAGAGCAAGCTAAAGGCGATCATTCCTTTCTACGGTCAGAAACTGAATGGCAATGTGGCAGCCACTGAGCGTGAACTGGCCGAAACCAGCCGTATTCTGCAGCTGGATTACACGCCAATGAACCCGGCCGCGAATGACGAACCTGTGGTTGTCGAGGATTCGGTGGTCGGCAAGTAGTCGCTGTAACGGGCGCGGCACGCTGCGCCCCTACAGCGTTTTGCGATCCCTGCACCTCGTCAGGCCTGCCGCGCTTTTACGATCCCTTGTAGGTGCCAGGCATGCCTGGCACACCGCCCCTTGTAATTATGACAGCTGGAATGCCTCCACCAGCATCCACACCGTGGTGACCAGCAATGACAGCGCCATCACGCCGTTAAACAGCTGAAGTTTCCACGCCACCTGCAGATGTTTTCCCAGCCGATCGCCCATCATTGCCCAGATCAGAATGCACGGCAGGTTCAGCGCCATAAAACTCAGCATCACCGTCAGAATCGTACTGTTCACGGTGTACATCAGCGCCACGTTGATCGCCATCAGCCAGGCTTTAGGATTCACGGCCTGGAACAATGCCCCACCGACAAACGTCATTGGCCGCGCTTTCTCACGTAACTCCGGCGCACCAGAGCGGAAGATCTTCCACGACAGCCACAGCAGGTAGGTACAGCCGAGCAGAGTCAACGGCAGACGTATCGCGCCCATCCATTGCAGTAATACCTCAAGCATCGCCCCCGCAAGCGCCGTCTGTAATCCGCAGCCGACCAGAATGCCGCTGACCATCGGCAGTGTACGGCGTATGCCAAAGTTCACGCCTGACGTGGCCAGCATCAGATTGTTCGGGCCTGGGGTGATCGACATCACCGTGACGTAGCTGATAAAAGAGGGATCAAGCATGATTTCTGTCCTGCATTCCAAGTGAGAGCCTCAGTGTAATCAGCCGTCAGCAATGGTAACAGATGCAGAAACCCGCTATTGTTATGAGTACAATACGTCAAACATAGTCACTGTACCCACAGGTTGAGGAGCACATTGTGTCCATCGTCGAACCGCCGATCACGTTGTACCATCAGCTGGCAGAAACGCTGGCGGAGGCCATCCATCAGGGCACCTTTATGCCCGGCAGCCGCCTGCCCGCGATTCGCCGCTGTGCCAGCAACCATCAGGTCAGCGTCAACACCGTGCTCACCGCCTATGGCATCCTGGAAGATCGCGGGCTGATTGAAGCTCGCCCGCAGTCAGGGTACTACGTGCGCGACACGCTGCCTTCGCTGGCCCGGCCCTCTTTTCAGCGCACCAGCGTACGTTCCCCCAGCAGCGAAAAACTCGATCTGATTGATGCAGTGTTCGCCGCACAGAACCACAGTGACTACACCAATATCTCGCTGGCCTGTCCCCAGAGCGGGGATTTTTTCCCGACAGGGAAAATCAGCCGCATTATTGCCTCGCTTCTGCGCAGGGAGCCCGAACTCATTGGCCGCTATGCGCTCCCCCCCGGCAGTCTGCGTCTGAGACGTGAAATCGCACGCCGCTCAATGGAACTGGGCATCACCCTTAGCGCAGAAGACATCACCCTGACGCATGGCTGTATGGAAGCGCTGCAACTCGGGCTGCGTGCCGTCACACAGCCTGGCGACTGCGTCGGCGTGGAAACACCCACCTATTTCTATCTGTTCCCGCTGCTGGCCAGCCTCGGTCTGAAAGTGGTGGAAATCCCAACGGACCCACAGTACGGGTTGTCGCTGGATGCGCTGGAGCTGTTGTTACAGGAAAAACGTATCCAGGCGCTGATCGCCATGCCAAATGCGCAGAACCCGTTAGGCAGTAGCATGACGCTGGATAGCAAAAAACGGCTGGCGCGGCTGGTCAATCACTATCAGGTGCCGCTGCTGGAAGACGGGCTGTACACTGAACTGCAATTCTGCTGGCCGCTGACGCCCGCAGTAAAAGCCTTCGATGACGGCGGCTGGGTGATGTACTGCACCAGTTTTACCAAAACGGTTGCCCCCGACTTCCACCTTGGCTGGATTGCCGCCGGGCGTTTCAGCCAGCAGCTGGCGCGGCTGAAAGCCGTCTCTTCACTGGCAGAGTCTCGCCTGCTGTCGGAAGCGCTGGGGCATTTTCTCGAGTCAGGTGGCTACGACCATCATCTGCGCTCACTGCGCCGTCGTTACGCCGCGCAGCTGGAAGAGGCCCGCGGTATTATCGCCCGCCATTTTCCTCAGGGAACGCGGGCCACGCGCCCGAGCGGTGGCTTTGTCTTCTGGGTTGAGCTGCCGGGTAACGTCGATAGCGTGGAACTGTTCCATCGTCTGTTGCAGGAGAAGATTTGCCTGACGCCGGGTGCGCTCTACACCCTCTCCGAACGCTGCAACAATGCACTGCGCCTCTCCTGCTGTTATCCCTTTGACGAACGCTATACCTGGGCGCTGAAACGTACGGGCGCGCTGGCGTGTGAAATGAGTGGCATTGCGGCGGGGATGTAACGGCGTGGTGTGACGCCACTGCGGGTCGACCGCAAAAAAGTCGACCCGGACGGGTTATGGCGTGCCGTTACGGCCCCAGGTGGCATAACCCTTACGCGCCGTCAGGCGCTCATAATAGGCACGCACCGCAGGCAGATTAGCGTGATCGAGCGGTGTCTCATACCAACGGTTCACGGACAGGCCTATCGGAATATCAGCCAGTGAGAATGTCTGCCCGGCCACATACGCACCCGTGCGCTCCAGCTGCTGGTTGAGAATCCCCATCGTGTAAGCCCAGCCTTTTGATGCGGCAGCCAGCAGACGCGGGTCCTGATGCGCCGGTGAGTGACGCACCAGTGACATAAAGGCATAGCGCCAGGCAGTATTCAGTTCCGTCGCCTGCCAGTCAATCCACTGATCGACACGGGCACGGGCCTGTGGTGCCGTGGGATACAGCGCTTCACCACCGTAAGCGTTCGCCAGATAGCGAATGATGGTGTTTGACTCCCAGAGAATAAACTCACCGTCCTGAATCACCGGGATCAACGCATTGGGGTTCATCGCCTTAAATTCTGCCTCCTGCGGTGACTTAAAACCATCGCCCCACTCTTCGCGGTGAAAATCGATCTCCAGCTCATCGCACAGCCAAAGCACTTTTCTGACATTGATAGATGAGGCACGTCCCAGTATTTTCAGCATAAAATCATCACTTTTTTAACCACTGTGGTTTATTAATACCCATAATAGTCGGTACTGACAACCGCCAGGCGGATCGTCAACCAACGGAACCTTCACGCTGACAGGAAGAGCTATGACGCAATTACGCCCTTTTAAACAGGTCGATGTATTTACTTCCACCCCGTACAACGGCAACCCGCTTGCGGTAATTATGGATGCCAGTGGTCTGAGTGATGAGCAGATGCAGTCAATCGCCCGCTGGACCAACCTGTCGGAAACTACGTTTGTCCTGCCCCCCACCGATCCGACGGCCGACTATCGGGTGCGTATTTTCACCCCGGATACCGAATTCCCGTTTGCAGGCCATCCCACGCTGGGCACGGCACATGCGCTACTGGAGGCGGGCATCACACTTCACCACCCTGGCCAGATTGTGCAGGAGTGTGGGCTGGGACTGGTGCGGGTCAAAATTAGTGACGACGGCGCGCTGGCTTTTGCTGCCCCGGAAGCGATCCTCACGCCCTTCAGCGATGCGCCAATCAGCAGCGCGCTCAACAGCGACCACCTGGAAACAGAACTGCCAGTGATGATTGCCGATATGGGGATTCGCTGGCTGCTGGTGCCCATGACGTCAGCCAATGCCGTACTGGCGCTGAAGCCAGACGTGGTGGAGTTTTCTCGCCTGGTGCAGAAAGCCCGGGTAGATGGCGTGATGCCGTTTGGCCCCTTGCCCGGTGGGCAAGAGCAATACGAAGTGCGCGGCCTGCTGATTGAGCAGGGCTCGCTAACCGAAGACCCGGTCACCGGCAGCGCCAACGCGTGCCTGGCGCGTTACTTCCAGGCACGTGGCGTCGAGTTGGATTACCGTGTACGCCAGGGAAGCGCGATGCAGCGGGCCGGGCGCCTCAGCGTGCGCTATGCGGCTGACGGCATCTGGATTGGCGGTCAGACCGTCACCGTGATTGACGGCACGGTCCGGGTATAATCCTTTCCCCGTAGAGGCGGACCTTCTGTTTCGGTCCGCCTGCCCCCAGAATTACAGGAACATTCCGCCCGAAGCCTCGATACGCTGACCGTTCACCCAGCGGCACTCTTCGCTGAACAACGCGGCAACCGCATGGCCGATATCATCTGGCAGCCCAACGCGTCCCAGCGCAGTCTGTGAGGCGACAAACGCATTCATTGCCGCATCATCACGGACTTTTCCGCCACCGAAGTCCGTTTCAATCGCGCCAGGTGCCAGAATATTTACCGCAATACCGCGCACGCCCAGTTCTTTGGCCTGATAACGCGTCAGCACCTCCATTGCCCCTTTCACCGCCGCATAAGCGCTGGAGCCCGGCAGGCTGAAGCGTGCCAGACCGCTGGAGACATTCAGGATGCGCCCACCGTCAGCCATCAGCGGCAACAGGATCTGCGTCAGGAAAAACGGCCCCTTAAAATGGACATTCACCAGATGATCAAACTGCGCTTCCGTGGTGTCAGTGAAAGGGACGTACAAACCCGTACCGGCATTGTTTAATAAATAATCAAAGGTTTCACGCTGCCATACCGTTTTGAGCTGTTGGGCAACCTCAGCGGCAAATGCGCTGAAGCTCTGGCTGTCCGCCACATCCAGCGGAAGTGCCACCGCACGGGCCCCGAGCGCCTGAATGCGGGCCACAACGGCTTCCGCTTCCTGCTGCTGGCTACGGTACGTCAAAATCACATCAACGCCCTTTGCGGCGAGTTTCAGGGCTGCATTCTGGCCTAAACCACGGCTTCCGCCGGTAATCAGTGCTATTTTCTGGCTCATTTTTTTCTCCAGGGAGTGGGCTGTGGACAAAAAAGAGGATATTACCTGCCAGCTGAACTATAAATGTCTTCAAATACGCTTCACTGTTCCATTAATAACAACAATGAGCTCAGCAATGGATAAAATTCACGCAATGCAGGTGTTTGTCAGAGTGGCGGAAATGCAGAGTTTTACCAAAGCAGCGGAGAGCCTGGGCCTGCCAAAGGGTAGCCTGTCGCGCCAGATCCTGGCGCTGGAAAACAGTCTCGGTTCACGTCTGCTGCACCGTACCACACGCCGGGTGCAGCTGACTCAGGATGGGCAGGTTTACTTCGAGCGCTGCCGTGATGTGCTGGCCACGCTGGATGAGATGGACTCGCTGTTTCAGCACGACCCCGCGACCCTGAGCGGACGACTGCGGGTCGATATGCCGGTAAGCCTGGCCAGTAACTACCTGATCCCGCTGCTGCCGGATTTTTTACAACATTACCCGGGAATTGAGCTGGAGCTGAGCAGCAGCGATCGGCGAGTGGATGTGATTCGCGAGGGCTTCGACTGCGTAGTGCGCGTTGGCGTACTGGAGGATTCCGGGCTGATTGCGCGTCAGCTCGGCCATCTACCGTTGATCAACTGTGCCAGCCCGGGCTATCTGGCGCGCTTTGGCACACCGCATACGCTGGAAGCCCTCTCTCAACATGCCATGGTGCATTACAGCCAGCATCTGGGGAGCCAGCCTGAAGGGTTTGAATATTACGATGGGAAAACGGCCCGGCTGATTAAGACCGGCGGCGTGATGACTGTCAACAGTACTGAAACTTACCGCGCCGCCTGTATCGCCGGCCTGGGGATTATCCAGGTCCCACGGGCAGGGGTATTGCAGGCGTTGAAAGAGAAAAAACTGGTCGAAATCCTGCCACAGTTCCCGGCACGCGCCATGCCCGTCTCCCTGCTCTACCCCCACCGCCGAAACCTGGCACGCAGGGTGCGAGTGTTTATTGAATGGCTCAGTCAGGCCCTTACGCGTTACGTCACCTGACCAGCAGGCTATAATTAGCGGCAGTCTTACCGTCAAACCAGGATAAAGAAGGATTCATGGCAGAGAAACCACAACGTACGACCCGACCCGAAGAGCAGTCCGCAGAGAAGCCGCTTATCAACCTGAAAACCGGCAATCATACGGTAGATAAATCCCTGACGCGGGTATCGCGACTGGTTGAGTGGTTCCGTGCTATTCCAGCAGTGGCGCATTTTATCCGCGCCGGTGAGCGCTTTAACGATCGTCTTGGCAGCCAGTTTGGCGCTGCGATCACCTACTTCTCTTTTCTCTCACTGATCCCGATCCTGATGGTCTCTTTCGCCGGCGTCGGTTTTGTGCTGGCTTCTAACCCTGATCTGCTCGCCAGGTTGATCAATACGATCGTCAGTAATATCAGCGATCCATCACTGGCCGCCACGCTAAAGAGCACGGTGAACACCGCTATTCAGCAACGAACCACCGTTGGCCTGACGGGCCTGCTGGTGGCACTGTATTCCGGGATTAGCTGGATGGGCAATCTGCGCGAAGCGATACGCGCTCAGTCACGCGATGTTTGGGAGCGTACGCCGCAGGATCAGGAAAAAATCTGGTTTAAATATTCGCGCGATTTTATTTCGCTGACCGGACTGGTGCTGGCACTGATTATCACACTATCACTGACGTCGATTGCCGGTGCAGCACAGGCCGCTATCGTACGTGCCCTGGGTCTGGAGGGGATTGAATGGCTGCGACCGGCCATGACGTTGATTGCCCTGTCGATTTCCATTTTCGCTAACTATTTGCTGTTTCTGTGGATTTTTTGGATCCTGCCGCGTCATAAGCCGCGTAAAAAAGCCCTGTTTCGTGGCACATTGCTGGCCGCAATAGGGTTTGAAGTGATTAAATTTATTATGACGCTGACGCTACCGAAACTGGCCTCTTCGCCATCCGGTGCGGCCTTTGGGTCGGTGTTAGGACTGATGGCATTCTTCTATTTCTTTGCACGCCTGACGCTGTTCTGCGCGGCATGGATTGCCACCGCCCGTTATAAAAATGATCCGGAACCGGTGCAAAAAAACGAAGCGGTATAGTGTCAAAAGGAGCCGGTTTTACCGGCTTCTGTCAAAGCTCACTACCGGATGTCGAATTCAATAATGCGCAGCGATGGTCTTGTAATTCCTCCGCAGAGGCGCGATTAAGCAGCAGCAGATTACGCTTAACCACCATCAACACTCGTCTGCCATCACCCAAAGCGGCAATGGCAATACCATAACTGCCCATGTTTTCACGCGCACCTGGCAACTCATTTGCCATACGGATAAACGGGCTGGTGCGCTTAAACTCATCACGACTGATCACTCTGACCAGATACTCATGGCTGCCAAGACGCTGGCTTTGCCAGCGATCATTCAGCCGCGCACTGAGCGCATCTAACTGGTGACGAATATCCGGGCGCAGGCAAGAGATATGAATGTGTAACTGATTTTGGGTACGTCCCCAGCGCGAATTAACCGCCAGTGAATAGATCCGATCATCTATAACCGCACCGCGTTTCTCTTCCATAAAATGACGTGCACGCCAGGCTTCCGCCAGATAATTAGGCGTAGAGGGATTAAGTAAACCCGGGCTCTCCACTCCCGTTATTTTCGCTACCGGCATCAGCAAAAATTGCAGCGCACCGTTCCTGTCTTTTAATACCACATACCCGTCCTGAATATTGACCTGACGGCAGGGGGACGGATTGTTTTTTTGCTCCTGGCCTGGTACACATTTCTGGCTGACTATTTTCCATAACTGGTCAGAATTTTTTAAGTAATTCAATGCAATATAAGCACAACCGACGGTTACCAATACCACCATAGTGACCAGCGTGATAACAACCCGCCTTCGTTCCAGCATCTTTTCCAAACCTCTACCCAATTGTTGTTCACAATGTAATCTAAGCTGCGTGAAATATCATGCGAAATCATCACTTCACGGTACTTTTTTGGAAACCAGGCTACCTGATAAATACTTAAATCAAATAACGAAAAAGGGCCGACAAATGTCGGCCCTTCGGAACAATTCAGGGTTACACGAATTAGCGCTTCATCACCTGGTCGTAAGTCCCCCCTTCAGCGAAGTGGGTTTTCTGCGCCTGCGTCCAGCCACCGAACTTATTATCGATAGTAAACAGTTTCACCGGCTGGAAGGTGCTGGCATATTTCTTCGCGACTGCAGCATCACGCGGACGATAGAAGTTCTGAGCGGCAATATCCTGCCCTTCGGTGGAATACAGATACTTCAAATACTCATCAGCGACTTTACGGGTATCACGCTCGTCCACCACTTTGTCGACCACGGAAACAGTCGGTTCTGCGAGGATCGATTCGCTTGGCGTGATGATTTCAAACTGATCTTTGCCCAATTTGTTCACCGCCAGATAGGCTTCGTTTTCCCATGCAATCAGCACATCGCCAATGCCACGTTCAACGAAGGTATTGGTGGCGCCACGTGCGCCAGAATCCTGCACTTCAACGTTTTTAAACAGGGCCTTCACGTATTCCTGAGCTTTAGCCTGGTCACCTTTGTTCTGGTCCAGTGCCCAGCCCCAGGCCGCCAGATAGTTCCAGCGTGCACCACCAGAGGTTTTCGGGTTCGGGGTGATAACAGACACGCCAGGTTTGGTTAAATCCTGCCAGTCATGAATTTGTTTCGGGTTACCTTTGCGAACGAGGAATACGATGGTGGAGGTATAAGGAGCGGAGTTATCTGGCAGGCGCTTGATCCAGTTCTTATCAATACGGCCGCGCTCGGCAATCGCATCCACATCGGAGGCCAGCGCCAGCGTCACTACATCGGCTTTGATGCCATTGATGACCGAAGTTGCCTGTTTACCTGAACCACCGTGAGACTGGCGGATGACGACATTATCGCCCGTTTCCTGTTTGTAATGCGCGCTAAACGCTTTGTTGTACTGCTCGTACAGCTCACGCGTTGG
Source organism: Erwinia sp. JH02 (assembly GCF_013074405.1). Lineage (NCBI taxonomy): Bacteria > Pseudomonadati > Pseudomonadota > Gammaproteobacteria > Enterobacterales > Erwiniaceae > Erwinia > Erwinia sp. JH02. The sequence goes on from NZ_JABANZ010000010.1 coordinate 52,276, forward strand.
GTCATAAGACACGTTCAACAGCTGGATATCCTTGGCCAGCACGCTGGTTGAGGCCAGTAACAGGGTAATTCCTACACTCCACTTCTTCATTGCACGTACTCCCAAAGGTTTATCTGATAAGGAGCGTGACACAAAGTGTAGAGTGAATTAAAGAATTAAAAATTAGCTGTAATAACTATATGGAATAACGATTTGCATAATAAAGGCGCTGACCAGCAGCGCCTTGTTTTTCATCAGTAAAGTTTTTTAGCGGTATCCAGCCAGTCGCCTTTAAACGGACGCTTCATGTTTTCAATCGCGTCAATGATGTCATGGTGCACCATCTTCTCGTTTTGAATACCGACGCAGCGACCGCCGTAGCCCTGCAACAGCAGCTCAATGGAATAGGCACCCATACGCGAGGCCAGAATGCGGTCATAGGCTACCGGTGGGCCACCGCGCTGAATATGGCCAAGCACCGTGGCACGCGTCTCGCGTTTGGTTTCTTCTTCGATAAATTTCGCCAGCTCGTCGATATCGCAGATGTGCTCAGTGATGGCCACGATGGCGTGTTTTTTGCCTTTGGCAATCCCCGCTTTGATTTCGCTCACCAGCTCTTCACGGGTGTAAGGGATTTCCGGCAGAACGATAAACTCACAACCACCGGCAATCGCCGCAGCCAGCGTCAGATCGCCACAGTAACGGCCCATCACTTCCACGATAGAAATACGCTGATGTGATGATGAGGTGTCACGCAGGCGGTCAATCGCTTCGACAACGGTTTCCAGCGCGGTGAAATAGCCAATCGTGTAATCCGTTCCCGCTACATCGTTATCAATGGTGCCTGGCAGGCCAATACACGGGAAGCCCATCTCGGTCAGGCGCTTGGCGCCCATGTAAGACCCGTCACCGCCGATCACCACCAGCGCATCAATACCGCGCTTTTTCATATTTTCGATGGCAACAGTGCGCACATCGTCATTACGGAATTCAGGAAAACGCGCAGACCCGAGGAAGGTGCCGCCGCGATTAATCATATCTGACACGCTGTAGCGGTCGAGATTGACCATGCGATCTTCATACAGGCCGAGGTAGCCGTCATAAATGCCACAAACTTCCAATCCTTCACTGAGCGCGGCGCGAACAACACCCCGGATCGCAGCATTCATACCTGGGGCGTCGCCGCCGCTTGTCAGTACACCGATTTTTTTGATCATGACAACCTCTGAACTTGATGATGCAAATGATGAATTCTGGACGCCGGAGCGGGATTAAAAACATACATACGAGATAACCGGCTCAATTATTGGCAATAGTATATCAAACACTTCAAGCTGAATTGATTCAGGTCAGGCAACTTTCGGCTATTTTTTTTGCGGTGTATCACGTTTTAAGTAGTGTAAACGCTAACCATTTCATTTAAAAACGCTTTACAGCTCAAATTTGCCCTGCGGCCTGCCGGGTATCACAGAACACGGGTCCTGATGAATAATCACATCGGAACCCGGAAACTGATGCAGCAGCGCCTGTTCAACCTGCTCCGCAATCTGATGAGCCTGGTACAGCGGAAGGTGGTCGTCCATTTCCAGATGCAGTTGAATAAAACGCGTCGGCCCGGACTGGCGCGTGCGAATGTCATGCGCCCCCTGAACACCGGGCCAGGCCGCAATGATGTCTATAATCGCCTGATGCTCCTCAACGGGCAGGGCGCGGTCGAGCAGGGCCTGAACGGCCTCATAACCCATACGCAAAGCACTGTACAGAATCCACACGCCAATCCCTAACGCAAACAGCGCATCGGCACGATGAAAGCCGTACCAGCTGAGGGCCAGGGCCAGCAAGATGGCACCGTTCATCACAACGTCAGATTGATAGTGCAGCATATCAGCGCGAATAGCCTGACTGCGGGTACGCCGAACCACCCAACGCTGGAATGTGACCAGCACGAGCGTTGCCACCAGTGCAATCACCGTGACGACCATCCCCACCAGCGGGGCTTTCATCGGTGCAGGAGACGCAAGGTGTTGTAAGCCAGTGAGGAATAAAAACAGTGCAGAACCGGAGATAAACATACTCTGCGCCAGTGCTGCAAGGGACTCCGCCTTGCCATGACCGAAGGTATGTTCAGCATCAGCCGGTTGCAGTGAGTAGCGCACCACAAACAGGTTGGTCAGCGAAGCGGCAATATCCACCAGAGAATCCACCAGCGCCGCCAGTACGCTCACTGAGCCCGTATACCACCATGCAAAAATCTTGATAATTAACAGCATCGAGGCCAGCACCGTCGCTGCAAGGGCAGCGGCATTCACCAGCCGGGCGTAATTTGCATTCATGGAATACCCCGTGACGTCGGAGTGCTAAGTATACTGAGTTTTGGGCAAAAAAAACCCCGCCATCATGGCGGGGGAAGACAGGGATATGTCATTTTATTGACAATAAACCAATGAAATAAAAGGAATTGTTTCACTCAATGTCCACACATTGACCACATCAATTAATTCAAGCCCACCAACTCGTGGGCTTTCTAACCACTTGAAGGTAATATTTTAGAAAACACTTACCACCAATCACTTAGGAATCAGGATGATTACCAAAACCTCTTTAGTCATAGCAACCACACTATCCCTCTCCCTTCCTTTCGCCGCACAGACTGCAAATATCGAAACCATACCCGCACCACTGCAACACTCTCTCAGCAAATTAAATCTCACCTCCCCTCCTGTTTTGGTTAACGGGGATCTGCACATAGCTTACAAATTTGACGAGATTGGAGAGTTACAGGCCAAAGCCACAGTTGAAGACATGTGCTTTGCGTATTACGGCGATGTTAAAGGTAAAACAGCCTGGAAGGCGGGAAAGATAGAACGTGTGTTCATAGAAAATAGCGATCGTACTCAAGGCTATGTTTACCAGGATGGTGACAAAAGCTGTGACCTGTTAGGTAAGAAATCAGGCAATGAAGGCGACGCATTTATCATTGACCGACTAGCTGAAGCCACCTTCAAGCCTGCAACTTTGAATTAATAAAAAACCCCGCATTGCGGGGTTTCTGTTGTCTTCAGAGTGATAAGGCTAACTGGTCATCCCCATAGTGGGAGCCGGGAAAAATATCTTTCGGCACGCTGTGCGCGGCTACCGGGCTGACCTGGTTCAGAAAATGCTCTACGGAATCCAGAGTAGTAAACGCGGCACCGCAGGCAAGGTTATTGCACTGGTGGTAACTGCGGCGAGTCATCTCGCTGATTCTTACGCTGGTACGGGTTTTGGCGCTGGCGTTGCATTTCGGGCAGGTGAACATAAAACCTCACCACTATCTGATTAAACTCGCCCTGCATTTTAGGATAACTCCGAAAAATAATCTATTCCGTTTCGCTTGTTTCTTCAGCACCTTCCCAGCCAGTGATCCGCACCTCCAGCTCCAGCCCGGTCATAAATCCGTTATCGTCAATGGTATGAGTCACCCGGTTAATCACCCAGTCGGCCGCATCGATCATCGGTTTAAAGCCACTGACATTCGCGTGCAGTTCGGGGTACAAATCTTCACGACCACGCGCCAGGGTGATACTGAACTCAGCCGCTCCGCGCTGAAGCTCAGCCCACTTCGCCGCCGCCGCACGTCGGGCAGCCCGCTCTGTCTTAAACGTTTTGCGCATGACAAATACGTTACCTTCTGCGCCTTCAACGTAATCCCCTTCTTTCTTGCTTGAAGCTGGCGTGGTGGTGACTGGTTTTGTTTTTTTCCGGCGCTTTACGGCCGTAGGCTTTTTCTTACCGAAGTTCAGATCAAGCCAGTAAGCCTGAACGCCTGTGTATGCATCGCGATCAGCAACCCGGAATGAATGCCCGTCCCCGCTTGCGCGGGTAATCATTACCGACGGCAGCACGCGGCCACTCTGTGAAACTCCCATACCCGGCACGATAAACAGTAACCGGCCATTTTTAATCGTGGCAACAGCGCCGATCATTTCAGCCATGCGCGTCAGGAAGCTGATATCGGATTCACTGGTCTGGTCAGCGTGGTCTATCTCCACATCCTTCAGTGACGCACTGACCGCCGGGATCAGATCATAGCGACCGGCAATAGCGGAAACCACCGCCCCCACGCTGATGTTATGCCAGCTGTATTCTCGCTTAACGTTGAAGTCCTCACGAAAATCCGCACTTCGGGCGGTGATCACCAGACGGTCAGGCGGCCCCTGGTGGGTAATTTCATCCACCGTATACACACCTTTATCAACCAGAGGCTTATTAGCCCAGCCGATAGCAACAGCGATTTCCGCACCTCTCGGCGGCATGACAACCATCCCGTCAGTATCATCAATCGTCAGCTCCAGCATGTCCGCTTCAAAGCCGCGGTTATCCGTCAGCGTCAGCGACATCAACCGATCATCCAGACTTGTCAGCACCTCGCCTTTTACCATCAGCTCAAATGCTGGCTGTGGTGATAAATCGTCATCAAATATGTTCAGCATAAATCCCCCTGCCTGCATCCTCGCCCGCGTGAGGACTTCAGTCAGCTGGCGCAGGTTGTCAGCCGCCAGCGACAATCGCCACCGCGTGAAAAGGTTGCCCCGCTTCACGATGATGTATTGCACGCATCAACCAGAGGCAACAAAGCATGAGTGAAAATTACCACCACGGCGTCCAGGTCAAAGAAACTACCGACCTCAGCACAATGATCCGCGATATTGATACCGCCGTTATCGGCGTGGTCTGTACCGCTGACGATGCTGACGCCGTTACCTTCCCGCTAAACACGCCAGTATTACTGACGCGTGTCCGGGATTATCTCGGTAAAGCCGGGAAAAGCGGCACGCTCTACACCACCCTGAAAGCCATCTCTGACCAGGCCAGCCCGAAAACGGTTGTGATCCGCGTTGCGGATGCATCAAAGGTTATTCCGTCTGAAGGTGAAACTGCCCCTACGCAGGATCAGCTGGTTATTGGCGGCGTCGGTGCAGATGGTCGTTATACCGGCATGTTTGCACTACTGACCGCAGAACCGCGCACCGGTGAGCACCCCCGCGTGCTTGCAGTACCGGGACTCGATACAAAAGTCGTGGCGCTCCAGCTGGCTGTTATCGCTGAAAAGCTGCGGGCTTTCGCTTATGTCGGCGCGAACGGTTGTAAAACCATCGCAGAGGCAAAAACGTACCGCGAAGACTTCAGCGAACGTGAAATCATGGTGATTTACCCTGACTTCATCGCCTATAACAGCCTGACAGCTGCGAATGAAACCATTCCAGCTGCGGCCTACGCTATCGGCCTACGCGCAAAAATCGATGCAGAACAGGGCTGGCATAAGGTCCTGTCGAACGTGCCAGTATCAAACGTCCTGGGTATCTCCGCAGACGTTTACTGGACGCTCCAAGGTGACGATACCGACGCTGACGATCTCAACAGCAAAGGCATCACCACGCTGATTAAGCGTGACGGTTTCCGCTTCTGGGGTTCACGTACCTGTGACGCCGAAACCTACTTCTTCGAAAGCTATACCCGCACCGCGCAAATTCTTGCGGATACCATCGCAGAGGCGCATTTCCCTTACGTGGATAAGCCGCTCACGCCGTCGCTGATTAAGGACATCGTAGATGGCATCAACCGCAAAGGTGCATCGCTGGTCACGGCTAATCGCCTGCTGGGCTTCCAGTGCTGGTTTGACTACGCCGGAGATAACACCCCCGAAGCCCTGCGCGATGGTAAAGCCACCATTCGCTATAAATACACGCCCGTGCCGCCGCTGGAACACCTGGAGTTAATTCAGGAATTCACGGATGAGTACATCGCAACGTTTGCCCAGGCCTGAGGAAAAAAATCATGGGATTACCAAGCAAACTTTTTTCCTGGAATACCTTCGTTAACGGCGACAGCTTCCTCGGCATTGCTGAAGAGATCACCACGCCAAAGCTGTCCCGCAAGACCGAAGATTACCAGGGTGCCGGAATGCCAATGGGCGTGTCCATTCATCTCGGATTTGAAGCCGGGGCCGCTGATATGGAAATCACACTCGGGGGTCTGGATGCACGTCTGCTAAAAACTTACGGCGCAACGATTGACGGCGTGCAGCTGCGCTTTGCCGGTTCATACCTTGACGATACAACCGGCCTGTCCATTCCCTGCGAAATTCAGACGCGGGGACGTGTGCAGGAAATGGACTGGGGCAGCGCGAAACAGGGTGATAACACCTCGCATAAATACACGCTGAAAAACACCTACGTCAAAATCACCATCAATAACGAAGAAGCCTTTGAGCTGGATGCGCTCAACATGGTCTGGAAAGTCGATGGCGTAGACAAGCTGGAAGAACATCGCAAAAACATCGGCCTGTAATCAGCCAGCAAACAACCCCGCCGGGGGCAATACCGCGCCCGGCACTTAAGAGATTTTTATCATGGCAAAATCTATTCCACTGTTCGCTCCTATTACTCGCGGCACAGGCACTATCAAAGAGGTCACGATCACTGACGCTATGAAGCAGACCGGCTCACTGCGAGGCCTGAAGCTGTATGACGTCATGACCAGCGATGTTGACTCCCTGATCAAACTGCTGCCACGTGTCACCAGCCCGGCACTGACTGAAGTGGAAATCTCCGCGCTTCACCCGTCTGATTTTGCGCAGTTCGCGGCGGGTATCGCTGATTTTTTGGCACCGCAATCGGAACCGAACGAGACAGCAACGCCAGAAGCGTAATCCGCTGTCCGACGGTTGATACTGACGAACTAATCGCAGATATCGCCGTAATTTTCCACTGGCAGCCGTCAACCTACGACACGATGCCAGTGGGAGAATTTCTTACCTGGCATAAGCGTGCGTTGGCACGAAATGGACAGGAAGAATGACAGATCGCAATCTCAGCATCAGGGTAGCATTCAGCGCTATCAACAACCTCTCCCGTCCAGTGAGCGCGGCGCAAAAAAGCGCCGCCTCTCTGGCGTCACAGATTAAAGCCACTCAGACCAGCCTGAAGGGGATGGAGCGCAACGCAGCCAGTTTTGACCGGCTGTCGAAAGCATCGGAAACCACTGCACGTCAGCTGGCTGAAGCCCGCAAGAAATCAGAAGAACTCCGCGCATCATTCGGCCCGGCTAAACAGCGTACCGACGCACAGACAGCGGCACTCAAAAGCCAGTCTGACGCAGTGCGCCAGCTATCCCGCGCCCACAATGAGGAAAAAGCCAAACTTAGCAGCCTCCGTTCATCACTGATGCAACACGGTGTTTTGCTAAAGGGAGGCAGCACAGCAACAGATCAGATCACGCGCCGAACGCAGGCCTATAACCGACAGCTATCCGAACAGCAGCGCAGATTAGTTGCCGTCACTCGGGCGCAGCAGCAGTATCAGCACGCGAAGGAAACGCGTGAAAAACTCGAGGGCGGCGGGGTGCGCATGATGGCAACCGGTGCAGCCATCGCCGCACCGGTAGTGGGCCTGATTACGAGTTATGCCAGCTTTGAAAACTCAATGAAGGGTGTGGCAAAACAGGTTAACGGGATGCGCGATGATAACGGCAATCGTACCGCGCAATTTTATGAGATGCAGAAGGCCATTAAAGAGGCCAGCGAACGCCTGCCGATGGAGAATGGCGCGAAAGACTATGCCGCCCTGATTGAAGGTGGCGCACGTATGGGCGCGGCCAATGGTGACGATCCGTGGGAAAAGCAGAAAGCCGATTTACTGGCGTTTGCCAATACCGCCGCGATGGCATCCACCGCTTTTGAACTCCCGGCCAGCGAGCTATCGGAAAGCCTGGGGAAAATTGCAGGCCTGTACAGCATACCCACTCAGGAAATTGAGAAGCTTGGTGACGTCCTGAACTACCTGGACGACAACGCCAAATCGAAAGGCTCGGACATTATCGACGTCCTGCAACGCATCGGGGGCGATGCCGACAAGCTCGACTACCGTAAAGCCGCCGCGCTGGCATCCACCTTTCTGACGCTGGGCGCAGCGCCGGAAATTGCCGCCAGCTCAACACATGCGATGGTTCGCGAACTGTCTATCGCTACGCAGCAGAGCGATAACTTTATGCAGGGGCTGGACGCTATTGGCCTGAGCGCTGAGAAGATTCAAAAGCGTATGCCCGTTGATGCGATGGGCACGATCCTTACCGTGCTGGAACAGGTCAAGAAATTACCCGCGTCCGATCAGTCCTCGGTTTTAACGCAGATTTTCGGCAAGGAGTTTGGCGGCTCGGCGCAGAAGCTGGCAAACAACCTGCCTGAATTGTACCGCCAGTTGAAACTGGTGAACGGGGAAGCCGCTAAAGGCTCAATGAAACGCGAGTCAGATATTAACCTGGACTCCGTAGACGCGAAGTGGATGACCACTAAAGCCGCGATGCAAAACTCATTCAGCAGCCTGGGTGAAACCCTTCGCGGCCCGGCGATGGAAGTCATGGGCTATGCAACGAAGATGATCCAGCGCTTCCGTGCATGGGCTGAAGCAAATCCGGCACTGGTTGCCACGCTGCTGAAAGTAGCCGTAGCCGTGGGCGTTGCCCTTGCCGTGCTTGGTTCACTGGCGCTGGCCGTTGCCAGCATCCTGCTACCGATGGCTGCCGTGCGTCTCAGCCTGTCGATGCTGACCGGTGGGCGGGGCTTCGGCGGCCTGCTCCCTTCTGTGGGCGGCATGGCGTCAAAACTGAAGAACCTCGGCCCGCTACTCAGTAGCACCGGGCGCAGCGTCAAAGACTGGTTACCTATCTTCCGCTCCGCTGGCTCAGCGGCCAGCAACCTCGGCAGCAGCATCCTTGCAACTGGCCGTAATGGCATCGGTATGGTTTCCCGCATGGGAAGCGCAACCGGCTCAGCACTTACCACCTTGTTTACGTCACCGCGTACCGCCCTGGCAGCGCTCGGCAACGGCCTGCGATCATTAGCAACAGGTGGTTTTGGCACGCTCCTCAGCGTAGGGCGCACCGTTCTGACGGTGCTGGGCGGCGGCCTGTCCGTGTTGCTCAGCCCGATTGGCCTACTTGTTGCAGCGCTGGCCGGTGCGGCACTGATGATCTGGCGTTACTGGGAACCCATTAAATCTTTCTTCAGCGGATTCTGGTCAGGCCTTATCAGCGCTATCGCCCCCGTTAAACAGGCGTTTGCTCCGCTGGCGCCTATTTTCGACGGCATCGGCAACGCGATCAGTCGGGTGTGGAACTGGTTTAAGCAATTGTTTGAGCCTGTAAACGCCTCCGCTGAGACGCTACGTGAATGTACTGAAGCTGGCCGGGCATTCGGTGAAATCGTTGGAAAAGCAATCTCCGGCGTTGTCAGCGTTATTCTGAAAGTGGCTGAGGGCATCGGCTGGCTGCTGAAAAAACTGGGTGCGATTCCTGAAGCGGCTAACGCGGCGAAAGAAGTGGCCGGTACGATGGATGCCGTAGCACCTCAGGCGAAAAAACCCGTCGTTTACGTGTGGGACAGCAAACAGAAAAAAATGATCGCGCAGGAGTGGAAACCTTCAGCTCCGGCAATCAAAGCCGCTGGCGACAATGCACCTAAACCCGCAGCTCCAAAACCAACGACGCCTCCGCCTGTGGTTGCCCCTGTACCCACTGCCGAATTAAGCGGCCCGAATCTGTCCAAAAAAGACAGAAAAGGTAAGAAAGAAAATGCCGGGTCGGTCCCGGGCGAAATGCCACAGCCCGCAGCGATTGAAAAGCTGGGCGAGATTGTCTTCAAAAAGCACCCGCCGGTGATGCCTGTGATCGGCTCGTATGCAGAACCCCGGATAGCAGCTGCACACAGTCAGGCGCAGTCACTCACCAGCCGACTCGGCAACGCTGTTTCTGGTTTTGCCAGCAATGTGACGGGATGGCCAGCACGGTCAAACCTGCCCGGCGTTCCTGTTCCGGTAACGGCTTCAGCACGGTCAAATCCGACCGCGCCCGTAGCCACGCCCGACACGTTTAATTTGACGATTAATTTCTACGGCTCTGAACGGCAGGACGCTAAAGAGATAGTCGCTACTGTGAAGGATGAATTTAGAAAACTGCTGCGGGAACAAGAATCCCGCAAACGCTCACAACTCAAAGACAGGGAGTAACACCCGATGATGATGGCTTACGGTATGTTCATTTTTATGCTTGATACCATCCCCTATCAGTCATTCCAGCAGGAAACCGCCTGGCGTCATGTGAAGAATGACCGGATAGGGAAGTCTGCAAAATGGCAGTACATCGGTACAGGCGAAGACAACATTACCCTGACCGGCACGCTGTACCCGGAAGTGACCGGGGGCGATATGTCGCTGGAGGCACTGCGAACGATGGCTTACGGTGGCAAGCCCTGGCCGCTTATTGAAGGCACCGGTTTTATCTACGGCATGTTTGTTATTGCCGGGATTACGACAAACAAAACGGAATTTATGAGTGACGGGAAAGCACAGAAGATTGAGTTTACCCTCAGTCTGAAAAAAGTCAGTGAGGATATCCGAGAGAAGCTGGCGGGAATTACACTCGACGATATTTTGTCACTTGTATAAAACAAAGGGAGCCAACCGGCTCCCTTTGTTATTCTGGTATTTTCGGCCATGTTATTTCTGGTGCAACAGACAGTTCCAGACGGTTCAGAGCAATACGATACTGCCTCCATTTCTTCAGCAATACGATCTCTTCTTCAGTCTCTTCCCCCAAGTCAACGGCATCCGCTAAAGGGGCAATCGCATAATCTGCATTAGCCCTGAGTTCGTCGCGCTTTGCTTTCGCTTCAGCAATTAAATCATCCTGGGTACGTGCAGGAGGTGGAATAAGAATTGGATTCCCGCCTGTATCAGCAGAAATTGTGTAGCCTAGCCCGCTGGCTGACAGCAACTCTTCCCTTTTTTCTAATGTTATTTCCACTAAGTCCTGCGGCCAGGTCCCTACAGCCTCAGAATCTGACTTGTTCGATTCATTATAAAAACCAAGCGTTTTTGGGCTGAAATAAATTTTACTCGTCATATTAGTAACCTATTGCAAGATAATATCCGGTGCGCGAAGAGTTATCAGCGTTGCCTTTGTTTAAAACACCGGAGACGTTAGTTAAAGTTGTCGGGGAAAATCCGATCTGATCAGTCGCAGCGCCAGCTGGCACCGGAATTATCATTACACAAGTATTAACGAATGCCTCTTTGAACGTGACCGTTGTCGTTGCTGTACTTGACGCGCCGAGGCTAAATTGACCGTACTGAAATTTCATACCACGGGGCAGAGACTGCGCACCGATCGTCGGACTCATACTGCTGGAAAATGAATTCATATCCGGGACCTGATTCGCCCCTGATCCAATACTTCTTTTTGCAGCATCTCCCAGACCGAGGTTAATCAGAAACTGAGCAACGTCGTTAATATCAGCGCCGTTTTTTGTGATATCCATTTTCCCGGCCAGCGCATTCAGCACCGTCGTTGAGAAATGCGCATCACCACCAAGTGCGTCAGCAAGCTCTTTCAGCGTGTCCAGCGCCCCCGGCGCACCTGCGACCATTGCCGCAATTGCCGCCTGCACAAACGCGGTGTTCGCCAGCTGCTGCGAGTTATTACCCGCCTGGGCCGTTGGTGCCGTTGGGGTGCCGCTCAGTGAGGGGCTTACCGTCGTTGCATAGTCAGCTGTCACGCTTTTAACAAATGCCGTTGTCGCTAACTGCGTGCTGTTGTCAGCCTTCGCCGCAGTCGGTGCCGTTGGCTTTCCGGTAAACGCCGGGCTTGCCTTCTGCGCATCAACATAAACTTTGATAGCAGCAGCGGAATCATCAACAAATTTACGCGTAGCAAGCACAACAGACGGGTCAATCTTCAGCGTCACAGCATCAGTGCTGTTTACGATCAGGATCATACGCACGGTCTGCGTGCGCCCGCTTCCCTCCTGAAGCAGCGGCTTATACGTCTCAGCGCAGTTCGCTACGGCAATCAGCACACCATCAGCATCAAACAGGCCAATCTCACGAATCCACCAACCGCCCTCGTCTTCAGGGATCACCTGCTCAGCAATAATCTGACTGCTGTTCGCAGCGTCGACACTGAGTGAGTTAAGCGGGGCGCGTCGCTTTTCACCAATTAGTGCGGTCTGACTGGCGTTCGGCGATGGCAGCACGCCACCACCGTCACCCAGCGCCATATGGGTAATCTGTAATTTCGTACCCAGCGCGGCGGCGTTTGCCAGCTTCCCCGCGCCCAGGGTGGTCAGAATTGCATAGTATTTTGTTGTCATGCGTTTACTCTCACGCTGTCAATAATGTGAACCGCGCTGGCGCCATAGGTGCCGCCGGTGACGGTAATAACTTCGCTGATGTAGGGATAAACGGTCAGCTCATCCCCGGAATAACAGGCCGCCGCAACCGGCACACTGCCGCTGGACTGCAAATTAATCGACATACCCACCAGATGACGGCTTACAGGTTTTGCATCACTGATCAGCCGCTCAAGCTCCTGATAGGTTTCTTCACTGATACCCTGGTCCTGTACGCCGATATCCAGTCGAAACGTGCCGGGGGTTTCATCGTTCTTCCACCATTCAGTTATGCGCAGCAGAAAACCGAACGGCTCAACAACACGGCGGATTGCGGTTGTGGTTCCCTTGTGCTGATGGATATAAAAAGCATCCTTCACCACCTTGCGCTTAACGCTTTCCGTCCAGCTTTCATCCCAGCGATCAACAGACCAGGACCATGCAAGATAGGGCAGCAGACGCACAGGGCAGGTATCAGGGTTAAGCAGATCCCGCAGCGGTACGCTGAGGTTTGCCATATCACTACAGGCCGCTGCGAGTCTGCGCTCAAGGTCGGTTGCAGACGGCGGCAACATGCTATTCATCGGTCCCACCATTGGTCACCACCGCGCCGGTGCAGTAAGCCGCCTGAGTGTTGTCGAGCACCACATTAGAACCCGGTGATACCAGCTCTACACGCTGCACCCCTTCCACATGCAGGGCGGCATAAATGGCGGACAGGTTGATATCACGTCCAATACGTGACTGCCGCAACGCGTAGGCATTGAGGTTAGCGCGGGCTGCGGCGAGAACTGGCTCAGCTTCCGGGCCGGGCAACAGAAAAATCTTTGCCTCAATTGCATAGCTGATGATTTCTGCCGATTTGACGCTTACCCGATCAGCAACCGGGCGCACGCTCTCATCATTTAGCGCTGACGAGACAACGCCGATCAGATCCGCAGCTGCTGTGCCATCGCCTTCACGGCTGAGGACAGTCACCACCACTTCAGCCGGTGACGGGCTGATAGCACGCGCATCAGCAACACGCCCGTCAGCACTTTTGGCGTGATACTCATATGCGGCTGTCGGCCCGGCCACAGATAAGCCTTCGAATGCCGCTGGAATGCGGCTACGTAAATCCTCATCGCTCTCCATTACAGCAGCAACCGGCGGGATAGCCGTGGCATCCGCAGCGGTGACGGTCAGGCGTGAAACGTTGTTATGTGCTGCCAGCTGTTCAAGGTCTGCCCCACCCGAATAAGCAACCATCACCGCAAGTGCCGCTTCGTTAATCCTCTGGCGGAGAAGCATTTCCCGGTAGGCACTTTCCTGGAGGTGCTTAAGCATCGGTTCAGACTCAAGTTCCAGCGTCTGCGCTATTGCGGTCTGTTCATCAGCCGGGTACAGCGCGATCAGCGCCGCCTTGCGTGCGGCAAGAATCACCTCAAAATCCAGCGTCTCAACGATTTCCGGCGCTGGCAGCTGCGAAAGGTCAATAACTCCACTCATAGCGTGATATCCGTTGTGATGGCACTCAGCGAATCGCTGCGCTGTGCTGTGATTTTCATAGTCCGGCTGCCCTGCCCGGCACTCTCAAAAGTGACGTTTGTCGGCGTGATACGCGGCTCCCACTTCCACAGCGCGATAACAGCAGCAGAGATCAGCCTCAGCCGCGTCACGTCGTTATCAGGCTGGTCAATCAGAGAGAAGATTGCAGAGCCATAATCACGACGCATCAGACGGCTGCCGGACGGCGTAAGCAAGATGTCTGCAATCGACTGCTTAAGATGGTCATCACCTTCAACCGTTGCGCCGTTCGCACTGTTCATACCTTTCCATTCACTCACTGCGGGCCTCCGGATTTACCGGGTCCCGATTGAACACCGCTGTGAACGTGGGTGTGAACCACAACGCCGTTAGACGACATAATCCCGCCACCATGGATAACCTCACCGTTAATCACCGTCTCACCAACATTCATGATGAGTCGTGACAGGTTAAGGGTCAGCGTACCGCTGGCATCGACCAGAGCATTTTGAATACCGGTGACACTCCTCATCCCGCTGGCCGGGTCATAACTTACTTTTGCCCCGTCCGGGTAGCGTGTGACATGTGAGGTCTGGCTTGTATCCGGCGGCAGCGCATCAGCACCGTAAAGACTGAAGGCGATGAAGGCATTTTCGAGATCCCCCCCAGGGGACAGGATTACAACCTGTTCCCCTACCGCTGGCGCCCACCACGTCTGTGCATCACCGGCACGTTGCGCACCCCAACGAATCCAGTCAGTTTTATTGCCTCCGGCCTGTACCCTTGCCACGTACTGCACATAGTCCACCTGGATCACCGTTCCAACACGGATCAGGTTTTGCAGCAGTCGTGCCGATTCAGCTTGTGTCATTGCCCCGCTCCTTCAATCACGCCCATGATCGCATCAGTGATACTGTCGACTTCAGCAGGGGTCAGCCCAAGTAACGGACGCGCCGGGTATTTCGCGCTGGAGCGGTGCGCCACTTTATCCGTCAGCCCGTACTGATGGACGGCGGCAATCCGGCCCGCCCGGCCCTGGAATCCCACAACCGCCGCATCCGGGTATGCCGTCGCCTTCAGGAAGCGGGAACCCCGCAGCCGTCTAAACATCGGGTCTTTCTTCTCTTTCACGTCCGTTTTGCGTGACAGGTCAATGCTGAGATAACGCTCAATATCAGCCCGGATGAAAGAGCGAATACCGCCCTTATCATCATCAAAGCCGGTGATCATGCGATCACCGTATCGCCCTTTGCTGCTGCGCCAGTTCCGCAACCGGCGCACCTGCCCGTTATGCAGAAAACTGATACCGCCCTGGGTGCGTAGCTTCTTTTTCTTGCGGGCCGGGTAAGCTGTGCCGTCCGGGCTTTTCTGCTGGCCGATGCGCTTTTGCTGGCTGCGGCGGATATCTGTTGCCACCCTGCGGGCCATGCTGCGGCGCGTGGTGGGTTTCGTGACGCCCAACACCTGCCCGATAATGGCGTCCAGTTCGTGAAACATCAGCTCACGGGTCATTACTCACCATCCCGCAGGGTCTGCGGCGTGCCGTGCTGATCAACGGCAAGCAGGGTTTTCCAGTCACCGATCATGTCATCGGTTCGCTTAGGCTCTGTGCGATGCACCGTTGCTAATTTCCCGTTTTCATCTCGGGTGACGATCACGTTTTCAGCGGCGTTGATAACAAAAAGAATATCGGCGGTGCCGTTATTCAGGATTTCCGCATCAAAGCTGATGCCGTTCTCACGGCGGGCCGGGTTAAACAACAGCTCAGACTGATACTCCAGCGCCCACTGCAACAACGGGATGGCGAGGTCATCCAGATCGCCAGGGTAGTCCATTGCCAGCACGTTCAGCTCATATTTGTAAGCGAACGATGGTGACGGAGTACCAGACGCCAGAATATTGCCCTTCGTGACATACACTTCCAGGCGATCAGGCTCCTGCTTAAAAAAGGGGTTGTGCGCAACGATGGCAGCACGAAGCAATTCACTTTTCAGCATGTTCAGCCTCCTCCCGCTGCCGCTCAATTTTCAGCGCAGCGGCCTTGTCTTTATTAGCGCTGTCGAGCGCATCGAGTAACGCGTCTGTCCACTCCAGTGCCTCGCCGTACAACATCCGGGAACCACTAAGGTGCGGATATGGCACTGGCGTTGCCTGAAGCAGCTCCCCCGGAATGGGCAGACACTGCGCGGGGACGTATACCGTCCGCACGATCGAGCAACCTGCGTTCAACAGCAGAAGGCAAAGGCTCAAAAGCACAGCGATCACCCTGTAAATCCGCCCGTAATGCCGCCCGGCGCAACTCCCCTTTTTGCCGATC
The DNA here is from genome assembly GCF_013074405.1 of Erwinia sp. JH02. Lineage (NCBI taxonomy): Bacteria > Pseudomonadati > Pseudomonadota > Gammaproteobacteria > Enterobacterales > Erwiniaceae > Erwinia > Erwinia sp. JH02. The sequence continues at coordinate 68,280 of NZ_JABANZ010000010.1, forward strand.
GCGTTCTTTTTCATTTGCCCGTTCCGCCGTTATCACGCTAAAAATTTTCATCGTTAACTGGACGTTGCCGATCACCGCATTCGCACTGTCCAGCTGACCAGCGACCTGCTTTACTTCCGCCCTGGCCAACTGCGCTGACTGCCTGAAATACACACCGAAGAAGATGGCCAGCACGGTCAGAACTGCCGCCACGGCACAGAAGATCCGGGAAATAATCATCACTCCTCCGGTGTCAGACACATCAGCCGCTCAGCTTCACGACGTTTAACCAGCCCCGGTAGCTTTCGGCCTGCGGCATTCACGAAGTCAGTCAGCCGGTTGCACATCTCCGGCCAGCGCTTTTCCTGCGCATAGCGCCACAGGGTTGTGCGCTGCTTTACGCCCAGTCGGTCGGTAAACCACATCAGATTGAGGCAGCCCATGTTGAACGCCGCCGACGTCATCGCGTCAAACTGCCCCTGAGTCAGCAGACGACCGTTAAAATTCCGGTCAATGCAGCGCTCTGCACGCTTGATATCCTCAACCCACATCGCGGCGATTTCGTTATCGCTGTACACATGGCCGGCGCGGATGCCAGTTGTTGAACCAATCCCGGCGGTCAGCTTGTCAGCCGGGCAAACATAGGGATCGCGGCGGCAAGATTCGGCATCGCCGATAAGCTCCAGCCCCTGCGGGCTGGTCCGAACGACCCCGGCATACTCCACACCGACAAGCCCGATAATCACCGTGACAGCGCACATCAGCGCTTTCTTTCGAATACCCATCACGCACGCCCTCTTTTTTCCGTCCGGGCCATTTCCTGAAACGCCCCAACGACTTCATTCATGTTGTGACTGCCCGCCTTATCGGCCAGCCGGTTCATGATTGCCGTCCGCTTTTCCTCTTCCAGTTCAACGCGCTGCTTATGTCGCTTGTTCAGCCGGTATGTCAGTATTCCCAGCACGATGCCGATCAGCGTTGCCCATTGCGTTAGAGAGAAAAGCCCCAAGGTAGTCAGAAAGGCTGACGGCAGGTAAGCGAGAAACGAAACCACCCTGTCCATATTCAGTCCCATAGCTGCACCATCTCTGCCTGTGCCGCCGGAGCAATATCCGGCAACGTAATTTCCTGCCCTGCCGTCATAAACGGGCTTTTCTCACACAGACCGGGATTAGCGGCTAACACAGCCTCCGTCACCGCCCGCGTGCTGCCGTAGTGCCGCTGACACACAAGGTCGAGGGTGTCGCCCTGCAACGCTTTCACAATCATCAGACCAGCTCCGCCAGCCCGCGGCTGATGCCAAGAATGTCCCGGACCGCAAAGTTAGAATCCCGCCACAGCGTGTCTATCTGCGAAGTGAGCGCCGCCGCGTGTTTTTCCCCCTGCCCGGTGGTGTCAACATCGCGATAACCCTCAGTCAGCAGCGCTTTCGCTGCGCAGTACACAGCCCGGCGATAACGGAATACCAGCTCTTTCGTGTCATTAATTTCATCAGATGGCACGGCATCAAGTGACGCATAGCCTTCAGCCTGCTGCCCTATCCGCCACTCAGCCAGCTGACGGTTAATATTCAGTACAGACTCAGTGGTCGAATGCTTCAGCCGGTCAGTGGTAACCAGCCCGTTAAGACGCATATCACGACGAACATCCACCAGACGGATTTCAGGCCAGAAAGGGCCACTTGTTACGCTGGCTCCGCCGTCATTGATATCCGGTGCATCCCCCTCAAGGGGGTTTATTGCTTTGCTGGCTACCAGACTCATTCTTTCACTCTCAAAAGGTCAGGCGGTGGACGGCGTGAAGAGATACAGCAATGCTGAAAACTTCCGCCGTGCCGCCTGGTGCGCGGGGGCACATTCTTTACTTAGCAGCCGCTGCCTTCTTTCCTGCGGCTGCCGTCTTATTCTTCGCTGCGGCTGGCTTTTTAACCCCCGCCGGGCGACCACGTTTTACCGCTGGCTTTACCTCCGGTTCCGGTGCCGTTTCGGTGCTCACTTCAGGAACCGCGATCACATCAATGACCGGCACAAGAGTATTCGCAGTCTGATCACCATCGATTACGGTCACCGCAGTCACTGCTGACGTTGGAATTTCAGTTTTCTGGCCTGAATCGCCATCGCTTCCCGCGCCAGCGGCCTCAATCAGCGCGGTCTTTTTCAGAAGGCGCTCCAGTTGCTCAATGTCACGCTTCACGCCAATGTCACTGAATTCACCGATGGCTTTTTGCAAATATTCCAGCGCTTCTGGCTGGGTTTCTGGGACGGTGCGCAGCGTGTACCCGATGGCTTTCCACAGCTTGGCGCGCACCTGCTCAGGGACGTCCTGGCCGGTTGTCAGACCGTCCAGCGCCTTCAGCAAATCAACGCTGACAGTGGCGACATTTGACTGTGCTTTGAAAGCAGCAAGCACCGGATCGCAGATTTCATCAATCAGCGTCACCGCTGCGGTACGCTGGAACAGGTCAGGCATCGCCAGCTGATGGCGGATCACGTACTCCCCGATGCGTAGCGCTTCCGCGATATTCCCGGCATCGATATGCCAGAGCATCACACGCGTCAGCACTTCATCAGCCTGGCCGCTGTCAGCCGCCAACGTGCCATCAATCCAGCCCTGATAATCGGGCAACAGCTTTTGCTTTTCTTCTGCCTTAGTTTCCTTACGCTGAATGCCTTTGAGGCGATTCATATCGATGCGCAGGCGATGCAAAATCTGCTCATACGCCGTCATATCAGCGAACGTTGTCACTCCGTTGCCACGGTTTTGCGCCATGACATTTTGAAAATGTCTTTTTGCCGGTGTCAGCATGATTCCCCCTGTCAGCCGGGACGATGGCCCCGGCATGGTCTGTGATTTATTCGCCTGCTGCTTCTGCGAAGGTGATCCCTTCAATCAGGCAGCCGAAACCATAATCTTCAACGACATAGGCATCGTTTGAGGATTCATATGTAGTCACACGGTTGTATTCAGGCTCGTCTTTCAACATGCGGCGGTGCTTATCGTCCTGGAAGTACAAGGACAGGTTTTTGAAGGACGTCACCAGCATGGTGCCTTCAGGGAAATACGGGGCAATGTAGGTATTCAGGCTGGCAATTTTATTGCTTGAAACCAGTAACTGCCCCGCCAGTGCTTCGCTGTTAGGGTTGTTCTGGCTGAGGCTGTTAAGAATCGCATGCTCCCGGCTGCTGATAATCTCACGACCACAGATCACAACCAGGTCAGTGGACTGCTTATACCATTCATCAAGCAGGTTATTTACCGCATCCTTAACCAGTGAGTCGGCATTACCATAATCACCTTTCGCAATGATTTTGTTATCTTCATCGCGGCTGGTCAGGGTGATGTTCTTCATCACTCGCTGAGGTGCATTCGTACGGAATTGCTGAAGCCAGCCGATATTCACATCCTGCAAAAGAGGGTTAACGGCCAGATCAGACTTTTCAGCGTGAGAAGTACCGTTAAAACCAATCATGATGCGATCCAGTGCGCGGCGAAGGATGATCTGGTTAGATACACGCTGCTGGAAGTCCGGGAATTTCGACCACTGATCAAGCTGCTTATAGCTGATGTAGGTATCAAAATTCGTCTGCTCGCAGCGGTACTTATTGCTGTCCAGAGAATGCGCCGGGCGCGGCTCACGGCGTACGGTAGTACCGCTATTAGTGCTCGCCACAGGTGCGGAAACACCCAGCCCGATTTTCTCCCCCTCCTGCTCATCAACGCCGTAAACGTTGATTTTTTGCATAAACTCACTCGACTGCTGAGTTTTGTTTTCCAGCGTCTGCGCGACTGATGGCGCAATGCTGAAATGGGTGCCAACGTGCGCAACCGGAATGTTGTTTAGCTTTGCCTGTTGAGTGGTGTACTTGTCCCACTCAATACGGGTAGTCGTTTTCATGTCTTACTTTCCTTAAAACGGTTGGGGGTTAACTTCTCAGCAGTCAGCAAGCAGCGATGAATCACCATTCCCGCCCTGCGACGGCGGGCGCTGGTTGTAGCTGTTGTCCTGTGATGCCAGGGTGGCTTTCAGCTCAACCAGTTCTTTCCGAAGGTCATCCACCTCTTTTGGGATGGCGGATAGCGCGACCTGGCTCTGACTTAACGCCTGCACCCTGTCCAGGGTTTCAGCCTGTGACTCAGCGATCAGGGTTACCGCATCGCGGATTTCGCCCGTTTCTTCTGAGAATTTACGCAGACCACCGGCAAGTTTTTCTTTGATGCGGGTGAAGAAGGCTTTACCCGCTTCCGTTTGCTGCTGCTCGGCGTCAAAATCCAACGATGCCTCGTACCCTTCAGAGAAGAAGCACGCAGGATCAGACTTACGGGAAAGCATCGGATGTACCCACGCACCAGCGCTGAACTTCAGCATTTCAGTACCCAGGCTTGCCGGGCTGTCAGTGAGTGCGATACCCATCAGATAGGCTTCTCCGGTGTCGGAGAAAGAAGGATGAAACTCTGCGCTGGTATACACTTTCTGGCGGGACTGATTCAGAGCAATCAGCTCAGGCGTGGGATCAATCTCTGCGTATAACGCTAACTTCCCTTTGAGCGCGCCTTCGGTAATCTCCTCTGCCGTCACAGACATAACATCGCCATAACAACGAAATGCAGAATCAGGCATCAGGCTTTTGAAATGCTCCAGATTGACGCGAGCACCATATTTTTCTGGATTGTAATTTTTAGCTGCCTGCTCGATATGCAGGCGCTCCACATTGCGACCGTCAGTGGTTGCGCCTTCTACGGCTACGCGCACTTTTTTTGTCTTTGCCATTCTCAACTCCGGGAAAGGGTTTTATCTGCTGTGGCCCCTATCTTCTTTCCCGCAGCCAAACCGCGCCACACATGGGAATTGTCAGCGGTCAGCGACAATCTCGGCTGATATTCCAGCCTTCGCGGGCGCGATAGCCTGTACCCATGAAAACAGTCACCGATCCCCGCGACGAGGCCAAAAGCCTTTACTGGCAGGCCTACAGCATCCCCCAAATCGCTCAGCGACTGGGGCTGAGTGCTAATACCATTTATTCCTGGCGTCGCCGTGACGCATGGGACGCAACCACGCCGATACAACGGGCGCTGGAGCGTACCGACGTGCGTTATCTGCGACTGATGGCAAAAGAAGACCTGAGCGCTCACGATTTCAAAACGCTGGACGTGCTTGGCCGCCAGCTGGCGCGGCTGGCGCGTGACGAACGCAAAGAGAAGGATCAGGAGAAAAAAGAGAAGACACCCAAAAACCATTTCAGCGCGGAACAGATCGCAGAGCTTCGCGCCCTGGTGCTGGATTCCCTTTTTGAACATCAGAAGCGTTGGTACAAACAGCGAAACCGGCGTAACCGTTTCATCCTGAAATCTCGTCAGATTGGGGCCAGCTGGTACTTTGCACGTGAGGCACTACTGAGGGCGCTGGAGACAGGAACCAACCAGATATTCCTTTCGGCTTCACGCGCACAGGCTTTCCAGTTCAAGAAATTTATTATTTTCCTGGCACGCAGCATCGGAATTGAGTTGAAAGGTGGTGACGAAATAATCCTGTCGAACGGGGCAACGCTGTACTTCCTCGGTACGTCAGCAGCAACTGCGCAGTCCTATACCGGCGACCTCTATTTTGATGAGGCGTTTTGGGTAGCCAACTTCCTCAACCTGCGAAAAGTCGCCGCCGGGATGGCGACGCATGTTGGTCTACGACGCACCTATTTTTCCACTCCGTCGAGCGAGGAACATGAAGCCTATGAATTTTGGACGGGGAACCTGTTCAACAAGGGAAGGGGCAAAAAAGAACGGGCTGAGCTGGATCTCAGTCACAAGGCACTGAAAGACGGCCAGCTGTGTGCAGACAATATCTGGCGGCAGATTGTCACGGTTCAGGACGTTATCGATCAGGGCTTCCCGCTAATCGACCTGGAGGAAATCCAGAACGAGAACAGTCCGGACGAGTTCGACAACCTGTACCGCTGCATCTTTGTTAAGCAGGGAGAACGGGCATTCAATTACAACGAGCTGATTAACTGCGGCGTGGACGGTTACAGCGGTATTTGGCCCGACTGGAATCCCTACGCGCCCCGCCCCCTTGGTAACCGTAAGGTCTGGATTGGTTATGATCCCAACGGCAGCAGCGGTAAAGGCGACAGCGGCGGCCTTGTCGTGCTTGCCCCGCCACTGGTTCCAGGCGGTAAATTCCGCGTAATTGAGCGTCACCAGCTGCGCGGCATGGAATTTGAAGAACAGGCAGCGTTTATCAAACGGCTGACAACAATTTATGACGTACAGCATATCGATATCGACGGGAACAGTATCGGGGCAGCAGTTTATGAACTGGTGGTGAAATTCTTCCCGGCGGCTCAGATGCACATCTACACCCCAGCCGTTAAGCGACAGTTGGTTCTCAAGGCGCAAATGGTCATCCGCGCTGGGCGATTTGAATATGACGCGGGAATGATGGATGTCGTCAGCAGCTTCATGACTATCAGAAAACTTATTACCCCGAAGGGCGGCACCATCACCTACGCATCTGATCGCAAGCGCGGCAGCAACCACGGTGATCTGGCCTGGGCAACTATGCACGCATTACAAAATGAACCGCTGGGCAATGATGCCGGCAGCGGTAGTGACAGCTTCGTTGAGGAATTCTAAGAATGAGCCGCAGCACTAAAAAAAACAGAACGTTCAGCAACGCAACGACGCCTGAAGCCCTGCCAGCTGGCGATTCAATTCAGCAGCCGATTGATGAAATCCAGTCATTCAGTTTCGGTGAACCGACGTCAATCATGGATCAGCGTGACTTACAGGACTGCATGGAGTGCGCCAAAAATGGGCGCTGGTACGAACCCCCGATCAGCACATATGGTCTGGCGAGGATGGTTGAAGGCGCGGTACACCATCAGTCACCGCTGATATTCAAACGTAATGTCATTATGTCCTGCTTTAAACCGCACCCGCTGCTTTCCCGGCAGGATGCGAGCGCCTTCATCATGGACTATCTGGTGTTTGGCAATGCGTATCTGGAACTGAGGAAAAACCGACTGGGCCAGCCGTTAAAGCTAAAGCACAGCCTGGCGAAATATACACGGCGCGGGGAAGACCTCAATCAGTACTGGTTTGTCACCTACTACGAAGAGGATTATGCCTTTCCGCCGGGTAACGTTTACCACCTGCGCAGCCCCAGCATTCACCAGGAGATTTACGGAACCCCTGAATATATGTCGGCAATGCAATCCATTCTGTTGAACGGTGAAGCCACGTTATTTCGCCGCAACTATTACATCAACGGCAGTCACGCCGGGGTTATCGTGTACCTCACCGATCCCGTCGCCAACAGCGCTGACGTTGAGAAACTGAAGAAATCGCTGAAGGATGCCAGGGGCGGTGGCGCGTTTAAAAACCTATTCGTTTACGCGGCGGGCGGAAAGAAAGACGGCTTGCAAATCCTGCCATTCAGCCAGATCGCAGCGAAGGATGAATTCACCGGCATCAAAGACGCGACCCGCGATGACATGCTGGCAATCCACCGCGTCCCGCCACAGCTTATGGGTGTCATGCCTAACAATACGGGCGGCCTCGGTGATATTGAGAAAGCAGCGAAGGTGTTCGCTATTAACGAACTCTATCCAGTGATGGAAGTGCTGAAAGATCTGAATGATTGGCTGGGTGTGGATGTGTTCGACTTCAAACCCTACGCGCTGGCAGAGACCAGCAAATAAATCACGGCCAGCCAGCTGGCACGGTCACATTCACCCGCTTCACTCCTCTCGAATCTAAGCCCCTCAGCGCCACGCTGCGGGGCTTTGCCGTTTCTCACACAATGACACGGCCTCACCCCTGAAAAACACGATACGGCCCGATTTTCGGGCAATTCTCGCATTCTGAATAATACCCCTTCCATACCCCCTTTGCGCGCGACTGCTCCCCCGCCTCGCCCGCGCATAAAAATGGTGCCTTTTTTTGCACTTATGCAGCCTGGCCAATCCCGCGCCAGTGCTGGGGCTGGCTGGCAGTCGGAACCATAAAAAAACTGTGCAAAACGGTGCGATTTATTGCATCACTCATTTTCTGGAGGAAGTTTAGTGCTGCCCTCAAGACCTTCTGTGTTGAGCTGCAAATAATCGGGAACGTTTCCTTCATTTCCATAATTAACATGCCAAAGGGCAATAAAGTCACTTCGGGATTCTATTGACTCGTACAATTTACTATTTTTAGGAACAAACTCTTGAAAATTTCCAGCAATCTTTTCAATGCCTTTCAACATAGAAATGGTCTCTAAGACTTCACTTTTTAACTCCTCGAACTTTGAAGCGTTTTCTTTATGATGCAAATGAAGCTTACGTGCATCTTCACGCATATTTTTTATGTTGGTTTCAACCTTTACTATGAGTCTTTGAACCCTTACTTGCCTTAGTTCTTCGAAATCATCCGCAATTTTTTGCGCATATGCGCTCTTTGCATTCTCTCGCGCTATTGTCTGATCAGCCTTAACCTTATCTTTCACCATCTTGGTGTTTACGGATAATCCCAGTTTCGCCGCTACACGATGGACTGATGCCAAAACAACATGAAAAAATGGTGTTAGTAGCACTGCTAAAACCCCTGATGCCAGAGGAGCCCAAAGACCCAATATCCAATTAAAGTATTGTTCTATAACAGCAATCCTGACCTCAACTGGATGCTTGCTCATAAACAAAAGAGCTAGCCACTTCCAATTAAATAGAACTAAAGATACTGAAATATATCCATAAATCGGACCACTCAAACGATCCGCAATCCCCTTGATAATATCCTTCACTTTCAATACCTCATGCCACTATTGATATCGCAGAGATATAACAGCAAAGCCCATATTTTTTAAGACAATTCTCACCACAAACAACCCAATGACAACAAATTTACTTGTTATACATATAGTTACTGATAATTGATTTATATGGAAAGTTGCAATACTGTATATATATACAGCTAAAGGTAGGTGAGTTATGGCGCGAAATTACGAAATAAAATCAGCATTTTTGAACAGCATCAAAAGAGACGCCACCAAGGGCCAAGTAGTCAACACGTCAGATTTCGTGAAGGAACTGGAAAAAGTTAACCACCACTTCACGCGGCGCGAAGCCAACGAATGGATAGATTATTACCAGCCATCATGGAGGGAGTACGCAGAAGAAGGTTATGAATTAAAGAGATTTTTCTTAATGAACATGGGATATACCCGATAAGAAGACGCCAGCACAATCGCTGGCGCTAATTCGTCAACTTTGCAAACGCGGAAGGTGATCGCGATGGAACCAGCCATTATCGCAGCCCGTCAGCTTACCCATATCAGCTAAACGCCCCTCAACCCTGATAAGCACCGTTTCCGGTGCATCAGAGCTATCCGCAGCTGATACGATTTTCACTGTGATCACATCCCTTACAACACCCTGATATGTGCAGCTGATACGCAGGCTGTCACCGCCTACAGGCTTCGAATATCCGTTATAACTGAGGTACATCTCTTTGATCAGCCCCATCTTAATGCGGCCAAAAGTATCAGGGGGATAATTGGTATCGTAAACTTTCATCGGGTCCGCTCCAGGCGGGTTGAACTCGATTTCTGTATATCTGCGAAGCGTGGACAGGTCAAGATAACAACAGGCGAGGCGGCAAAGCACCGCCACTTTCGGAATTATCTGTTTAAATCGACCTCCGACAAGGCAGCCAATACAGCAAGCCTTTCCCCCGGTGCCAACAGTCTGAACTTCTCACGCCAGCGTGCAGCTTTGCGCTTGATGCGCCTCCGGTCTTCATAGTCATCACCCGCGAAAGCGGAAGAAAATAACGGCACAACTGCGGGATCATAGTTCATCCATAGCTTTTCAGTTCGAACACCACCGCGTGTCATCACCTGAAACTCCGTGGTATGCCAATCTGGTAACATTTCATCGTAAAGCGCGGAAGGATATCCCGATAGCATGACATTCGCTGGCACGCGCCGCAGGCATTGCAGCAGCTGCACATGGTCAGCCCGCGTATATTCGTTACGGTACTTTGCGTTACTGGTGCGCGTCTCCGCAAGATATGGCGGATCTGCATAAATCAGCACCTTCCCCAACTCCCCATAAGCCAGTTGATTTAATTCCGTAACCGCATCTGACGCGGAAATCATCAGATCATCAGCCAGGCCATCAAGAAAATCAGGATTGCCCTGGCAAAAAGCCTCTATCGTATTGACGTCAATATCAAAACCAATGTTAAGCGCTGCGGGCGGCTTTCTCAGCATAATGGCACCACCACCTAAATGAGTCTCAACGTAGGTATCGTGCACCGGCATCAGTGATATTATTTTCTGATAAGCGCCGCTGGCCGCCTTGCTCCCTAAATAACCCATTATTCACCTCCTAAAAATAACTGCAGTACGGTCATTTCTGACCACCGGACAACTGGCCAGCATGGTCATTTTTGTCCGCTTTGCTGCCTTGTTGAATTCGCCAGCTTATAAACACGACTCATTAAACTGCTCTTAATCTCTTCATCACTGCGGCCAGCATCCCTGATAGCGCCGTCGGCCTGTGCCCGCCAGCGCTTACCGTTCAGCGTTAAAATCTCACCAGCCGCCAGCTTATTAGCCTCAAGCTCAGTGATGTTCAGACCACAACTTTTAGCAAAATCCGCCAGCGCCGCCGCACGTCCCGGGGCTACTGAAGCAACTCCCTGAACAGCCGAACGCGGCTTTTTACTCAGTGACACAAGATTTTCATTGAACGCCCGGCGTTGCTTACGGGTCATTTTGTCAAAATCAACGCCGTCCCAAATATTGACGTCGGTAACCACCGCTGGCGGTACCACATGGTCACCTCTGACCGTGCTCGATACAGCCATTTTTTTCAGCTTTCGCGGCTCCCGCGTACAGTTATTGACAGAACTCCAAGGGGCGGCGGGGCCGCCTGATAAAGCCAGGTCAACACCCACTGCAACACCTTTAACGGCCTCTTCTTTCGCTTTAGGGACTATCTGATAGCTATTGGTACGGGTGAAGATGACCGACGAGACCGGATCAAATGGCGAGTACACGCCAGTCACATGACTGACGTCATCACCGTAGTCATTGCCGTTTTCAGTCACTTCATAATTGAGGCGTACGCGAAGAAGATCGCGAGGAACCAGAGGACCGCCCTGTGCTGTAACATATCCCGCCCAGTCATATTCACCTGCGGCAACCTGCGCCGGGACTATCTCAGGGAAAAGCCAAAGGTCACGATCACGCAAGCGGCCAAGCTCGCGATAAACGGTGACCGGCGCACCGCCGATCTGCTGGAACTGTCGTATGTTCCAGCGGGAGGCCCACGCGCTGACGCGTGCAGACATCTCCGTCAGAAGCTCCCCGGTTTCATCATCCGTTTCACCATCAAGCCCGTGGGCGTCGATATTTTTAGAGATGTATTTCGCGATATATCCGGTCGCCGATCCGAAAGCCTCGTCGATGGGAACATGCTTAAAACGGTTTTCTTGCGCGCCCTTCTCACCACCATCAACTTTCAAAGCATATTTGCGGAAAATTGCACGTGCCGCCTCAACCTGATCAGGCTTAAAGAACAACAGCGCGTGCCAGTGCGGCGTTTCATCGTGGTGTGGCTCAGCAACACGAAAGCCGAATGTGCGAATGCCTTCCCGCTTCCATTTAGCACGCACTTTCGACCATACGTTACAGAGATAACGCTGTGTTTCGCGAGGGCTGGCACCGTTGTATTTATTATTCCGTCGCCCGCTTTGCTGCATCGCATGGAACTTTGACGGGGCCGTCAGGGTATAGAACTCTCCAACCAGCCCGTCAGCTTTCGCCAGGTCTTCAAACCCACGCATACGCGCCATCAGCTCAGCGCGACGAATATTTTTATTAGCAACGCTGCCATTAACTTTGTCAGCCAGCGATATCCGCTCCCCGGTTTCTTTATCCTCAAGCTCCATCGCATTGATATATTCACGGTTTGCTTTTTTTTGTGCCTGCCATTCCTTCAGACATGGCTCACTGCAATATGGCGTAGCTTTTTTATGGACGTAGCCAGCTGCGATCATCAGATGTTCACGCCACTGGTCATGCAAACGGCGCAGGCGGCGCAGCCACCACGCAGACGACTCAATACGGGCAACGCAGCGTAACGCATCGTCTGCCGTCAGCTCCTCTTTGCAGTACGCTCGCCAGCCCGGAGCCGTCATGTTCAGATGGGTAATAAGCCAACCAGCCCGGCCATAACCTGAGATGATCGCGAATTCGTAATCACCATGTCGTGACAGCTGATGATCAGACTCACGCATAAATTCAGCAGTAAGACAGTCAGCCAGGCGGTAAGCCAGCTTCTTCAGTTCACGTTTACCCGCCCACGGAATGCGGCGCAGATCATCACGCAGATGCATGAGGTTCATAGGCAGCGTATCTAACGGCAGGTATTTTTCGTTAACGCCATCAATACGAGGAAGAACAAAGCGCCCAAAGGTATTTTTCAACCAGCTGGACGCTTTCTTATTCCCCTGATTTTTTTCTACGTTGCTTAATTTCTGGTCGTAGTAACGGCGGATATACTGCGGCAACGAATCCAGACGGCGGCGCAGTAAACGGACCTCCGAATCCCCGGTTTTTTTCTGTCCGTCATAATCAAAAAGGGAAATGCTGCGCTTTTCGCCATCCAGATTACGGTAACGAATTACGGAAGGTGAGCGATCAAGCTCTTCAAAATTATACTGGCGCGGTGCGTTCCATGCGAAAGCCCCGGCAGGCTCAGGGAGCATACCAGGGAACGGTGGTGGAGGTGATGGAGCTACTCGGCCGCGAGTGTGATCAGTCATTTGTACCCTGGCCAGGCAGCTTTAGATCCTTCGCATATTCCCAAATACCATCATCGGCAATGAACGCGCCACCCGATTGCCCATTGGCGGGATTACGAAAAACAGCAAGACCAATCGAGTGTAATATTTCGGTATTTATGCGACGCAATAAACCGCGTCGTGACAGCTCATTCCAGTCCACCCAATCATGACCACCAAAATCTGGCTTCGGGACCACCTCAGACGGCAAAAGGCAGTACGAACCAATAATCAGTTCGCGGCGATAATCCGTTGGTTCTTCATATACAAAGTACGAGCCTTCACCGGGGTTACTGATTTCCCAAAGAACCACCGGTGACGACTTCAACCGCATAGCCTCGGCCTCAGCCACAACCGCACGATCCCTAATCCATTTTTTTTGATTCTCCTGCTCTTCAACACGGCCCCTCAGTTCAAAAATGTACTGATCAGCTTCTGCTGAAATATGCGCAAAACGTTTAAGCAATTCGGCCTGAATCGCTTCTGGCGTTTCGCAATAGCCAGGCTGCCCAAGCGCAGCAGCAAAATCAGAAATCTCACTGTCGATCAGTTGTTTAATTGTTGGCTTACGCATGGGACACCCCCGCACCACGACTAACAGCCAGGATCTCAGCCGCTTTCTTCCCGGCACCGGCGGCAACGCCAACACTGCGAAACGTGGTAATGCTGTTCAGGCTGAAACCTGCATACGCCTCGCGGGTAAACTCTGTGTCGCTATTCGAAACCACAACCGGATAGCCCTGGCTACGCAGCTGTTCAAGATGCGCAGCAAGCTCAATCTGTTCAGGGCGGCCAAAACGGGCTGTGTGGTACTGGGAGAAAGTGCCGTCATATGGTGAATCGCTGTAGATCACGTCACCGGCCTGAACCATTGCGAGGGTTTCGGCGAAACCGGCACAGACGAACGTCGCCCGGCCAGCCTTTTCAGCAAAGGCGCGGATCTCGTTTTCAGGGAAATAGGGTTTGGCGATTTTTTCGAACGGGATATTAAAACCGCCGCTAAGGTTGTAGCGGCAAGCACCACGATAACCGTGTCGGTTCAGATACAGGAAGTAGACAGCGCGATACAGCAGCGTGAGCGCTGGCTCGTTATTGAACTCGGCGCGGATAGCCTTGTAACACTCGGCTGTTTTATTCTGCGCGAACACCTTTGCGGCCAGCGCGATGAAGGCGTTTTCATGCTGCTTGATCTGGACGTACATGTTAATCAAATCAGCGTTAATATCCGCAATCAGGTACGCCGGATAATCGGTGTTCATCATTACGGCACATGAACCGGCAAACGGCTCAACAAGGCGATCACCGGGTGGCAGATGTTTTTTCAGCTCTGTCATCACTTTGACCTTGCTGCCAAGCCATTTCAGAATGGTTTTATTCATGCTGCACCGCCCGCAGCAATCGCTTTGATTACACCCAGCGTAAGCAGACAATCGGCTAAAGCGCGGTGCGCCTGCCCGATGACTTCAACACCCTGCTGTTCTGCTGCTGCCGTGAGCCGCTGCCACTTATAGTTACTCCGACGGTCGTCCCACTGCCCGTAAAATTCCGCATAAAGCAGCATTGCGCAGTCATGGATGTTGTTAATTACTGCTGCCTCCGACTCGGAAAAAGCCGTTGTGCCACCACTTAAAGCCGCAGTTTGATGAATTAACCGGGAATCATATTGAGAGTTATAAGCAACGAATCCGCTTGACCGCGTAATCAATCCACACACGTCATGGTGTACTTCAGACCAGCATGGCGCATTTGCAACCATCTCATTCGTGATGCCGTGAATAGCAGTAGCTTCAGCAGGAATACTTTTAGAGGGCTTAATCAGGGTATCCAGAATTACATCGCCACGAGCGTTAATAATCGCGATCTCAACAATCTCATCAAGACCACTAAGGCCCGTTGTCTCAGTGTCCAAAATCAGGCGATTTTCAGCCAACCACCGACGTGCCGTGTTCACTGCCATCAAACTGTTATCATTCATTTTTTATCGCCTTTTAGGTGGGCTGCACGCCGCTCAATAAGCGACTGGCAGAAAACGCAGGTAGTGACGCCAAAAATTGCAGCGCGGCGAACCTCAGGAATTGGCTCCCCGCACTCTTCGCAGAAAAAAGCGCTGGGCTGCGTTGGTAGCTGCCGGGCGCTGTTGATTTGACGCGCCAGCGTTTCCGCCTGGCGCTCCTGCTCTAAATCCATTGCGTCCGCCATCAGTGCAGCGCCTCCGCCTCACCCTCAAAACGCAGGGCTTCTTTCATCAGCAGCGCAACGACGTCTGACGTAGGAAGTTCTTTTTTAGCGATATGGATAGCCAGGGCGTTCAGGCGGATTGAAACGGAGAGGGCTTTTGCCTTCTGGCCTTCGGCATTTGCTTTCGTGAACAGCGCAGCCATAGCAGCTTCTGCATTTGCTTCTATCAGACGGCTTTCCAGATTTTTCATGTGTAGTCTCCTGAAAATGGACAATAAGAATCCCGGCGCAAATAAAGCGCCTGTTTTCACAGCTGTGGTTTAAATCAGAATCCGGCGGCGTTATTTACTTTGCTGCGCGGTATTTCGGCATCATCGGCGCGATAATCTTCCAGCGATGCTGGAATTACGTTCCGTGGATTTTTTAAGGCTTCCTCTTCGCCTGGCTGGCTGTAAGGAATTTTATTAGCCAGTTTCTTTATTTCTTTCATTCCGCGAATAACGGTCAACTTCTCTTTAACCGTCAGCTGGTCATAATTTAAAGAAACGTGCTTTTCAGATAGTTTGTCCATCACCTGCGGTGAACGGATTGCAAGGGAGTTACCCAGCACAAAAACAACTTTGCGTTCTGCCATATTCAGCTTATTAAATGCCAGTGCCATCTTGCTCCCGCCACGCATTTCATCAACTTTCTTGTGAAACGCCTCAAGGTGGGGCCGCGCTATCGCGGCGTGTGGGTTTACCGCACTAAGTCCTCCCGCAATGATCCGCACAGCCACCTCCTAAAAAACGTTGCTTATCAGGCGCACCACTCGTAAATGATGCCTCGGATAGGCCCGGCGCTAAGCGCCGGATTATTACCAGCTACCCGGAATTGGGTAGTTACCGCAGCTGACTTTAGAGATCAGCCGTTCAACTTCTTCATAGGCCTCATTGTCTCCAGCGGCGTTCGCCACTGTCTGCAAACCTTCAAGACCTACGCTCAGACGAAATGCATGATCTGCGGTAGACGTTTCACGCACATGCGGCGCAATAGCCGTAGCTGCTTTTAAATTCATAATTTTATGGTGGAATGCATTTAGCAGGTTATCCGCCAGTGTCCGGTATTGTTCGCGCATGATTCTATTTCCGTAATTTGATTATTTTGCTGTGCGTTTCATTTTTGCCCTGCGGCAGTAATCACGGATCATTAACTGGATACTTTCAATTACGCCGTAAGCGACTGCGCACAATGAAACAATAAAAATAATATCGTCACTCGTCAGTGGTCGTGACATTTGTAATTTCCGAAGTAGGAATAAACCCGGTTAATTTAATGAGCCACTTTTCCTGATCAGCACACAGCTGGTCGATGATATTTATCGCCTCATCCTGCGCGAAGTCCTGACCAAAATAGTTGCCGTCCTTTGTCACGATGTAGCGGTGACGCGGGAACAATGGTGACCGTGGCGCACGTGAGATAGAGAATCCACGATACAAAGAAAGGTGCTTATGCACTTCAACCAACTGATGCGCCATCATCACCACCTTAATTTAGTCCCAACCAAAGCAACCAGGCATCGCGTTGTTCGGTCGGTCGGCTGTAATATGCATCCCGCATTGCACGATTAAATTCAGGGAGATAGACCATTTTCTCCCCGGCACGCGCTGTAGGGTTTTCCGGGTTCCGCCATTCGATCAACGGCAGTTTGTTACTTTCAGCCATCGCTTTGATAGCGCTGGTCGGCTTGCCGATCATTTCTCCGAAGCGCTGGTATGTAACAGCGTCGATAAGGCTCTTAACCTCGGAAACATCACTAATTACGCTCATCGTGTTAATCTCCTGTGTTGGGTTCCAACTGCTTCTAACTGCTTCCTACGGCTTCTAGCGGCGGTTGGCTTTAATTTAAACTGCCAGTACTGACATCAGTACTTAACGTGCAGATTAGTCTTGAGGTTGGTACTTTGTCAATAGACTATGCAAAAAGACTGCGACTTATCCGAAAATCAGAGAAGCTCACACAGCCAGCTTTCTCTGCCCTTACAGGCGTAGCGCTAAGCTCAATTAAAAATTATGAGACTCAAGGTGTGGATGTTGGGCTGGGAATTATCGAAAGAATTCTCGCGGTAGATGCGTTCAAAAAATACACGCTGTGGCTGATGACAGGTGATACAGCTCCTGAAGCAGGCCAAGTCGCACCGAAAGGTGCTGAAGAGATAATCTCGGAGGGCGATATAGCTAAAGCTGCAATCAAGCAGCCTCGCTAATCAATACAAACTCTGGAGAACAAGCATGAATAGGGATTATGGGCAGAAATTAAGAGCCATCAGGAAGGCGGAGGGTTTCACTCAGGCGGCACTATCTCATCAAACAGGCATAGCTCTTAGCTCGATCAGAAACTTCGAGACAGACGGCGATAGCGTAGGCCTGAGAATCATTGAAAGAATTCTTGAGGTCGAACGATTTCAGAAATACACGCTGTGGCTGATGATCGGCAAAACTTCTGAAGCAGCCGGACAAATTGCTCCGGCTCTCTCACACAGTGGGCCAGAGAAAACAGAATCACCCCAATTAACAGGCAGGGCTGGTTAGGGTTACATTCAGCCTGGCTTTTAAGCCACGGCACCACAGCGAACGAAGAAGCAGTAACACCATCAATCAGGAGGCTCACCAAATGAGCATTAAAACCCTTGATGATGGTCGATACGAAGTGGACATAAGACCGGTGGGACGCGATGGAAAACGCATCCGCCGGAAGTTTGACAGAAAGTCAGAGGCGCGAGCCTTTGAAATGCACGTAATAGCCACCGCAAGCAAACGGGAAGAGTGGCACACACCGAAGGCGGAGAGGCGCAAGCTGACCGATCTGGTAGCTGACTGGTTTGAAGTTTATGGCTCAACCATCCCAACCGGGATTATCGAAAGGAGGCATCTTCTTAAGACCGCCGCGCATTTGGGCAACCCGATGGCTAACGCTCTGACAACAAAGCAGCTTCAGCAAATGCGTATCACGCGGCTGAATGAGGGGATCACGGCTTCCACGATTAATCGTGACATGTACCGCCTGAGCGGCCTGTTTAAGACGTTAATTAAGATGGGGGAGTACAAAGAGCCGAACCCCATTGAGAAACTGCCAGTTCTCAAGCAGGTTGCTCCTGAGGTCACTTTCTTAATGCCCGATCAGATAAACCGCCTGCTGGCCGTTCTGAATGGTGACGAAAGAAAGGTGGCACTGCTGTGCCTCAGCACAGGTGCAAGATGGAGTGAGGCTTCGAACCTGGGGGCCATGCAAGTGCGCATGCAAAGGGTTAGTTATGTTGCGACCAAAAACGGAAAAAATCGGGTTGTGCCGATTTCTGAAGAACTGGAAAAACTCATTAAGACGAAATCAACCGGTAAGCTGTTTAAAGTTGATTATGAAAACTTCCGGATCAAGCTGAGGACTGTAGTACCTGACCTGCCACGCGGCCAGGCAACACATGTACTCCGGCATACGTTCGCCAGCCACTTTATGATCAACGGTGGCAACATCGTGACATTGAGGGATATTCTGGGACACGCGGGTATTCAGCAAACCCTGATATACGCCCACTTTTCCCCTGATTTCCTTCAGCACGCGGTGACGTTAAATCCACTGCGGGGCGGGGTTGAAAAGGCGTACTAAGCAGTAGTGCCATTTTATTAATAGATACCGGCACGCATGGTCACTTCTGACCGCGAGGAGTGACCACATCGCGACCACATTCCAGATGGTTGTAACTGGTTCTAACTGCTTTAAACTTTTATAAGTGGCTGAATCAGAAGGGATAGTGACGTAAGTCACTGAAAAAAAACCCCGCCATCATGGCGGGGGAAGACAGGGATACGTCTATGGCAAGGAAAAACAGGGATACTATGTTACTGGGTACTGCCGGTACTGCTTGCTGCCTGCAGCGGTGAAGCCTGCTGCATGTTCGTTAGCCGGCGCATTTCATCAAAGCGCTGCTGATGTTTCTGTTCTAAAACGTCCTGCTGCTGAGGCGTTAACAGGTGATACATCTGGTTGCGAACCCGAGCCATCTCGATTTGGCGCGCTACCTCTGCCTGTGAAATTTTTTCCGCCTGAGCCTTGTAGGCCGCTTCATCAAATTTATCTGCAATAATCAGTTCGTGCAGTCGCTCTAAATCGTTAATACTTATAGGAGAACGATCGTGTCGTGCCTGCTGCATCAGATCTCGTAGCTGCTGACGCTGCTGTTCCGTGAGGTTGATGCCATCAAACATATGACTCTGCGGAACCTGCCTCAGTGTACGGTTTGCTCCGTCATCCTGATGCATCTCGTCAGTCGTCGCGACGTTGTCAGCCCATGCGGCGGAGAGAGTGAACATCAGCGCCGGAACAACAACGACGGCGGTAACTTTGCGCATCGTTTACTCCCAGGTTTGTTTCCGTATTTCGATTCAACGAGAATGAGTCTACGGTGCCTGCTGCAAACATGCGTCAGGGGGTGTAAAACTACGTAAAGTCATGGATTGAGCGCATTCGTTCACGGTATTTTGCCTGCGGAGGGCAATAAAAAATGAATAAGATCCTGTTGGTTGACGATGACCGCGAATTGACTTCGCTACTGAAAGAATTGCTTGAAATGGAAGGATTCAATGTCCTGGTGGCCGGTGACGGCGAACAGGCACTGGCGCTACTGGACAGCACTGTCGATCTATTATTACTTGATGTGATGATGCCGAAGAAAAACGGTATCGATACCCTGAAAGAACTGCGTCAGCAGCACCAGACGCCGGTCATTATGTTAACCGCACGTGGTAGTGAACTGGACCGTGTCCTTGGTCTCGAACTGGGCGCAGATGACTATCTGCCGAAACCGTTTAACGACCGCGAACTGGTTGCCCGTATTCGTGCCATTTTGCGTCGTTCTAACTGGAGTGAACAGCAGCAACAGCACGACAACAGCTCACCCACGCTGGAAGTGGATTTACTGCGCCTGAACCCGGGTCGTCAGGAAGCCAGTTTCGATGAGGTCACGCTGGATTTAACAGGAACGGAATTCACGTTGCTCTACCTGCTGGCACAGCATTTGGGCCAGGTCGTATCCCGTGAACATCTCAGCCAGGAAGTTCTCGGCAAGCGACTGACACCGTTTGACCGGGCAATTGATATGCATATCTCTAACCTGCGGCGTAAGCTGCCGGAGCGCAGAGACGGCCATCCGTGGTTTAAAACGCTGCGTGGCCGGGGATATCTGATGGTGTCTGCTACATGATATCCAGCCTGACCACCCGCATCTTTGCCATTTTTTGGCTGACTCTGGCACTGGTATTGATGCTGGTGTTAATGCTGCCCAAGCTCGATTCCCGTCAGATGACGCCGCTGCTGGATAATGAGCAACGGCAGGGGATTATGATTGAGCAGCACGTTGAAGCGGAGCTGAGTCAGGATCCGCCCAATGACTTAATGTGGTGGCGTAGACTATTCCGCGCCATCGATAAATGGGCTCCGCCCGGTCAACGCCTGCTGCTGGTCACCAGCGAAGGGCGTGTGATTGGCGCTCAGCATAACGAAATGCAGGTGATCCGTAACTTTATCGGCCAGTCCGATAATGCCGATCATCCGCAGAAGAAAAAATATGGCCGACTTGAGATGGTCGGGCCATTTTCCATACGCGACGGAGAAGATAACTATCAGCTGTATCTGATCCGTCCGGCAGGCAGTTCGCAGCTCGATTTTATTAATCTGCTGTTTGACCGCCCGCTGTTACTGCTGATTGTCACGATGCTGATCAGTTCACCGCTGCTGTTGTGGCTGGCATGGAGCCTGGCGAAACCCGCACGTAAGCTTAAACATGCTGCCGATGATGTTGCGGCGGGCAATCTGCGTCAGCGGCCTGAACTGGAATCCGGACCGCAAGAGTTTCTGGCCGCGGGTGCCAGTTTTAATCAGATGGTCAGTGCGCTGGAACGTATGATGAACTCTCAGCAGCGGCTGCTGTCCGATATCTCTCACGAATTACGCACCCCGTTGACACGCTTGCAGCTGGCGACCGCGTTGATGCGCCGTCGTCATGGTGAAGGCAAAGAGCTGGGCCGGATTGAGATGGAGGCACAGCGTCTGGATGGCATGATCAACGATCTGTTGGTGTTATCACGCACTCAGCATACCAATGCGCTGGTCAGTGAAGCCATTAAGGCTAACCACTTATGGTCCGATGTTCTGGAAGATGCACGCTTTGAAGCGGAACAGATGGGGAAAACACTGGAGGTGCCTTATCCACCCGGTCCGTGGCCGCTGTACGGGAACCCCAGTGCGCTCGAAAGTGCGTTGGAAAATATCGTTCGCAACGCGCTTCGCTATTCACACAGCAAGATTTCCGTCAGTTTTGCCGTGGATAAACAGGGTATCACCGTGCATGTGGATGATGATGGGCCTGGTGTCAGCCAGGAAGATCGCGAACAGATTTTCCGTCCGTTCTATCGAACTGATGAAGCACGCGATCGTGAATCCGGCGGCACAGGTTTGGGCCTGGCCATTGTTGATAATGCTATTCAGCAGCATCGCGGCTGGGTCAAAGCTGACGACAGCCCGTTGGGTGGATTGCGTCTGACACTCTGGCTACCGCTGTATACCACTCAGCGTGAATAATTTGCTATCCTTCGGCCCTCGTTCCTGAGGGCCGTAACATGCTAAATATCGTTTTATTTGAACCCGAAATTCCGCCGAACACCGGCAATATCATTCGTTTGTGCGCCAATACGGGCTTTAAACTGCACTTAATCGGTCCGCTCGGTTTCGCCTGGGATGACAAACGGCTACGCCGTGCCGGGCTGGATTATCATGAGTTCACCGCCATTACCCATCATGAGAGCTATGCGGCATTTACGGCCTCAGAAGCCCCACAGCGCATGTTTGCCCTAACGACTAAGGGAACACCTGCCCACAGCGCTGTCAGCTATCAGGCGGGGGATTACCTGCTGTTTGGACCTGAAACACGTGGCCTGCCCGCGACCATTCTCGATGCACTGCCTGCGCAGCAAAAAATCCGCATCCCGATGATGCCGGATAGCCGCAGCATGAATCTCTCGAACGCAGTGTCAGTAGTCGTGTATGAAGCGTGGCGGCAGCTGGATTACGCAGGGGCACTGCTGAGGAATTAAGCCGGGCGAGGCATGCCTCGCCCCTGCGTGAATGCGGAGTGTGATGGCTGTACGTAGGGGTCGGGCATGCCCGACCCGCTGTCAGATCCCGTCGCCGAATTCGAAGCCTGGCACCATGCCATTGAAATGCTGATCCATATCCATCGACGGCTTATCGCTGCCCGGCTTGCCGACAATACGTGCCGGCACGCCAGCGGCAGTGGTATGCGGCGGTACGGGCTGTAACACCACAGAACCCGCCCCAATTTTTGCTCCACGCCCGACTTCAATATTGCCGAGGATCTTGGCACCCGCACCGATCATCACGCCTTCGCGGATCTTAGGATGACGATCACCACTGGTTTTGCCCGTACCGCCCAGGGTGACTGACTGCAGGATCGATACGTCATCTTCAATGACTGCCGTCTCACCGACAACGATCCCGGTGGCGTGGTCGAGCATGATGCCACGGCCAATTTTCGCTGCCGGATGAATATCGACAGCAAAAGAAACAGACACCTCGTTTTGCAGGTAAACCGCCAGTGCACGACGACCTTCGTTCCATAACCAGTGGCCAATACGATAAGCCTGCAACGCATGGAAGCCTTTCAGGTACAAAAGCGGCGTCGAGTACTTGTCGATCGCCGGGTCGCGCTGACGTACCGCCTGAATGTCACAGGCAGCAGAGATGATCATCGAGGGGTCCTGACGATAGGCATCCTGAATGACTTCACGGATGGCGATCGCTGGCATGATTGGGTTTGCCAGCTTATTGGCCAGCATATAGCTCAGAGCGCTACCCAGATCGTCATGTTTGAGTAGAGTGGCGTGGTAAAAACTGGCCAGCATTGGTTCACAGTCGGCCAGCGCACGCGCTTCCGTTTTAATGTTATCCCAGATCAGTTCAGGCTCTACACACGGCATGGCTCTCTCCCCATTAAAAATGGCGTCCGGTCAGACGCCACAGGCTACAACACGCTCAGTTCAGCTCCCGCTGTTTTCGTCCTTCCTTGTGCGGCCGAGCAGATTTAATGCTGCCTCGCGCGCATCTTTTCCGCAATAGAGCACCTGATAAATTTGCTCGGTGATCGGCATCTCCACGCCATAACGCGCGGCCAACGCCTTCACTTCTTTGGTATTGCGGAAACCTTCCACGACCTGGCCGATAGTTTGCTGTGCACCTTCAACATCAGCACCCTGCCCCAGCATCATGCCAAAACGACGGTTACGCGACTGGTTATCGGTACAAGTCAGCACCAGATCGCCCAGCCCGGCCATGCCCATAAAGGTGGTGGGATCGGCACCCAGTGCAGCACCCAGGCGGCTCATTTCAGCAAGGCCTCGGGTAATCAACGCGGTACGCGCATTGGCACCAAAACCAATACCGTCCGACATGCCAGCACCGATAGCGATGACGTTTTTCACGGCTCCGCCCAGCTGCACGCCGATAAAATCAGGATTATTATATACGCGGAAGCTTTTGCCACAGTGCAATAGCTGCTGCAAATCATCAGCAAACACGACGTCTGTTGCCGCCAGTGCAATCGCCGTAGGCAGACCTGCTGCCAGCTCTTTGGCGAAAGTCGGGCCTGAAATGACAGCCAGTGGAATGGTATCGCCCAGGATCTCACGCGCCACATCTTGCAGCAACCGCCCGGTTTCTTTCTCCAGACCTTTCGTCGCCCAGACCAGGCGAGAATCCGCACGCAGGTGTGGCTTGATCTGCTTGAGCACATCGCCAAACACATGGCTGGGAACCACTACCAACAGATCGCGGCTGGCGGATATTGCTGCGGCAAGGTCGGTTTCGAGGCGAAGGGTATCCGGGAAAGGAACATCAGGAAGGAAAGCGGTATTACAACGGTCAGCCTGCAACTGCGCCTGATGCTGGGGATTATGGCCCCACAACACCACTTCGTGGCCGTTACGGGCCATCGTAATCGCCAAAGCGGTGCCGTACGAGCCGGCACCGATTACGCTCATGGATGCATGAGGGCTATCCATTAAGCATCCTGCTGAGGCGCTGCACCTTCTGACTGCTGCAGGTAGTTCATAAACAGCGCGTCAAAGTTAACCGGAGCAAGATTCAGCTGCGGGAAGGTGCCACGTGATACCAGGCTGGTGATGCACTCACGCGCATACGGGAACAGAATGTTCGGGCAGTATGCACCCAGGCAATGTGCCATCTGGTTTCCTTCGATACCACCGATAGAGAAGATACCTGCCTGCTGTACTTCGCACAGGAACGCGGAATCTTCGCCAACAGTTGCGGTAACCGTCACGCGCAGCACGACTTCATACACATCGTCAGCCAGTTGGCTGGAGGCAGTGTCGAGATCCAGTTTAACTTCCGGTTCCCATTCTTTCTGGAAAACCTGCGGTGCGTTTGGCGCTTCAAAAGAGATATCTTTAGTGTAGATACGTTGGATCTGGAAAGACATCTCGGTGTTGTTCTGTTCTGACATGGTACGTAATCCTATAGGTTAATAATCCGTTACTGTGCTGCAGCAATAGTCAGGCAATATGCGCCATAATGCGCAGCCTTTCCTTATTTTAACAACGGGCTAAGGCCGTCACGACTTTCAAGTGCAAAGAGATCGTCGCAGCCGCCGATGTGCTGTGCACCAATAAAAATCTGTGGAACAGTCGTCCGGCCGCTACGTTTTATCATTTCTTCACGCAGGGAAGCATCCCCATCAATTGGGATTTCCTTAAAAGTCACCCCTTTCTGACTCAGCAGTGCTTTAGCACGATGGCAGAAAGGACAGGTTGCTTTGGTGTAGATCTCAACGTTTGTCATGCCAGAACTCCTGTAGTTTATTTACCGCGAACCAGCGGCAGGTTATCGCCACTCCAGCCGGACACGCCATCTTTCAGCACGTAGACCCGCTCGAAGCCTGCTGCATTCAGCTTGGTGGCTGATTCAGATGCAGAAGTCCCGGTTGCACACACGACGATCACTGGCTGTGCTTTATATTTTTCAAGCTCGCCGAAGCTGCTTTTTTTAATATCTGCAGCCAGTACATTCATCGCGTTAGAAATATGGCCCTTGCGGTAATCATCGCGCCCACGCACGTCCACTACCACGGCTTCTTCTTTGTTAATTAAACGGGTTGCTTCACCACGACTAATCACTTTTACTTTGGAGAACATGCCCTTAACGGTGGTCACGATCACCAGAACCAGCAAAACAACCCACGCCAGACCTAAAATTGTGTGATTGCCTGCGAACTGCATAATATCTTGCATGAGGGGTAACAACTCCCGAAAGGGTTAATAAGCTAAAAATAAGGCTTCTGAGTATACCTGCCAGGAGTGTCATGTACAGTCGAGAAGGCCTTCAGAGTTATGATTTCTGCGCCAGTTTACAAAAAAAAGTTGCCTTAAGTGAAAACGGCTATCCTGTGATGACACTGCGACGAAGTTAAGCGGTGAAATGTTGCGCAATGGGGATTTCTGTCGCGCTGCGTTATGCGCTCGTTTCAGCCGCTTCTGGGCAATTATTCCCACAGGCAGAAGGTCGGGCCTGTTACTGACAGAAATAGAAAACCACTCAGAGATGGCTGGTAAGCTGCTGTTCATCGTGGAATAATCCACGGATATGAGGGAAAAAGCGACAGTGTTACATCCAAGGACCCCGCGTCATTCATCGGCTGTTGTTCAGCCGTTACGCGCAAGCTTGTCCGCCCTGACCGTCAGTGCGCTTTGCACCGGCGCATTGTTGTTCTCTTTTTCCGCGCTGGCCGCCGAAGATAACAAATCACAACTGCAAACCATTCAACAAGATATTGCCGCTAAAGAGAAAAGCGTGCAGTTGCAGAAACAGCAACGAAATCAGTTGCTCGACCAGCTACAAAGTCAGGAAAAAATTATTGCACAGGCCAGCCGTCAACTGCGTGAAACGCAGGGCAGCCTGACCACGCTCAATAAAGACATCACCAGCCTCACCGCCTCGATTAGCAAACTTCAGCAACAGCAAAAGCAGCAGGAAGCGATCCTTGCGCAACAGCTGGATGCGGCATTTCGTCAGGGGCAGCATAACGGATTACAGCTTGTTCTGAGTGGCGAAGAGAGCCAGCGCAGTGAACGTATGCTGGCCTACTTTGGTTATCTCAACGACGCCCGGCAAAAATCAATCGAAGCGCTGAAGCAGACCCGCAACGACCTGTCGGCGCAAAAAACCAGCCTGATCGATAAACAAGCTCAGCAAAAATCACTGTTAGACCAGCAACAAAGCCAGCAGCAAAAGCTTGAAGGCGCTCGCCAGGCGCGCAAGAAAACCCTGACAACGCTGGAATCTTCGCTGGAGAAAGATCAGGCACAGCTCGTTGAGTTACGGCAGAACGAAAGCCGCCTGCGCGACAAAATCGCCAAAGCCGAGCAGGAAGCCAAAGCCCGGGCAGAGCGTGAAGCCCGTGAGGCAGAAAAAGTTCGTCAGCGAGAAGCACAGGCGAAAAGCAAAGGCAGCACCTACAAACCGACCGACAGTGAACGCTCACTGATGTCGCGCACTGGCGGTCTGGGTCAGCCCGCAGGGCGGGCCGTTTGGCCGGTACGGGGCAATATTGAACACCGGTTTGGCGAACAGCTGCAGGGTGAGTTGCGCTGGAAAGGACTGGTGATTGATGCGCCTGAAGGCACCGAAGTCAAAGCGATTGCCGATGGCCGTGTATTAATGGCTGACTGGCTTCAGGGCTACGGCCTGGTGGTCGTGGTTGAGCACGGTAAAGGCGACATGAGTTTATATGGCTACAATCAGAGTGCGCTGGTCACCGTCGGAACCCAGGTGCGTGCAGGTCAGCCTATCGCGCTGGTCGGCACCAGCGGTGGCCGCGGTACGCCGTCGCTCTATTTTGAAATCCGCCGTCAGGGACGAGCAGTCAATCCACAACCGTGGTTAGGAAGATAGTTTTGTTTCAACCTCGAAAACTCAGCGGCCTGCTGGTCGCACTGCTGTTATCCAGTCCGGTCTACGCCGGTAAGCTTTCGATTGTCATTGATGACTTTGGCTATCGGCCGGCTCAGGAAAATCAGGTATTGCAGATGCCTGCGGCTATTTCAGTCGCCGTGCTGCCTAATGCACCCCATGCACGCGAAATGGCCACCAAAGCCCACCAGCGTGGCCACGAGGTACTGATCCACCTGCCGATGGCTCCCCTCAGTAAACAGCCGCTGGAAAAAGATACGCTGCGTCCGGATATGTCGGCGGAAGAGATCGCACGCATTATCCGTGAAGCCGCTGCGGATGTCCCGTTTGCCGTTGGTCTCAACAACCATATGGGCAGCGCGATGACCTCCAGCCTGCCAGGGATGCAGAAAGTGATGCAGGTGCTCGATCACTATAATTTCTACTTCCTTGACAGCATGACCATCGGTAACAGTCAGTCGACCCGCGCCGCAGCGGGTACCAGCGTGAAAGTGATCAAGCGCCGGGTATTTTTGGACGATACCCAGAATGAAGCTGATATTCGTAAACAGTTTACCCGCGCAGTGCGGCTGGCCCAGCGTGATGGCTCAGCGATTGCGATTGGCCATCCCCATCCGGCAACCGTCAGGGTATTACAGCAGATGCTGCCCACTTTGCCCGCTGATATCACCCTGGTACGTCCGAGCCAGTTGCTTAACGAACCGCAGCGCGTGAACAATACGCCGCAGCCACCAGACAGCAAATCTCAGCCAGCCAGACCACGTAACCCATTCCACCCTGAGGGTATTTGTCGTGTGAAAGTGGCGCCAGTGCCGGCAACACGGGCGCTGGAAGTCGTGAGCGACAGCATCAGTAACAGCTCGTTATGGCAGGGTTTGAAGAAAAAACTGTCAGTGAAATTCAGCGGATAAGCCTGGAAGCACATACAGGGGCAGACCTTCTGTTGAGGTCTGCCCGCACCAAAATAGTTACGACCAATTCAGGATCACCTTCCCGGAGTGCCCGCTACGCATCTCATCAAATCCCTGCTGAAAGTCATCAACAGGATAGTGATGGGTGATCACGGGTGTCAGGTCGAGGCCAGACTGTAGCAATGCCGCCATTTTGTACCAGGTTTCAAACATCTCCCGCCCATAGATCCCTTTGATAAACAGCCCCTTGAAAATCACCTGATTCCAGTCAATAGACATTGACGACGGCGGAATACCCAACATGGCAATACGCCCACCGTGATTCATCACCTCCAGCATGGAACTGAACGCCGCAGGAACACCGGACATTTCCAAGCCAACATCGAATCCTTCCGTCATCCCCAGATCATTCATCACCTGCGACAGGTTTTCCTCGCTGACATTCACCGCTCGCGTAACTCCCATCTGACGCGCCAGTGCCAGACGGTACTCATTCACATCAGTGATCACCACATAACGCGCCCCAACATGACGGCAGATAGCAGCAGCCATGATGCCAATCGGTCCAGCACCGGTAATCAGCACATCCTCACCAACCAGATCGAATGACAGTGCGGTGTGCACAGCATTGCCAAAGGGGTCAAAAATAGCGGCCATATCATCAGAGATATTATCGGGAATTTTGAACGCATTGACCGCCGGGATCACCAGATACTCGGCAAAACATCCCTGACGGTTAACACCCACGCCTACGGCATTCCGACACAGATGCGTACGTCCACCCCGGCAGTTACGGCAATGCCCGCAGGTGATGTGCCCCTCGCCGGAGACACGATCGCCGATGCTAAAACCTGCGACTTCCTGCCCAATGGCCACCACATCTCCCACGTACTCATGGCCGGTGATCATCGGTACCGGGATGGTTTTTTGCGACCACGCATCCCAGTTGTAAATATGGACATCGGTGCCACAGATCGCCGTTTTGCGGATTTTGATCAGCACATCGTTATGGCCGGGTTCCGGGATTGGCGCATCGTCGATCATCCAGATGCCGGGCAGGGGGTGCAGTTTTGCTAATGCTTTCATGGTGTTTCTCCCTGGGGGATCACACGCAGTTCCTGGCCCACCCGGCGGAAGGCTGCGACCGCACGTTCTAACTGAGCCGGGGTATGAGCCGCAGAGATTTGCGTGCGAATGCGTGCCTGACCTTTAGGCACAACGGGATAACAGAAACCCGTGACATAAATCCCCTCCTGCTGTAATCGGGCGGCAAACGTCTGTGCCAGCCGCGCATCGCCCAGCATCACCGGAATAATCGCGTGGTCGGCCCCGGCCAGCGTAAAACCTGCTGCGCTCAAAGCTGTACGAAAATAGCTGACGTTTTCCCACAACCGCTGACGCAGTCCCTGTCCGTCAGCCAGCATCGTCAGTACCTGCCGGGAAGCCGCCACAATGGACGGTGCCAGTGAGTTTGAAAACAGATAAGGCCGCGAGCGCTGCCGCAGCCATTCAACCACCTCTTTTTTCGCGGCGGTATACCCACCGGAAGCCCCACCCAGTGCTTTGCCTAACGTGCCGGTAATAATATCAACCCGCCCCATCACGCCACAGTGTTCATGACTTCCTCGTCCAAGGTGCCCGACAAATCCGACAGCATGAGAGTCATCAACCATCACCAGCGCCTGATAACGATCTGCCAAATCGCAAATACCTGCCAGGTTTGCGATCACCCCATCCATAGAAAACACACCATCGGTGGCGATCAGAATATGGCGGGCACCTTCAGAACGGGCCTGCTCCAAACAGGCTGCCAGTTCAGTCATATCATTATTGGCATAACGGTAACGCCGGGCTTTACACAGGCGAATACCGTCAATAATCGAGGCATGATTTAACGCATCAGAAATCACCGCATCTTCAGGCCCCAACAGCGTTTCAAACAGACCGCCGTTGGCATCAAAGCAGGAAGAGTAGAGAATGGCATCATCCATCCCGAGAAACTCTGCGAGCGCCCCTTCCAGCTGCCGGTGGCTGTCCTGGGTGCCACAAATAAAGCGCACGGAGGCCATACCGAACCCATGACTGTCCATACCTGCTTTTGCGGCAGCAATCAGAGCGGGATGATTCGCCAGCCCCAGGTAGTTATTGGCGCAAAAGTTCAGCACTTCACTGCCATCAGCCAGCATAATGGCCGCCTGCTGCGCGCTGACGATTTGCCGCTCCCGTTTAAACAGTCCCTCACTTTCAGCGCTGATAAGTTGCTCATTAATCTGCTGATAGAATTTCTGATTCACCTTTATCCTCCCAGTTAGATTTTTTGCGATACAGATAACTGAAAGTGAAGCACATGGCTGTTCATATACGCGGAATAATCTGCTTTTTGCCACATAAATCACGGAAAACACCCCCGACACGCCCTCTCCCCCCCCGCCTCTGGCTGTCGACTTCGCGATGAGATGTTATGATATGGGCCATTAGCGAGTGGAACCCCCTGTTCCACCCCACCATTTAGGGTTAAAGCTCATGATTATCGTCACTGGCGGCGCTGGAATGATTGGCAGCAACATCATCAAGGCACTGAATGATAAGGGTCACACCGATATTCTGGTGGTAGACAATCTGAAAGACGGCACCAAATTCGCCAACCTGGCCGATCTGAACATTGCCGACTATATGGACAAAGAAGACTTCTTGATCTCCATCCTGGCGGATGAAGATTTCGGTGATGTTGAAGCGGTATTCCATGAAGGCGCATGCTCTTCCACAACTGAGTGGGATGGCAAGTACATGATGGATAATAACTATCAATACTCCAAAGAGCTGCTGCACTGGTGTCTGGAACATCAGGTTCCCTTCCTGTACGCCTCTTCTGCTGCCACCTACGGCGGCCGTAATGCCGACTTTATTGAAGAACGCCAGTTCGAAGAGCCACTGAACGTTTACGGCTACTCCAAAATGCTGTTTGACCATTACGTGCGCGAGATCCTGCCTGAAGCACAGTCTCAGGTCTGTGGTTTCCGCTATTTCAACGTCTATGGCCCACGCGAAGGGCATAAAGGCAGCATGGCAAGCGTAGCTTTCCACCTCAACACCCAGTTGAACAACGGTGAAAACCCGAAACTGTTTGAGGGCAGCGACAACTTCAAGCGTGACTTCATTTATGTAGAAGACGTCGCCTCGGTTAACCTGTGGTTCTGGGAAAATGCCGTGTCCGGCATCTTTAACTGCGGTACTGGCCGTGCCGAATCATTCCAGGAAGTCGCTGATGCGGCGCTGAAATATCACAAAGACGGTGAAGTTGAGTACATCCCATTCCCGGAAAAACTAAAAGGTCGCTACCAGGCATTCACCCTGGCAGACCAGACCAAACTGCGTGCCGCCGGGTATGACAAGCCTTTCAAAACGGTGGCTGAAGGTGTGGCAGAGTATATGGCCTGGCTGAACCGTAAAGCGTAAGAGGCACTGTTCGGGAATGAAAATTCTGGTTATCGGCCCATCGTGGGTCGGCGATATGATGATGTCGCAAAGTCTCTATCGCAGCCTCAAAGCCGAGCACCCCGATGCCGTCATTGATGTGATGGCACCTGCATGGTGCCGTCCGTTATTGTCACGGATGCCGGAAGTGAATGAGGCGCTGGCGATGCCACTGGGCCACGGTGCTCTGGAGATAGCCGAACGCCGCCGCCTGGGAAAAATGCTGAAGGCAAGCGGCTATGACCGCGCCTTTGTGCTGCCTAACTCGTTTAAATCCGCTCTCGTTCCGTTTTTTGCCGCTATCCCACGCCGCACAGGCTGGCGCGGTGAGATGCGTTACGGGTTGCTGAACGATCTGCGTCGACTGGATAAAACCGCATTCCCACTGATGGTCCAGCGCTATGTGGCGCTGGCGTACGATAAAGCACGTATCCACCACGCCGACGATCTGCCACAGCCACTGTTATGGCCGCAGTTAGCGGTGCAGGAAGCGGAAAAACAGGCGACCGTCAGCGCCTTTGGTCTTGCTTCCGGGCGCCCAATGATTGGGTTCTGCCCTGGCGCGGAATTTGGCCCTGCTAAGCGCTGGCCACATTACCACTATGCTACCCTGGCACAACGCCTGATCGACAAGGGCTACCAGGTGGTCCTGTTTGGTTCCGCCAAAGACAATGAAACCGGGCAGCAGATTCTGGCGGCTCTGGCAGAAGATGCACGCCAGCACTGCCGTAACCTGGCCGGAGAAACCCAGCTGGAACAAGCCGTCATTTTGCTGGCGGCCTGTGATGCCGTGGTCAGTAACGATTCAGGCCTGATGCATATTGCTGCCGCTCTGGATCGCCCGCTGGTCGCCCTCTACGGGCCAAGCAGCCCGGACTTTACCCCGCCACTGTCCCGCAAAGCCCGCGTGATCCGTTTAATTACGGGTTACCATAAAGTTCGCAAAGGTGATGCCGATGAAGGTTACCACCAAAGCCTGATTGATATTACGCCAGAGCGGGTCATGACTGAGCTGGCAACGCTTTGCCCACGGCATGGAGTCTGAATGCGGGTTTTGATTATTAAAACATCCTCAATGGGGGATGTACTGCACGCATTACCTGCCCTGACTGATGCCATGCGCGCTATCCCTGAGATTCGCTTTGACTGGGTAGTGGAAGAGGGTTTTGCTCAGATCCCTTCCTGGCACCCGGCCGTGGATCGGGTATTACCGGTGGCCATCCGCCGCTGGCGCAAACACTGGTTTGGCAGCCAGGCGCGCGAAGAACGCGTGGTGTTTAAACGTGCACTTCAGTCGCGCGAATACGATGCGATCATTGATGCACAAGGGCTGATTAAGAGCGCAGCGCTGGTAACACGTCTGGCGAAAGGTGTTAAACATGGGCAGGACAGCCGCAGCGCGCGTGAGCCGTTTGCCAGTTGGTGGTATGACAAACGCCATGAAATCAGCAAACAGCAGCACGCCGTTCAGCGCACCCGCGAGCTGTTTGCGAAAAGCCTGGGGTATGCGCTCCCGACAACCATCGGCGATTACGCTATCGCCCAGCACTTTACTCAGGCACTCCCCGCCGATGCGAATCAGTATCTGGTGTTTTTGCACGCCACCACGCGCGACAATAAGCACTGGCCGGAAGCGCACTGGCGCGAACTGATCGAGTTAATGCAGCCTTCAGGTTTAACGATTAAATTACCCTGGGGTGCAGAGCATGAGCATCAGCGCGCGTTGCGGCTGGCAGAGGGCTTCGATTTTGTCGAGGTGCTGCCAAAGCTGACGCTGGAACAGGTCGCCCGCACGCTTGCCGGCGCTCGTGCCGTGGTGTCGGTGGATACCGGGTTAAGTCACTTAACTGCCGCGCTCGACCGTCCGAACATTACTCTTTACGGCCCGACCGATCCGGGGTTGATTGGCGGATATGGGAAGAATCAGATGGTTTTGCTAGCGGATGACAAAAATATGTCTTCAGTTAAACCCCTGCAGATTGTTGAGTTACTGAAAACATTACCAACCATTTTTACAGACTCTGGTGATGAGTAGGAGATATGAAAAAAAAGAAATTTGCAAAACTACGCGAATGGAATCGGCGCCGTAACTATTTTATGAAAGCTTTGCGTATGCATATTGCGCGTATTCGATATGACGAAAAAAAGCCGAAGCACTTCGATTTATCATCTATTAAGCGGGTTTTGTTTTTACGAGATGATGACAAGATAGGCGACATGGTGGTGTCGACTTCGCTGTTCCGTGAATTTTCCCGCGCCGGATATATCGTCGATGTTTTGGCCGGAAAAAACAATATTAATGTTATTGAAAATAACCCTTATATTCGTAAAACCATCATATCTCCGGCAGCACTGGATGAAAAGTTAGCACTGGCACAAAAATTAGCCTCTGAAGGTTATGACCTTATCGTTGATATGGGTGACACTATGTCACCATCTCATCTACGATTACTAAAGATCATTAATGCTAATAACGTGATCGGCTTCAATAAGTCACAATACAATCTCTATAATAAATCGCTGGCCTATCTTGGTTTCGATAAGCACATCACGACTCGTTATGCGCTACTCATGGAAAGCCTTGAGTTGAAAAATTTTACTACAGATTATGATTTACACTGCTCCAGCGAAGTGAAAAATCTCGTAGGCGAATTTTTCGCTTCACTTTCGGGCACTCTAAAAATTGTTATTAATCCATTTTCTGCTACCAGTAAACGAGATATCTCAACTGAACAACTTAAAGGGTTAGTTACCAGAATAAAAGAAAAATGGCCTCAAAGTGATATAATTTTAATTGGTATAAAGAAAAGAATAAGCGAGTTAAATATACCAGAAACCTATATCAACCCTTTCAATACACTGTCCAGTGCAATAGAAATAATCCGACTCGCCGATCTTGTGATCAGTCCGGATACCTCCATCGTGCATATTGCCACCGCCTGGAAAAAACCTTTGGTTTGCCTGTACGGCAACGATATTCATGGTCATTTTATCAACAGTGCAGTATGGGGGCCAGGTAATACACAGTCGGTACAACTTTTCACTAAAGACAAATATCATCCCGTATCAACGATAGCAGTGGATGATATTGTCTCAGCAATGGATAGGTTACTGGACTAGCCTAGTCTTTAATTTTGGGGGGCTTTATACCACAGTAAGATCGCCAGTAATTCCTGCCCCCTGAACACTGAATTTTTTAATTATTTTATTATGCAAGTGAATATTAAAATAAACCAATAGTTCGCGTTCTGAAAGCAATGGCAAATAAAAAATGTATACATATCATTTCTGGGTGAAAGAAAATTAACACAGAAAGTAAACATAAGATGTAATAAAATATAAACCCTGAATGGTCTATCACCAAAGAAAGTGAAAAAAATGAAAGCTAGTATACATAGCAAAACCTCATAATATAAAAAAATTTTTATTAATCGGCACGCTCTTCAAAAAACCTCACATCCAATTTAAAAAATCATACTGTTTTTATTTTAAAATTAACTTGCTATGTATTTTCTCAATAACAGTATCAGATTTAATTAAACTCATAACATGCTCTTTCGTTAGATTACTTTTTCTCCTTGCAGCATAAATCACTTCATGGAGGTGTCTGTCTTGTAAAGGACCGGTGGCGTAAGGATTTGCCGTGACAAATAAGCTGACCGTTGGGACTTTAGCGGCAATGGCAATGTGTAGAGGCCCGGTATCACCCGTGAGTAGTAATTCGAAACTGCCGATTAATGAGGTCAGTTGATTCAACCCGGTATTACCGACATGATCGATCACTCTGTGATGGTACTGTTCGTCAAGATGCTGGTATAACGCTGTTGCCAGCGACTTCTCGCCCGGACCACCAATCAAAACAATTTGCGTCTCGTCAGAATACTGCAATATCGCTTCTGCTACTCGGGCAAACGACTCTGTGGGCCAGCTACGTTCAGGCTTCGAAGCACCCATTTGAAAACCAATTACTCGCGAATCTGTAGCTGGGAGCACTGCTGGCACAGTTGGTAACTTCATCTCAATATTACTCACATCGCAGCCAAGCGGTTCGACCAAAGCAAGCTTACGTTGAATCACGTGACCGACAAAACCAATCGTATAATCCGCCAACCAGCGGTCACGCGGCTCGAACCCATCGTGATAGTTATCTCTTATCACATATTCTGCCCCAGCCAGGATCGCACTGAGGTAGTCATAAGGTTCATGAGAGTGTAGCAACAACGCCAGGTCGGGTGAGCCGCCAATACAGGATTTGAGGGTCGATATCATCTGGCGCATTGTGACAATTTTATTGTTCCAATACACCACATCGTCCCAATCAGCACCCTCCTCAACAAACTCGCGAAATTTTTCGTGAGCTATCAGGGTAATGCGGGCATTAGGATAACGTGTTCTGATAGCTCTGATGGCCGGTGTATTAAAAAGGAGATCGCCCAACGCCGTTGTCGAATAGATGACAATATTACGAAAATTTGTTTCCGGATTGACATTTCGGGAGGGATTCAGTCGTCCGGTGCATCGAGTGTAGGCAACCAAAAACAGGCTTATCGCTTTGATCTTCCAACGCTTACTCATCAAAATTTCTCAATATCAATGTTATGGCAGGTTAATATCGTGCAGTTGTCGGACTTATGTACAGGCGAAATGATTTCTTGGAACAATATAATAATAATCAAATCGACCTGTCTCGCAGTGAAATCAAGCCTTTATGCCATGTTACATAGTGCCCTGGCAAAGAGCAAAGTTATTTGATGTAAGGCAAGCTGCAAACAGACCTTATACTAGCCACACTTAGCCCACTCATTTAGAATCATCGGCTGACGTCATAAACAGCGAACAACAATGAAAAGTCTGGACCTGACGGTTCCGCCAGAAACCATGGCACGCATTCTGGTGATTAAATTCCGCCATCATGGCGATATGCTGATGATCACCCCGGTGATCGAATCTCTGCGCGATGCCTACCCTCAGGCGCTAATAGATGTGCTGCTTTACGAAGAAACACGCCCTATGCTGGCATTACACCCGGCAATAAATCGTATTTACTCGATCGACAAATCCTGGAAAAAACAGGGGAAACGCTACCAGTTAGGTCAGGAGTGGCGATTACTCAAAACGTTACGTAAACAGCATTATAGCTTGGTGGTTAATCTTGCCGATCAATGGCGTAGCGCAATCATTACATGCTTTACAGGTGCACCTACTCGCCTTGGTTTCGACTTTCCCAAGCGCAGTGGAAAATTGTGGCAGTTCTGTCACACGCAACTGGTAACAACTGAAGGTCACAACGATCTTCATATTGTTCAACAAAACCTTGCCCTTCTTGCGCCCCTGAGGCTCGCCAGCCTCAATCAAAAAGTCACGATGTCATACTCTGATGGCGATCTGTCAACAGTACGTCAGCTAACCCAGGGTTTATCAAACTACATTGTGGTTCAGCCAACCTCACGTTGGTTTTTCAAATGCTGGAATGACGAAAAATTTGCGCTGACGCTTGATGCGTTAAGCCAGGAAGGATATGCCATCGTTTTGACTTCCGGGCCAGCCAAAAACGAAATGGATATGATTGCCAGTATCCTTTCTAAAATGCAAACTACACAAAATACCCTGTCATTAGCGGGACAATTGACGTTACCGCAACTTGGCGCGCTTATAGTCCATGCAAAGCTGTTTATTGGCGTAGACTCTGTCCCGATGCATATGGCTGCGGCGTTACAAACACCTTGCTTGGCACTTTTTGGCCCATCCAAACTGGTTTTCTGGCGCCCATGGCAGTTGAAGGGAGAAATTATATGGGCGGGAGACTTTGGTCCACTGCCTGATCCTGACAGAGTCGATACGCGTACCACTCAACGCTACCTGGATGCGATCCCGTCAGATGTGGTTATTGCCGCTGCAAAAAGATTGCTGTCATGACCATTCCGATCTTTTCTCGTGGCTTACAACACTCACTATTTCTTAAGAATTTGGATTTCTCATGCGTATCTTGATGATTATTGATGGCCTTCCAGGCGGCGGTGCGGAAAAAGTCGTGCTGACCCTTAGCCAGCATATGCAACAGATGGGGCATTCCATCTCGCTGTATTCCCTTGGTACAGACTGCGCTTATACCATTCCTGAAGGGATCAATTATCAGATCGTGGTCAGTGACAGTAAAATGCCGTGGCGTAAACTCACGGAACTGTCACGCCGTGCGAACATGCTGGATAGAGTGCTGGAAGAGGATGAACGGGAAAATGGCGACTATGACCTGATTGTATCCAACCTGCATAAAACGGACCGGATCGTTTACCGCAGCAAAGCGATTAATCAGGATAAACTGTGGTTCTGTATCCATGGTGTCCTGTCATCCACCTACCTGGGCCATCGTACCGGGCTTAACCGCTGGTTAAAGCGACGAAAAATGGCGCATATTTACCAACAAAAAAATATCATTTCCGTTTCTCAGGCCGTGCTGGATGATCTGGTGCAAGAGATGGGTGTGACTCCGGCGAAAACTGCCGTCATTAATAATCCTTTTGATATCTCCGCGCTGCTAGCGCTTGCCGCAGAACCTTGTGAACTGGCGGGTACTGACTACATCATCAATGTAGCTCGCATACATCCGCAAAAACGACAGGATCGCCTGTTAAAAGCCTATGCCCGTTCTGGTATTAGCGCGAAACTCGTCCTGCTGGGGACCGGAACGGACGAAAGGATCGCGGCAGCAAAACAACTGGCTCACGATCTTGGCATTGCAGACAGCGTCCTGTTTCTGGGCTTTCAGGCTAACCCCTTCCCCTATATCAAACATGCCGCGATGCTGGTGCTGAGTTCAGATAGTGAGGGATTTGGCAATGTACTGGTAGAGGCGCTGATCTGTGACACGCCTGTCGTCAGTACACGTTGCCCGGGCGGACCTGAAGAAATTCTGATGAAAGCGGGTATGGCAGCGGCACTTACCGATATTGATGAAGCAGCGCTGGCAGAGACCATGGCAGCGCTGTATGCATCACCCTTGAAAATCGATCATGGAGCATTGAAGAAATACGATGTTCAGTCGATCTGTGAGCAATACATCGCGCTAATCAACACGTAACCGTTGATGGCAGCAACTGTCGTTTTTCCTACACCTCATCAACAGTAACATCCCGCAGTCACCGGATATTCACTGCGGGACGTGATGCTCACCATACCAGGGATGACTGATATCTTTATCGATATCCCCGAAAAAGTCGGCCTGCGGCTTACCCAGCTTTACAGCAAAACAGTACATTTTTTCAGTTAAGAATTAAGACGGCTGACATTCTGCCAGACCTCATCAACACTGATGTCAGCACAATCTCCGGACGGTGCCTGTAAACAGTAGTGTTGACCCGTCCAGGGGTGCCATTCATCTATACGAGTCTCACTAAAAAGCACCACCTGCTTCTTGTTAACTGCGGCAGCGAGGTGCATTTGCCCACCATCACTGCACAATACCCGGTCACAGTATTCAAAAGCCGCCACCAGCTCCCGTATTGACGAGGTGGGATGGAGTGACACCCGTGAACTCTGGCAGGCTGCAAGTATCTGTTCAGCGCGATGTTGGTCACCCACATCGTCCGGAGCCAGCGTCCCCTGTGGGGACCAGAAAATCAACACGCTGCCGAAGCGATGCTCCCGCAGATAGAGGCGAATAATGCTTATATAGTTCTCTAACGGCCAGTTGCCTTTCTTTCTGCGGTTACTAATATGCACAGCAAGCCCAGGCGGCTCGCCAGGATGCATGCCTTCAATACGATTACGCGCCTGCTGACGTTCCTGTTCTGTCAACCACATGCCAACCGGAGGAATCGGGACTGGTGCGTCAGTGAGGGCCGAAAGATAGCTATACGTCATTTCAACCTGATGTGTGCCACGAAAATCAGCATGTTTAAATGGCACAGTGATCGCGCTGTCTCCAGTATCTGCGCCGATAATATGCTTCGCCCCTGCCATTTTTGCCAGGCGAAGACTGTATTTACACGGTGCCGGATTAGCCAGAATCGCCGCATCAAAAGTGATACGCCTCAGCTTCAGGAACATCTTTATACGTTCGAAATAGACTCTTACTTTAGCGAATTTACCGGCGGCATGTTTTGCTTTGCGATACACAAAGGTGTGCTCAATATGCGGGTTGTTTTTCACAACATCCTGACTGACCGTATTGATCAACAGGTAAATATTGGCATCCGGGAAAGCGGTTTTAACCCCTTCAATCAGGGGAGTGGTACAGATTAAATCACCAATATTGTCACGGCGAATTATTAAAATATTTTTCATTACCAACCTGTTAGCGAAATCATCGCACGATTACTTCACCCCGTTATGAAGGATCATTTGCATGATACCCTCAGCCCAAGTCGATGATACTGGTTTAAACCTCGCAGAGAAATGAGAGATTCTGTCGAACGTAAGCAAAGGTCGATCGCTTTCCCCTGCCATCACTTTCCCCTACAATCGCCGCATTGATTGGCTGACCTTTATTGATTTATAAGAATATCGGTGCCCTTGGGTGAATATTATGAACAAAACACGACTGGCGATCGTCAGGCAGAAATACCGACCGGATGGCGGTGCTGAACGTTTCATTTCGCGGGCACTGGAAGCGTTGGATACCCGCGAACTGGAGCTGAACATCATTACCCGTTCCTGGCAGGGAGAACCCAAACCCAACTGGCATCTGCATATCTGCAACCCTAAGAAATGGGGGCGCATTTCCCGTGAGAGGGGCTTCG
Organism: Erwinia sp. JH02; assembly: GCF_013074405.1. Lineage (NCBI taxonomy): Bacteria > Pseudomonadati > Pseudomonadota > Gammaproteobacteria > Enterobacterales > Erwiniaceae > Erwinia > Erwinia sp. JH02. The sequence continues at coordinate 108,413 of NZ_JABANZ010000010.1, forward strand.
CTGAGGCGGCGCGCACCTGCTGGCAACAGGAGAAATTTGATATCGTACAAAGCCATGAACGCATTGTAGGATGCGATATATTTCGTGCAGGCGATGGTGTACATCGCGTCTGGCTTGAACAAAGAGCTCGCATACTCACGCCATTACAACGTCTTCTGGCAACATTAAGTCCGTATCACCGCTATGTCATGCGGACAGAAGAAGCGATGTTTCACTCGGATGAACTGAAAAAAATCATCTGCAACTCGCTCATGGTAAAAAATGACATCATGCGTTGTTTTCAAGTACCTGAAGACAAATTCTCCGTTATCTATAATGCGATAGATAATCAGAAGTTCGTCCCTGCCACCCCACAACAATATAAGGAAAGCCGTAAAAATCTTGCCTTACCTGAAAAGGCAAAAGTCCTGATTTATGTGGGCTCAGGGTTCGAAAGAAAAGGTCTTCTTTCCACCATACAGGCACTCGCTGCTACAGATGCCTGGCTAATCGTTGTTGGGCAAGATAAAGAGCAGGACAAATACGCCAGGATTGCCAGGCATCTGAATGTTGAACAGCGCATTCGCTTTGTCGGTATGCAGCGCGATGTTATTCCTTTTTATCATGCAGCAGATGGATTAATCCTGCCGACCCTTTATGACCCTTTTCCCAATGTTATCCTGGAGGCGATGGCCTGTGGATTACCGGTGATCACCAGTCATACATGCGGTGGCGCGGAGTTTATTACTGAGGGTCAGGAAGGATTTGTTTGTGATGCGCTGGATATTCCGGCTCTGGCAGCTGCCATCCAGCAGATCCCCCGCAATGATACGGATAGAAAAATGGGTATCATGGCGCGGCAGCGTATTATGACATGTACTCCCCAGCACTTAGCCGGACAATTGGATGCGCTATACAAAGAAGTGTTGGAGCACCGCAGATGAAGTAGTGTGAGCAGGCCTCACTTATCTGCTAACATGCCGCATTGTTTCTCTTTTTTCGGCTATCCCTGGGCATATGTCTCTGTTCAACTGAAAACAATGTGATGATTACCATTTATACCGCCTTGCTGTATCTCATTCAGCCTCTCATCTGGCTGCGCCTCTGGCTACGTGGTCGAAAGGCTCCTGCCTACCGTAAACGCTGGGCTGAACGTTATGGATTTTGCACGGGGAAAGTGAAGCCAGAGGGTATTCTGCTGCACTCCGTATCGGTCGGTGAGACACTGGCGGCGATCCCTCTGGTTCGTGCGTTGCGCCATCGCTACCCCGACCTGCCGATTGTCGTCACCACCATGACCCCGACGGGATCGGAGCGCGCCAGTTCGGCATTTGGCAAAGATGTTCATCACGTTTACCTGCCCTACGACCTACCCGGCGCAATGAATCGCTTCTTCGATACCGTTCGTCCGCGACTGGTGATCATTATGGAAACCGAACTATGGCCCAATATGATCACTCAACTGCATGCCCGTAAAATCCCTCTGGTCATCGCCAATGCGCGCCTGTCTGAACGTTCAGCAAAGGGTTATGCAAAGATCGGCAAATTCATGAAACGCCTGCTGCAACGCATCACACTGATTGCCGCGCAGAATCAGGAAGATGGCGAGCGTTTTATCGGTCTGGGCGTCAAGCGCTCACAGCTTTCAGTTACCGGTAGCCTGAAATTTGATATTTCTGTCACACCTGAGTTGGCGGCACGTGCTATCACCTTGCGCCGTCAGTGGGCACCCCGTCGTCCGGTCTGGATTGCGACCAGTACCCATGAAGGCGAAGAGAGCATCATTCTGGAAGCACACCGTAAGCTACTGGAACGTTTCCCCAGCCTGCTGCTGATTTTGGTGCCACGCCATCCGGAACGTTTCGATACCGCACGCGCACTGACCCAAAAAGCCGGGTTCAGCTATACCTTACGCAGCAGCGGTGAAATCCCCTCTGGCAGTACTCAGGTCGTCATTGGCGATACGATGGGCGAACTGATGCTGTTGTACGGTATTGCCGACCTCGCCTTTGTCGGTGGCAGTCTGGTTGAGCGTGGTGGCCACAATCCGCTGGAACCGGCTGCGCATGCCATTCCGGTGTTGATGGGGCCACATATCTTTAACTTTAAAGATATCTGTGCACGCCTGCAGCAGGCCGATGGCATGATCACCGTGACCGATGCCGACTCGCTGGATAAAGAGATTGGTACCCTGCTGACGGATGAAGATTACCGCCTTTACTACGGCCGTCATGCCGTTGATGTGCTCCACCAGAATCAGGGTGCATTACAACGTCTGCTACATTTACTTGAACCTCATCTGCCACAGCGGAATCATTAAATGCGTTCACGCCAGACACTGTCGGTAGTGATTATTGCCAAAGATGCGGCAGACCTGCTGCCAGAATGTCTTGAGTCAATCAGTTGGGCAGATGAGATCATCCTGCTCGACTCAGGTAGCAGCGATGGTACCCCGGACATTGCGAGCCGCCATGGCGCAAAGGTCTTTCACTCTGAGGAGTGGCATGGATATGGTAAACAGCGCCAGCTGGCACAGAGCTATGCCAGCCATCCGATGATTTTGATGATCGACAGCGATGAGCGCGTCACTCCTGAACTAAAACAAACCATTGAAAAGGTGCTGGAACAGCCGCCATCTTCCACAGTGTACAGCATTGCACGGCGCAACCTGTTCCTGGGGCGTTTTATGCGTCACAGTGGTTGGTATCCTGACCGAGTCACCCGCCTGTACCCCCGTCAATATCAATACAACGATAACCAGGTACATGAATCGCTGGAAACGGCGCAAACGAAAGCCACACCGTTACGCGGCGATCTGCTGCATCTGACCTGTCGGGACTTCTCTGCATTCCAGTGGAAACAATTCGCCTATGCGGAAGCCTGGGCGAAACAACGCCATCAGCAAGGCAAACGCTGCGGTATCGCGGCTATTTTTGGCCATACCATCGGCGCTTTTCTGAAGACACTGGTACTGCGTGCGGGTTTTCTTGATGGTAAACAGGGCTGGCTGCTGGCCGTGGTCAATGCACAATATACTTTCAATAAATACACGGCCCTCTGGGCTCTTAATCACGCATCCAGGAACGGCAGACTATGAGCACCAAAGCCATCTACCCCGGTACCTTTGATCCAATGACCAACGGGCACCTCGATATCGTGACCCGCGCCGCGCTGATGTTTGATCACATCATACTGGCGGTGGCGGCAAGCCCGAGTAAGAAGCCTATGTTCTCACTGGAGGAACGCGTCGCGCTGGCAAGCGAAGTGGTGGCACATCTGCCGAATGTTGAAGTGGTGGGATTCAGTGACTTGATGGCTAACTTTGCCAAAGCGCAGCAGGCCAATGTGCTGGTACGTGGCCTGCGGGCGGTGTCTGATTTTGAATACGAACTGCAACTGGCGCATATGAACCGTCACCTGATGCCCACGCTGGAAAGCGTATTTTTGATGCCTTCCGAAGCCTGGTCCTTTATCTCTTCATCCCTGATGAAAGAGGTGGCGCGCCACGGAGGGGAAGTCCAGGCGTTCCTGCCTGCCCCGGTGTATGAGGCACTGAAAGCGAAACTCTGATCAAGAGCGGCTTACTGCTGGCAGTGACGGCAGAAAAAGGTGCTGCGCTGCCCGTGCTTACTGCTCTCGATTGGCATGCCGCACTGTCGGCAAGGTTCACCCGCACGGCCATAAACCTGCAGTTCCTGCGCAAAATACCCGGGCTTACCGTCACTTTGTAGAAAGTCGCGTAAGGTAGTACCACCTTGCTCAATAGAACGCAGCAGGACCGCTTTGATGGTGGCAACCAGCAGCCCGGTGTCGGCTTCAGTTAAGTCCATTGCAGGACGATCGGGTAAGATCCCCGCCACAAACAGCGATTCACTTGCGTAGATATTTCCCACGCCCACCACCACTTTGTTATCCATCAGCCAGGGTTTGACCGCTGTACGCTTACCCCGTGATTTTTCAAACAGATATGCGGCTGAAAAATCCTCGCTAAGCGGCTCTGGCCCCAGATGCGACAGCACAGAGCTGGCGGCAAGGTCAGGACACCACAACCAGGCACCAAAGCGGCGTGGATCGGTATAACGCAGAACCTTACCGTTGCTCATGACAAGATCAACATGATCGTGCTTTGCCGCAGGCAGGTCTTCCGGCAATACGCGCAGGCTGCCCGACATTCCAAGATGCACAATGATCCAGCCTGTTGGCAGTTCCAGCAGCAGATATTTAGCACGGCGCTGGACGCTCAGAACGGGCTGGTCACTCAGAGCATGGATTTCTTGCGAAACAGGCCAGCGAAGGCGTGCATTACGCACCACTGCATGCAGAATCGTTGCTCCAACAAGATGTGGCTCGATCCCGCGTCGACTGGTTTCGACCTCTGGTAACTCTGGCATTGCCTCGCCTCCGTAGCGCCTGGCCAATTTTTCACACTGCAGCGTACTATACAGAAAACCCCAGAAACAAAAAAACCCGGCCGGGGCCGGGTTTTTCATCCACTGAGATTAATTACTTAATCTTAGCTTCTTTATAGATCACGTGCTGGCGGACAACTGGATCGAATTTCTTCAGTTCCAATTTTTCCGGCTTAGTACGTTTGTTCTTCGTGGTGGTATAGAAGTGACCTGTACCAGCAGAAGAAACCAGCTTGATCTTCTCACGAATACCTTTAGCCATGTTTCAGTTCCTTACCTTAGTACTTCTCACCGCGGGCACGGAGATCGGCCAAGACCGTATCAATACCCTTTTTATCAATTACGCGCATGCCATTGGCAGATACGCGCAGTGTAACGAAGCGCTTTTCGCTCTCAATCCAAAAACGATGAGAGTGCAGGTTCGGCAGGAAACGGCGTTTCGTCGCGTTCATTGCGTGGGAACGGTTGTTACCCGTTACCGGACGCTTGCCAGTTACTTGGCAGACTCGTGACATGTCTATTCTCCAAAAATCAAATCAGCTCGAGCTTTAAAAATAAGGTTCTGGCCGCCTCGTCAGGCTTATAGCCCATCCAGGCGAGTTCTATGTGAACCCGCTGAGTAGGCTCAAACGCCAAACCCGAGATTCTCAAAGGTGGCGTAGTATACGCCCTGAAGCGCGACCGCTCAAGTCCCGAACAGATAAAGATCCCTAAGGATCGCGTACATTTGTCTTTTTTGTACAGGAAGCATCCGGTTTATGCACTGTAATTCCTGAACTAAATCGTAAAACGGTTAAATAACAGCCCACTCATTATAGCCATCCCCGCTCAGCAAAAGACACATACTCACCCCGCCCGATCACCATATGGTCAAGTACCCGGATATTCATCAGGGTACAGGCACGCACAATTTGCTGCGTTATATCACGATCGGCGCGGCTGGGTTCTGCCAGCCCGGATGGGTGATTATGCGCCAGAATGACCGCCGCTGCATTGCGTTTTAGCGCTTCGCGTATAATCTCACGGGGGTGCACTTCAACGCTGTTGAGCGTGCCACTGAACATTTCACTGGTATGAATGACCCGATGCTGATTATCAAAAAAGACCACCTGGAAAATCTCCCTTTCCCGGTGCGCCAGTGAGCTGTTAAGAAAATCCAGCATCTGTTCAGCACTGCTGACAACACGGTTTTCCAATGCCTGCTGGCAGGTAAAGCAGCGCCGGGCGAGTTCGGCCACCGCATTGAGTTGCGCATATTTTGCCATGCCGATACCGTGAATCGCCTGAAAATCTTCGGCGGGTGCCGTCATCAATTGGTGTAACGAGCCAAATACGTCAAGCAACCGCTGCGCCAGCGTCATCACGTGGACCCCACGCGTTCCGATGCGCAGGAAAATAGCCAGCAGTTCAACATCACTCAGCGTTTGTGCGCCACATTTCAACAATTTTTCACGCGGGGGTAACCCCATCCAGTTCTCATCCATCTGCCGTTTCTCCTTCCTGAAGATAAAAAAGCATGGCATTATATACAGTAGTTTCCTATTGCGATGTGCTGACTTTACGCGCCAGCTCGCAAAAAATGTGTGGTGCTAACCCGCCCGCCGGAGTGTGATAAAATAATCAGATTACGGCGCGAGAGCACCGGGCAGGCTAAACAGAAGGCGAACAGCAACATGATGGGATTAACCGGAAAACGTATTGTTCTTGGCGTCAGTGGGGGGATCGCTGCCTATAAAACCCCTGAACTGGTACGCAGGTTACGCGACCGTGGCGCAGAAGTACGTGTCGTCATGACTCACGCAGCGAAAGCCTTTATCACCCCACTCAGTTTGCAGGCTGTATCTGGCTATCCGGTTTCCGACGATTTACTCGACCCGGCTGCTGAGGCCGCTATGGGTCATATTGAATTGGGGAAATGGGCAGATCTGGTCATCCTTGCCCCTGCAACTGCGGACCTGATCGCCCGTGTTGCCGCGGGTATGGCGAACGACCTGGTGACGACCCTTTGCCTCGCAACGGCAGCACCGGTGGCAATTGTCCCGGCAATGAACCAGCAGATGTACCGCGCACTGCCTACCCAGCATAATGTACAACTGCTGGCACAACGCGGAGTGCTGGTTTGGGGCCCTGACAGCGGCAGCCAGGCCTGTGGCGATATCGGCCCAGGGCGTATGCTCGACCCGCTGGCGATTGTTGACCTGGCGATAAACTGGGCTGCTCCCGTCAACGATCTGCAACATCTCAATATTATGATCACCGCCGGCCCGACCCGGGAAGCACTCGATCCGGTGCGTTTTATCAGCAATCACAGCTCAGGAAAGATGGGGTTTGCTATTGCGGCGGCGGCGGCGCAACGCGGTGCCAGCGTCACGCTGGTGGCGGGCCCGGTTACGTTGCCGACACCGGCAGGCGTTAATCGTATTGATGTCACTTCGGCGCTGGACATGCAGCAGGCAGTGATGGCGCAGGCAGCCGCTCAACAGATCTTTATTGGTTGTGCGGCAGTAGCCGACTACAGGGCGGCGGCAGTGGCGGAAGAAAAAATCAAAAAACAGGGCGAAGAAATCACCCTGCGAATGATAAAAAATCCCGATATTGTGGCAGGTGTTGCAGCGATGCCGCACGACAGACCGTATGTTGTAGGATTTGCCGCTGAAACCCAGAATGTGGAAGAATACGCACAACAAAAACGGACGCGCAAGAATCTGGACTTGATCTGCGCCAATGATGTAGCCAAAACCGGGCAGGGTTTCAACAGTGATACCAATGCTCTTCACCTTTTTTGGCAGGAGGGAGATAAAGCCTTACCGCTCTGCGATAAGACACTCCTTGGCCAACAGCTATTAGACGAGATTGTCAGCCTTTATGATGAAAAAAATCGACGTTAAGATTCTTGATGCGCGAGTCGGCACCGACTTCCCCCTGCCAACCTACGCCACGTCAGGTTCTGCCGGGCTTGATTTGCGTGCCTGCCTGGATGAAGCCTTTGTGCTTGAGCCTGGTGTAACAACGCTGGTGCCAACGGGTTTAGCGATTCATATTGCTGACCCACAGCTGGCTGCCGTGATCCTGCCGCGTTCCGGGCTGGGGCATAAGCATGGCGTCGTTCTGGGTAACCTGGTCGGTTTGATCGATTCCGATTATCAGGGTCAACTGATGGTTTCCGTCTGGAACCGTGGGCAAGACTCCTTTACTATCGAACCCGGCGAACGTATTGCGCAGATGGTTTTCGTGCCTGTCGTCCAGGCCGAGTTCAATCTGGTCAACGACTTTGACACCAGCGTGCGTGGTGAAGGTGGTTTCGGCCATTCTGGTCGCCAGTAATTCTCCACGGGCCGCACAACGATAATCTGAATTGACTCGCCGTGACCACGCGTTCACGGACGTTGTGTGGGCCTTTGCCCGTTTTATGGTGATGTTTTCAGGGGTCTTTTAAGACATGGTAGAAAAGAAGAGTGCGAAAAGGAATCGCCGCGAAGAAATTCTACAGGCGCTGGCGCAAATGCTGGAGTCTGGTGATGGCAGCCAGCGCATCACCACCGCCAAACTGGCGGCGAATGTAGGGGTTTCTGAAGCAGCGCTTTACCGGCATTTTCCCAGCAAAACCAAGATGTTTGACAGCCTGATCGAATTTATTGAAGACAGCCTGATTACGCGCATCAATCTGATTCTGAAAGATGAAAAAGAGACGCTTCCGCGTCTACGTATGATCACTCAGTTAATTCTGGGCTTTGGTGAGCGTAATCCGGGTTTAACGCGCATTCTGACCGGCCATGCGCTGATGTTCGAACAGGATCGCTTACAGGGGCGTATAAACCAGCTTTTTGAACGTATTGAGGTGCAGCTGCGCCAGGTGATGCGTGAGAAGAAAATGCGTGAAGGTGAAGGGTTTATTACCGATGAAACGCTGCTGGCCAGCCAGCTACTGGCATTTTGCGAGGGATTGCTGTCACGGTTTGTTCGTTCCGAATTCCGCTATCGCCCTACCGTCGACTTCGACGTACGCTGGCCACTACTGGCCGCACAACTCGTGTAATGTTGCGGGTCGACCAGAAAGAGGGTCGGCCCGCACAACGACATCCTGTCAGATACCAAACTCGCTGCGATAAGCACGTACAGCAATCAGATGATCGGCCATTTCTGGCTTTTCTTCCAGGTAAGCAATCAGTTCTTTTAGCGTGATGATCGAAATCACCTGACATCCATAATCACGTTCCACTTCCTGAATCGCTGAGATTTCGCCACGTCCGCGTTCCTGACGGTCGAGGGAAATCAATACGCCAGCCAGCGTCGCCTGATGCGCCGCGATAATTTCCATCGATTCGCGAATAGCCGTGCCTGCAGTGATCACATCATCCACCAGCATGATTTTACCCTGCAACGGGCTGCCCACCAGCGTGCCACCTTCGCCATGGGTTTTGGCTTCTTTGCGGTTAAAACAGTAAGGAACGTCACGGTCGTGATGATCGGCCAGAGCTACCACCGTCGTGGTCGCAATGGGGATGCCTTTATAGGCTGGGCCAAAGACCAGATCGAAATCGATACCCGAATCCACCAGTGCCTGGGCATAGAAACGGCCCAGCAGGGCAAGATCACGCCCGGTATTGAACAGACCGGCGTTAAAGAAATAAGGGCTTTTGCGCCCTGATTTCAGCGTGAACTCACCAAACTTCAGCACCTGCTTGTTGATGGCGAATTCGATAAATTGGCGCTGCCAGGCTTTCATGTCGTTTTCCTCAAATAGGGGGCATAAAAAAGGCGACTTCATCGTCGCCTGAAAAAATCAGTTGGCCAGCGCCGCTTTTTGCGCTGCAACCAGAGTATCGATACCGCCTCGTGCCAGCTCCAACAGCTTCAGCAGTTCGTCATGAGTGAACGGTTCACCTTCTGCGGTGCCCTGCACTTCAATCATGCGACCGTCTTCCGTCATCACCACATTCATGTCGGTTTCGGCGGCAGAGTCCTCAACGTACTCCAGATCGCACAGCGCTTCGCCCTTGACGATGCCAACAGAGATCGCGGCGACCATGCCTTTCATCGGGTTAGTCTTCAGCTTACCGATAGAGACGAGATGGTTCAGCGCATCAGCCAGTGCCACGCAAGCTCCGGTGATGGAGGCAGTACGGGTGCCACCGTCGGCCTGTAACACGTCACAGTCCAGGGTAATGGTGAATTCACCCAGCGCCTTCAGATCAATTGCCGCACGCAGCGAGCGGGCGATTAAACGCTGGATTTCCAGGGTACGACCGCCCTGCTTCCCTTTAGCCGCTTCACGCGCATTACGGCTGTGGGTGGCACGTGGCAGCATGCCGTATTCGGCGGTGACCCAACCCTGGCCCTGACCTTTCAGAAAACGTGGTACGCCTTCATCAATGGTGGCGGTACACAGAACTTTGGTATCACCGAATTCAACCAGCACAGAGCCTTCTGCATGTTTGGTGTAATGACGGGTCAGGGTGACGGGGCGCACCTGTTGTGCGCTACGGCCTGATGGACGCATAATTTCTCTCCGGCTAGCTAAACATAATTGGCTGCGCATTATACGGATTTCGCTATGGATTGCCTATCGCAGGCGAAACTGAACGCGGATTGTTATGAAAATAACGACTATTTAAACGCTAAAACAGCCAGATAGCGCCCGGCTGGATGTAAATCAAACTGAAATATGGCTAAATGCCTCTCATTAATCATTCTCATGCCGGACCTGCGTATGACCTCTGTTTTTCATTTTATTCTGGCCCTGGCCATTATCTGCTGCCTGGCGTTACTGTTCAGTAATGACCGGAAAAAAATTCGCCCACGCGTGCTGTTGCAACTGGTTGTCATTGAAGCTGCCCTCGCCTGGTTCTTCCTGCACGCTTCTGGCGGGCTGACCGTTGTTACCGTCTTTTCAGGCTTCTTTGAGGTTCTGCTGAAATACGCAGCGCAGGGAACCGATTTTGTCTTCGGCGGGATGAGTTCACAGGGGCTGGCGTTTATCTTCCTCGGCGTGCTCTGCCCAATTGTCTTTATCTCTGCCCTGATCGGGATTTTGCAGCACCTTAAAATTCTGCCGCTGTTGATCAGGGGCGTTGGCACCGTTTTCTCTAAAGTTAACGGTATGGGTAAGCTGGAGTCATTTAATGCCGTCAGCACGCTGATCCTCGGCCAGTCGGAAAACTTTATCGCCTATAAAGGTATCCTGGCAGAGATTTCACCACGTCGCCTCTACTCAATGGCAGCGGCCGCGATGTCCACCGTGTCGCTGTCGATTGTTGGCGCCTATATGTCGATGATTGAGCCACGCTATGTTGTGGCGGCGCTGATCCTTAACATGTTCAGTACCTTTATCATCCTGTCGATTATCAACCCGACACCGGTGGGCGATGAGCCGGAGATTCGTCTGGAAAAGCTGCACGAAGATCAGAGCTTCTTTGAAATGCTGGGTGAATACATTCTGGCTGGCTTTAAAGTGGCGATGATAATTCTGGCCATGCTGATTGGCTTTATCGCCTTAATTGCAGCGGTGAATGCCGTTTTCTCAGCCGTTTTCGGCATTAGCTTCCAGCAGATCCTCGGCTATGTGTTCTGGCCATTTGCGTGGCTGATTGGCATCCCGACCGCAGATGCTCTGCCGGCTGCCAGTATTATGGCGACAAAGCTGGTAACGAACGAGTTTGTGGCCATGATTGAGCTGAAGAAAATCGCCGCAGAATTGTCGCCGCGCGGACTGGGTATTCTGTCGGTGTTCCTGGTCTCCTTCGCGAACTTTGCCTCTATCGGCATCGTCGCCGGGGCGATAAAAGGGTTGAATGAGCAACAGGGGAATGTGGTTTCACGCTACGGCCTGAAGCTGATTTACGGCTCCACGCTGGTCAGCTTGCTCTCTGCAGCCTTTGCCGGGCTGGTGCTGTAATCTCTACACCCGGCGCATTCGCGCCGGGTGTTCTTGATTAAAAGACAGGTCAGAACGCCACACAGGCCGCCGCATCCACCCGCATCACTGAATCCTGGGCAAAGCGCTGTTTATAAATAGCACGCAGTGCCTCAATCCCCTGTTCACTGGCTTTATCCGGAGCATGGATCAGCAGCAGCGCCTTGCTGTTTTCCCGCGCCAGTTTTCCATCATTTCCCAGCCACTGCCCTTTTGCCGCAAAGACCGTCAACCCTGCTTTGAAGCGAGGTGTGACTTCTGAATCAACAAACGTCTGCCATTCTGCCTCGGTGATAACGGCACCCTGCGGGCGATTCAGACCGAAGTAGAGGGTAGTTTGCGTCAGGGCGTCGCCCACGGTACAGATCGGGGCGGTCATCTGGCTGGCTGGCCGTGACGGTGTCGTGCAGCCTGACAGCGCCAGTACCAGAAGGGAAAATGTGAATACGCGCGGCATCATAGTGGCTCCTGAAGTGAGTGATGTTTCTTATTTCGGCATCTTAAGCTTCTGGCAACAAAACGTCAGCCAAAACACGGCCATTTGACCGAATGCCTGTTAAGGCATCGTCAGCATCGCTATAATCGCTGCATCTTTTCCTAATAACGGTACGCAAAATGATCCGCAGCATGACAGCTTATGCCCGACGCGAAACGAAAGGCGAATGGGGCAGCGCAGCCTGGGAGCTGCGTTCCGTCAACCAGCGCTATCTTGAAACCTATATTCGTCTGCCAGAGCAGTTTCGTGGCCTGGAACCGGTAATTCGTGAACGCATTCGTAATCGTCTAACCCGTGGGAAAATCGAAGTTAACCTGCGTTTCGACGCTGACCCGCGTGCCCAAAGTTCGCTGGTACTGAATGAAAAACTGGCCATCCAGCTGGTGCAGGCTGCCAACTGGGTCAAAATGCAGAGCGACGAGGGTGAAATCAATCCGGTCGATATCCTGCGCTGGCCTGGCGTGATGTCAGCCGAAGAGCAGGATCTGGATGCGATTTCTGCCCAGTTGCTGAAGGCGCTGGATGCTGCCATCGACGAATTTATTATTGCGCGTGAAAGCGAAGGCACGGCTCTGAAAGCGCTGATTGAACAGCGTCTGGAAGGGGTGAGCGCGGAAGTGATCAAAGTCCGTACGCATATGCCAGAAGTACTCAAATGGCAACGTGAACGACTGGTTACCCGCCTGGAAGAGGCGCAGGTACAGCTGGAAAATAATCGCCTGGAGCAAGAGCTGGTGATGCTGGCGCAGCGTGTGGACGTCGCGGAAGAGCTGGACCGTCTGGAAGCCCATGTGAAAGAAACCTATAACATCCTGAAGAAGAAGGAAGCGGTCGGCCGCCGCCTCGACTTTATGATGCAGGAGTTCAACCGTGAGTCGAACACACTGGGATCAAAATCCATTAATGCTGATATCACCGCTTCTGCCATTGAGCTGAAAGTGCTGATTGAGCAGATGAGAGAACAGATTCAGAACATCGAGTAATGCGATGCTCACTGTGTAAAAAAGCCCTGTTTACAGGGCTTTTTTATGCTGTTTTCCCGCCGCCAGCAACAGCGGCTCACGATAGATCCAGTGAAAACTGAAATCCTGTTCGCTGTGCAGACTTATTTCCCCGATGATCACTATATCCATCTGGCCTTTAGACAGCGATTAAAGTTAAACATTGATTCCTTTCATAGCGATTTTACAGTGAATATTATTCAGAACCACAATATCTGACGCATCGAGTATCAGGTCAGCAGCCGCTGCGTTCTCTGCGAGATACTGTGCAGGTATCAAAATCCTCGGCCAAACAGCAATAGGAAGAACGTCTCCGACAAGGTAAACTATCCCCTTACTTTATTATGGATTTACTTAAGGATTATCATGGAAACGTTACCTCCTTGCCCAAAATGTCACTCAGAATATAGCTGGCAAGATGGCGTGATGCTCAACTGCCCGGAATGTGGCCACGTGTGGGCTGATGGCGCTGACGCCGCGACTGATGACACCCTGATTGTTAAAGATGCCAACGGCAACCTGCTGGCAGATGGCGATAGCGTCACGGTGATTAAAGACCTTAAAGTCAAAGGCAGTTCAACACCGCTGAAGATTGGCACCAAAGTAAAAAGCATTCGCCTGGTAGAAGGTGACCACAATATTGACTGCAAAATCGATGGCTTTGGCCCGATGAAATTGAAGTCTGAGTTTGTGAAAAAGAACTGATCCCAGCCAGTAGCCTCTGCGCTACTGGTTCCCTTTCCTCACCCGCCCGATTTGCCCTCAGGATTGAAACTGCTAGTATCACAAGGCACCCGCTTACGGTGTTAGGGGCGTACGGCGCTCAACGGACCGGTTCAATATTCCCCAGGAGGCAGAGTGAACAAGACGTTAGGCGTGTTTTTCCCGCTTTATACCACTACGCTGTTAATGCTGCTCGGTTCCGGGTTGCTGACGACCTATGTTTCCCTGCGTCTGACATCGGCCCATGTCTCCGGCGGTCTGATCGGGGCCATTATTGCAGCGAACTACATCGGCCTGGTGATCGGCGGCAAAGTGGGTCATTTTCTCATCGCCCGCGTCGGCCATATTCGTACCTATGTTTCCTGCGCCGGTATTATTACCGCGGCCGTGCTGTGCCACGGGCTAACCGGGTTTATCCCGGTCTGGGTCGGGCTGCGGTTGATCATCGGTCTGTGCATGATGTGCCAATATATGGTGCTGGAAAGCTGGCTTAACGACCAGTCAGAATCTGAACAGCGTGGCAAAGTCTTTGGCTGCTATATGGTGGCGACCTACCTCGGCATGTCGCTCGGGCAGGTGGTGCTGATGCTGCAAACCGATCTGGGTCTGAGCACGTTGCTGTTAATCGCCCTCTGTTTCTCACTCTGTCTGGTGCCAATTGCCTTGACCACGCGGACACACGCCCGCCAGCTTTCCCCAGCCCCGATGGAGTTGCGGTATTTTATCGGTGCTATCCCTAAAGTACTCGCAACCACCCTCGCTATTGGCATGCTGGTCGGCTCTTTTTATGGACTGGCACCGGTTTATGCCAGTCAGCAAGATCTGACAACAGGCCAAACCGGTCTGTTTATGGCCATCGCTATTTTTGCCGGGCTGGTCGCACAGTTTCCTCTCAGCTGGTTGTCTGATCGCTATAACCGCACCCTGCTGATGCGACTAAATGCCATTGTGCTGATTGTTGCAGCGCTACCCCTGGCAGTCCTGCCACACATCAGTTTCTCGCTGCTGCTGGGGCTGGGTTTTATCGTCAGTATGCTGCAGTTTTCGCTATATCCTCTGGCTGTCGCTCTGGCGAATGACCTGGTTGAGCCGGAAAGACGCGTCTCACTGGCAGCGTGCCTGCTGATGGCCTTTGGTGTCGGCGCCAGTATTGGTCCACTGGTCGTAGGCCTGCTAATGGAGCCTCTGGGGGGCAATACGCTTTATGCCTTCTTTGCGCTGTGTGGCCTGATCATTGTCGGCCTGAGCAGAACAGTGAAGGAAGACGAGGCACAATTTGTTGAGGATGCGCCCGTTCCACATATTGCGATGCCAGACAGCCTGATGAGTTCTCCGCTTTCTCCGGCACTGAATCCGGCATTTGATGAACAGATGATTGAGGAAACGATGCCCTCTTTTGATAGCGAATCGCTGACGGAAGAAGAAGCAACCTCGGCACAGGGAGCCGACCCCGATGAAGAAACCGGACTGAAAAAAGCCTGGGAAAAATTGTAAGTCGTCAGACAGGCTGCTGACGGGAAATAACGCTTCCCACATCGAGAGACCAGGCTTTGCCCTGGTCTCTCACGATTCGAGCGTGCTGTTCTCTTGCAGAACAGAAGGACTGAATGTCCGACAGATACCACTTGCCCCACATGGGTAATACTGCCCCAATGATGCCCCTCGTGATGACAGTTAATCACCTGGGGCATTTTCGTCTTGGTGTCGCTACCAAAAATAAGAACAACCGCATTAGAAATAATCGCTACAACTGAAAAAATGGAAATAACCTTCCAACTAAATACTATTTTTACCTTACGATACCAAAAAACTAGATTAACCCTTTTGCGTATGCATAGCGTATCAGCTCAATGTTAGAGGAGACACCCAGCCTACGCATCGCATTATACTTTTGAGTGGAAATTGTGCTGATGGTTCTGTTTTGGCGCACTGCAATTTCTGACAACGTGTATCCAGAAGAGAATAGTCTAATCACCTCTAACTCTTTAGGAGTAAGAGGGCTTCCTTTTTCCTTTCCTTTTACTAGATAATTCTTAACATGGCTACATGATGAAGAGAAGAAATACCCTTGCTGGGTCATGACGTGTTGGCAAGCCATTACCGTTTCCTCTACAGGGTCAGATTTACTAACGATTGACTTAACGCCATAATCGCATGCACTTCTCAGAATGGCTGTATTACTTTGTGAGGTAAGCAGGACAACCTTCACATCAGGAAACCGCCCTTTTAGAGCACGAAGCTTGGCAAACCCATCCATAGTCGAACGGTCTGAACTCAATGAAAAATCAGTAATAACTATGTCCGTTTGTTTAGAAGCCAGACCTGACAATAAGTTTTTCCCACATATTGTTTCGTTTGAAACAACGAACAAATCGCTATTTTCGAACAGCATCTTTATCGAATATATGATATGTGGGTGGTCATCAGAGATTGCTATTGTGTGCCGGTTAGACATACTCCCTCCATGTAGATTATCATCACAGCCCTGAATAAACATTCCGTTCATTAACAATTTCACAAAACATCTTAAATGCGCTCAGTACGGAATGGCAAGCAATTTGCACCAGATAAAAGCAAAGCATTGACTTACCTGTAATAAAAAAAACATAAATTAATGATGATAATTATAACCAGCTGGATATTTATAAATAAAATCTGAACACTTTAGAACAAAAAAATCATAAAATATAACTGTAA
Organism: Erwinia sp. JH02; assembly: GCF_013074405.1. Classification (NCBI taxonomy): domain Bacteria; kingdom Pseudomonadati; phylum Pseudomonadota; class Gammaproteobacteria; order Enterobacterales; family Erwiniaceae; genus Erwinia; species Erwinia sp. JH02. The sequence goes on from NZ_JABANZ010000010.1 coordinate 124,631, forward strand.
AACCAAACACAGAGAGACTTATTTATCAAACAATAATAATCAATAAAATCAGACAGACTCCATTCTGAAAACATCCATTTACACTCATTCCTATTTCATCTCCACGCATTTATTGTTTTGCTACGGCATTCATCGTTAGTGGCCCCCCGTTGAGCCGCCTCATACGACAAGGCTTCCCCTGTGAAAATTTCAGTCGCCGTTTTGACGCTAACCCCTTAGGATTGCCGCCAGGTTTTAAGGAGATGGCAATGTTACTCACGGTCCTTTATATCATCGGTATTACAGCGGAAGCCATGACAGGCGCACTGGCGGCTGGCCGTCGCAAGATGGATATGTTCGGTGTGATCATCATCGCGTCTGTCACCGCGATTGGCGGGGGTTCAGTCCGCGATATGCTGCTAGGACATTACCCACTCGGTTGGGTGAAACATCCTGAATACATCATGATTGTTGCTGCCGCCGCCGTCATCACTACGCTGGCAGCCCCCCTCATGCCCCACCTTCGTAAGGTTTTTCTTGTCCTTGATGCATTAGGCCTGGTGGTCTTTTCCATCATTGGTGCGCAGGTAGCGCTGGATATGGGGCACGCTGGAATTATTGCAGCCATCAGCGCAGTTGTGACGGGTGTGTTTGGCGGTGTTCTCCGCGATATGTTCTGCAACCAGATCCCCCTGGTTTTCCAGAAAGAGCTTTATGCTGGCATCGCCTTCGCCTCGGGCTGGGTCTACATTCTTTTGCTAAAAACCGCGCTGCCCACGGAAACTGTCATTATCATTACGCTGCTAGCCGGATTCATCGCTCGTTTGTTGGCGCTTCGTTTCAAACTGGGCTTGCCTGTATTCAATTACCCGCACGATGACCATTAATCTGATGATACAGCCAGGGCGGCCGGCTCCTCCAACCAATGGATAAGCTGCCGCACCTCCTGATGTTGCAGGAAATTGATAATCTTTTGCGCCAGCCCGTCACCAATACCGGGTAACGTCTGCCACTCCTCTACCGTGCGTGACAATAGCTGCGACCAGCTATCATCCACCAGTGCATTCATGGCCTTCTCAGGGATCGGAACACCTAATGCCCTGACCCAACGCTTGAAAGGCCGCTGTCGACTTAAGCGAAATTGCTGCCAGAAAAGATGTGATCTCGCCTCTCCGATTCCAGGAACAACCTTTAACTGTTCCTGCGACAGTGCCAGCCATGAAAACAAGTGTGTCAGATAGCCCGACTGAAGCAACTGCTGCCAGTTCTGGCGCCCCATACCCGTCAGGTTAAGCGCAGACTTACTGCTCAGCCACTCCAGCCGTGCCAGGAACTGCTGCCGACATTCTGGTGTCAGATGAAGGCAACTAAGATGACTGAAAGATGCCGCATCGGGAAACTGAGGATAATCTCGCTGCGCCACCCGCCACAGTACCTCATTCAGACGCGGGATCCCCTGACCCGCAAGATCAATACTGACGTGGTCTCCGGCGATCACATTCCATTTCCGCCAGCGTGACACTGAGCCAACATTCACCCGACTGATGCGTTTGTCATCCAGCTGTACTGGTTGCAGAATAAGCACCACATTCGTTTTTCCCGTACGGCCAACAGAAAACGCCACGGAACGGACTTCGCTGGTCGCTTGCGGTGGGGGATATTTCCAGGCCACCGCCCAGTTCCCCTGGCCAGGGATCCAGTTCCATCCCTGTTCCGATGGGAGGCTATGTACCACAACACCATCGGTAACAAAGGACAACGGCTGATGGAACCAGCGCTCACGCCAGCTTTCGACTTCGTCTGCGCCAGTCACTCTGTGCGTCCATTCACTGACATCGGGAAAACCCGCCTGACGCAGAGCCAACAGGCGCTGTGTTAAGTTTTCCGGTCCGTCTGGCCATGCCCAGACAAACAGACCGATATGCGGCAGCACTTCGGCAGGTGTTTTCGCCATTAATGCACCGGCAACAATTGAACGGGCATTTTTTCCCCCATCAGTAGCCTGCTGGTGATCGGTCATCTTGAGATACAATTCGCCCTGAAAAATCTGCTGCCTGGACAACAACGGAATCGTAAGGGGAATATCGCTAATCAACGCAGCTTTTGTCGTCCAGTCTTCGCCTGACAGGCCGTTACCACGACTGATCATCTTTACCAGTTTTCCCTGACGATAGATCAGCGTAACAGCCACTCCATCAATCTTCGGTTGTACCCAGAGCTCTCGCCTGTTCATCATCCAGTGGGCTACATCATCCTTACGGGACAGTTTTCGGACCCCGACATGGGCGACAGGATGTGACACCTTGCCATCGGTCTTCAGCACTGGCGGGTGAGGCTCGAGAGTGGGATGAAAACAACGTTGCCACTGCTGTAACTTACTGCGCAGAGCATCATAGTGCTCATCGGTCACCACGCTTTTCCCCTGACGATGGTAGAGGTCATCCCACTGAATGAGTTGGGCTTCAAGACCCGCGATCTCCTCCTCAGCGCGTGTGGGCGCCCAAACCGGACACATTGCCGAAACCCCGAGGCTAAAAAGCCAGACCAGTAAAATGAGATAGTGCATCCCTGCTTCTCCTGCGCATTCAATGAATACCCGGCAGTAAAACGCAGCAAAGGGGAACTGGCGAGGGGGAAAGCAGAATGATGGAAGCTGGCTTCAGGGGTTTCTGCTGCAGGGCACATCACACGACAAAAAACTTGAGAAACATTGTCCATTTCGACAGAAAAAGGCGTATTACAGGGCCTAAACGCTGCATCACGCGCTGCACCTGTGTATACTGTGCAGGAAGTAGACTCCGCTTTATTGGCATATCAAGAATAATCATGGCTCAAGGTACACTTTTTATTGTTTCCGCCCCCAGCGGCGCGGGTAAATCCAGTCTGATTCAGGCGTTGTTGAAAACGCAACCGCTGTACGATACTCAGGTATCTGTTTCCCACACCACACGTGGGGTACGGCCGGGTGAAAATCACGGTGAGCACTATTACTTCGTCAATCACGACGAATTCCGCACCATGATCAGCGAAGATGCGTTCCTCGAACATGCTGAAGTGTTCGGCAATTACTATGGAACATCGCGTAAAGCGATTGAACAAGTGTTGTCGACTGGCGTTGATGTGTTTCTTGATATTGACTGGCAGGGTGCAAAACAGATTCGCGAGAAAATGCCGGCAGCCCGCAGCATTTTTGTGCTGCCACCGTCGAAAGACGAACTGGACCGCCGCCTGCGTGGCCGCGGCCAGGACAGCGAAGAAGTGATTACCAAGCGTATGGCGCAGGCTGTTGCCGAAATGAGCCATTACGCAGAGTACGATTACCTGATCGTGAATGATGATTTCGATCTGGCATTGTCCGATTTGAAAAACATTATTCGCGCAGAGCGTCTGCGTATGGCTCGTCAAAAAGCCCGTCATGATGCTTTAATCAGCAAACTATTGGCAGACTGAGGACAACTCAGTATGATGCCCAGTCATTTCGTCACCACCCGTGGAGTATCACACTTATGGCACGCGTAACCGTACAGGACGCAGTAGAAAAAATTGGTAACCGTTTTGACCTGGTTCTGGTAGCAGCACGTCGCGCACGTCAGATGCAGATTGGTGGTAAAGACCCACTGGTTCCTGAAGAGAACGACAAATCTACCGTTATCGCGCTGCGCGAAATCGAAGAAGGCCTGATCACGAATCAGATCCTCGACGTTCGCGATCGCCAGGAGCAGCAAGAGCAGGAAGCCGCTGAATTACAGGCTGTTACCGCTATCGCTGAAGGTCGTCGTTAATTCGCTTTGAAGGCCCGCCTTGTATCTGTTTGAAAGCCTCAATCAGCTGATTGAAAAATACTTGCCTGAGGAGCAAATTAAGCGCCTCAAGCAAGCTTATCTTGTCGCACGTGATGCTCACGAGGGACAGACACGCTCCAGCGGTGAGCCTTATATCACCCACCCGGTCGCCGTAGCCTGCATCCTCGCTGAAATGAAGCTCGACCATGAAACACTGATGGCCGCACTTCTGCACGATGTTATCGAAGACACCCCCGCCACTTACCAGGATATGGAACAGCTGTTCGGTCAGACCGTTGCTGAACTGGTAGAAGGGGTTTCTAAGCTCGATAAACTGAAGTTCCGCGACAAAAAAGAAGCGCAGGCTGAAAACTTCCGCAAGATGATCATGGCGATGGTGCAAGATATCCGCGTCATTTTGATCAAGCTGGCCGACCGCACGCATAATATGCGCACCCTGGGTGCGCTGCGTCCGGATAAAAAACGCCGTATTGCGCAAGAAACACTCGAAATTTATAGCCCACTGGCACACCGCCTGGGTATACACCACCTGAAAACCGAGCTGGAAGAACTGGGCTTCGAAGCCCTGTATCCGAACCGCTATCGCGTGATTAAAGAGGTGGTGAAAGCCGCACGTGGCAACCGTAAAGAGATGATTCAGAAAATCCTCTCTGAAATTGACGGCCGCCTCGAAGAAGCGGGAATTACCCGCCGCGTCAGCGGTCGCGAAAAGCATCTCTATTCTATCTACTGCAAAATGCACCTGAAAGAGCAACGGTTCCATTCGATTATGGATATCTACGCTTTCCGGGTGATCGTGCGTGATGTGGATACCTGCTACCGCGTGCTGGGCCAGATGCACAGTTTATATAAACCGCGCCCAGGCCGGGTAAAAGACTACATCGCCATTCCTAAAGCCAACGGCTATCAATCCCTGCACACCTCAATGATCGGTCCTCACGGCGTCCCGGTTGAAGTGCAGATCCGTACTGAAGATATGGATCAGATGGCAGAGATGGGGGTCGCGGCGCACTGGGCTTATAAAGAACAGGGCGAAAGCAGCACTACCGCGCAAATCCGCGCACAGCGTTGGTTGCAGAGCCTGCTGGAACTGCAACAAAGTGCCGGTAGCTCCTTTGAATTTATCGAGAGCGTGAAATCCGATCTGTTCCCGGATGAGATTTACGTTTTCACCCCAGAAGGGCGTATTGTCGAATTGCCGGCGGGTGCCACACCGGTTGACTTTGCCTACGCCGTTCACACCGACATTGGCCATGCCTGCGTCGGTGCACGCGTAGACCGCCAGCCTTACCCCCTGTCGCAGTCGCTGACCAGCGGCCAGACCGTGGAAATCATTACTGCACCAGGCGCCCGTCCGAACGCCGCCTGGCTGAACTTTGTCGTCAGCTCCAAAGCGCGCGCCAAAATCCGTCAGTTGCTGAAAAACCTTAAGCGTGATGACTCCGTCAGCCTCGGCCGTCGTCTGCTTAATCATGCGCTGGGTGGCAGCCGTAAACTGGCAGAGATCCCTGAAGCTAACGTCCAGCATGAGCTGGAGCGCATGAAGATGGCGTCACTTGACGACCTGCTGGCTGAAATCGGTCTGGGTAACGCAATGAGTGTGGTCGTGGCGAAAAACCTGCAACAGAGCGACCAAAATGCTCCGGCCACCAGCACATCAACAACCAGCGGTACGCGTAGCAAGCTGCCGATCAAAGGGGCTGACGGTGTTTTGATCACGTTTGCCAAGTGCTGCCGTCCGATCCCCGGCGACCCGATTGTTGCTCACGTCAGTCCAGGCAAAGGTTTGGTCGTGCACCATGAATCCTGCCGTAATATCCGTGGCTATCAGAAAGAGCCCGAAAAATACATGGCGGTCGAGTGGGACAAGGTCACCGAGCAGGAGTTTGTGGCTGAAATTAAAGTGGATATGTTTAACCACCAGGGCGCACTGGCCAATCTGACTGCGGCGATCAATACCGCCGCTTCCAATATTCAGAGCCTGAACACCGAAGAGAAAGATGGTCGTGTGTACAGCGCCTTTATCCGTCTGACGGCGCGCGATCGTGTTCATCTGGCGAATATCATGCGTAAAATTCGCGTGATGCCGGATGTGATCAAGGTGCACCGCAACCGCAATTAAGGGAATGACGGAGCAAACCTCCGTCTTTTCCTGCTCCCCGATCGCCGGTCTGACGGAATGACTTATTTTTAGGGAGTCTACTTCGCATGAATGCTCAACGTTATGCCCGCATCCGCGCAATGCTTGCCGCCCGTCAGCACGATCTGACAGTGTGTATGGAGCAGGTGCATAAACCTCATAACGTTTCGGCGGTAATCCGTACTGCTGATGCCGTTGGCGTACATGAAGTCCACGCGGTGTGGCCGGGTAGCCGTATGCGCACCATGGTCTCTTCCGCTGCGGGGAGCAACAGCTGGGTGCAGGTTAAAACCCACCGCACCATCGCAGACGCCGTCACCCATCTGAAAGACCAGAACATGCAGATTCTGGCAACCAACCTTTCCGATAAAGCCGTCGATTTTCGTGAAATCGACTATACCCGCCCGACCTGCATTCTGATGGGTCAGGAAAAAACAGGCATCACTCAGGAAGCACTCGATCTCGCCGATCAGGACATCATCATTCCGATGATTGGGATGGTGCAGTCACTGAATGTATCCGTTGCCTCTGCATTGATCCTCTATGAAGCCCAGCGCCAGCGGCAAAACGCCGGGATGTATCTGCGCGCAGAGAGCACGCTGGAATTCAGTGAACAGCAGCGGCTGCTGTTTGAAGGTGGCTATCCTGTGCTGGCCCGCGTGGCAAAGCATAAAGGGCTGCCCTATCCGGAAATCAACGATCGGGGTGAGGTCGTTGCCGACCCGGAATGGTGGGCTACCATGCAGTCCCGGGCGCGTAAATAATGCAGGGCCGCCTGCTGGATGCAGTGCCGCTTAACACGCTATCAGGCGTGGGTGCCAGCCAGACGGCGAAACTGGCCAAACTGGGCCTGCTGACCGTGCAGGACTTGCTGTTACACCTGCCAATGCGCTATGAAGATCGCACCCAACTGTATGCGATTAACGACCTGCTGCCGGGGATTTATGCCACGGTCGAAGGTGAAGTCCTGCATAGCGATATCTCATTTGGCCGCCGTCGAATGCTGACCTGCCAGATCAGCGATGGCAGCGGTGTGCTTACCCTGCGCTTTTTTAACTTCAATGCAGGAATGAAAAACAGTCTCGCGACCGGGCGGCGCGTCACCGCTTACGGTGAGATCAAACGGGGTCAACGCGGCGCCGAAATCATCCATCCCGAATATAAGGTGCAGGGCGATCAGAGTATCACTGAGCTTCAGGAAACGCTGACACCGGTTTACTCCACCACCGAAGGTATACGGCAGGCAACGCTACGTAACCTGACCGATCAGGCATTAACTCTGCTGGACACCTGTGCGATTGCTGAGCTGCTGCCGCCAGAACTGAGCCGGGGGTTAATCAGCCTGCCCAATGCGTTACGTACCCTGCACCGTCCGCCGCCCGATATGGCGCTGACCGATCTCGACAGCGGTACCCATCCGGCCCAGCGACGTTTGATTATGGAAGAACTGCTGGCGCATAACCTCAGCATGCTGGCGGTGCGTGCCGGAGCGCAGCGTTATCATGCGCTGCCGATGGAAGCCCGCCACAATCTGAGTGAAAAACTGCTGGCGGCGCTGCCTTTCAAACCCACCAATGCACAGGCACGCGTGGTACGCGAGATCGAAACTGACCTTGCCCACGATTATCCAATGATGCGCCTGGTACAGGGCGATGTTGGCTCAGGTAAAACGCTGGTCGCCGCACTGGCTGCGTTGAATGTGATTGCTTACGGCAAGCAGGTGGCGCTGATGGCACCGACCGAGCTATTAGCTGAACAGCACGCGAATAATTTCCGTCAGTGGTTTGCGCCACTGGGGCTGGAAGTGGGTTGGCTGGCAGGAAAGCAGAAAGGAAAGGCGCGCATCGCACAACAGGAAGCCATTGCCAGCGGTCAGGTGTCAATGGTTGTCGGTACCCACGCCATCTTCCAGGAACAGGTACAGTTTAACGGCCTTGCGCTGGTGATTATCGATGAACAACATCGCTTTGGCGTCCACCAGCGTCTGGCGCTGTGGGAAAAAGGTGAGGAGCAGGGCTTCCATCCGCATCAGTTGATTATGACAGCCACCCCCATCCCCCGAACGCTGGCGATGACCGCCTATGCCGATCTGGATACCTCTACCATTGACGAACTGCCGCCAGGCAGAACGCCGGTGACAACGGTCGCCATCCCGGACACGCGCCGTGCCGATATCATTGCGCGAGTGAAAGGCGCCTGCGGCAGCGAAGGTCGCCAGGCCTACTGGGTCTGTACGCTGATTGAAGAATCTGAGTTGCTGGAAGCGCAGGCGGCCGAGGCCACCTGGGAAGAACTGAAGCTGGCCTTACCTGAGCTGAACATCGGGCTGGTGCATGGCCGTATGAAGTCACAGGACAAACAGGCCGTCATGCTGGCGTTTAAACAGGGTGAGATCCACCTGCTGATTGCGACTACCGTGATTGAGGTTGGGGTGGACGTTCCCAATGCCAGCCTGATGATTATTGAAAATCCTGAACGCCTGGGTCTTGCACAGCTTCACCAGTTACGCGGGCGCGTAGGCCGTGGTGCTGTCGCCTCTCATTGTGTACTGCTGTACAAAGCCCCATTAAGCAAAACCGCTCAAAAGCGCTTACAGGTGTTACGCGACAGCAACGATGGGTTTGTCATTGCCCAGTGCGATCTCGAAATTCGCGGCCCCGGTGAGCTCCTCGGGACGCGTCAAACCGGTAACGCCGAGTTTAAAGTGGCCGACCTGCTGCGTGACCAGGCGATGATCCCCGAGGTACAGCGCGTGGCACGCCATATTCACCAGCACTATCCGGAGCAGGCGGTCGCCCTGATTGAACGCTGGCTACCGGAAACCGAACGCTATACCAACGCCTGATCATGAATGTTTTCGATTCCTGTTCGCTGCGTTGGCAAACGATTGCTTTTACGCAAAAGAAGATTAAAATCGCCACTTTATTGCCCCGGGAAGCCTGAAGATGTCCGTTGAAACCCAAGATGCTGCCGCCGACCGTAGCCCTGTTGCTACCGGCAAAAGCGAACTGATTTACCGCCTTGAAGATCGTCCGCCGTTACCGCAAACCCTGTTTGCAGCCTGTCAGCATCTGCTGGCGATGTTTGTTGCCGTGATTACGCCGGCACTGCTGATTTGCCAGGCACTAGGCCTGCCTGCACAAGATACGCAGCATATTATCAGTATGTCCCTCTTTGCTTCCGGCGTGGCATCCATCCTGCAAATAAAAACTTGGGGACCGGTGGGTTCCGGTCTGTTGTCGATTCAGGGCACCAGCTTCAACTTTGTTACACCACTGATTATGGGTGGTCTGGCATTGAAAAACGGCGGCACTGACGTCCCAACGATGATGGCCGCCCTGTTCGGCACGCTGATGCTAGCCTCCTGCACCGAGATGGCACTGTCACGCGTACTGCATCTGGCGCGTCGTGTTATTACTCCGCTGGTTTCCGGTATTGTCGTGATGATTATCGGCCTGTCGTTGATCCAGGTCGGTCTGACCTCCATCGGTGGGGGGTTTGCCGCGATGAACGATCACACCTTTGGCGCACCGAAAAATCTGCTGCTGGCAGGTGCTGTGCTGGCGGTGATTATTCTGCTGAATCGCCAGCGTAACGCTTATCTGCGCGTCGCATCACTGGTGATTGCGATGGCAGTCGGTTATCTGCTGGCCTGGGCGATGGGCATGCTGCCGGAAAACACGACCCCGGCAAATACCGCGCTGATCGCCATTCCTACTCCGTTTTATTATGGGTTGGGCATCGACTGGAACTTGCTGATCCCACTGATGCTGGTATTTATGGTGACTTCGCTGGAAACCATCGGTGATATCACCGCCACTTCTGATGTCTCCGAACAACCGGTCAGCGGCCCGCTGTATATGAAGCGTCTGAAAGGCGGCGTGTTGGCCAACGGCCTTAACTCGTTTGTTTCGGCATTGTTTAATACATTCCCCAATTCGTGCTTCGGGCAGAATAACGGCGTGATCCAGTTAACTGGCGTGGCCAGCCGCTATGTCGGCTTTGTCGTGTCGTTAATGCTGATCGTACTCGGTCTGTTCCCGGCGGTCAGTGGCTTTGTGCAGCATATTCCTGAGCCCGTCCTCGGCGGTGCCACCATCGTGATGTTCGGGACCATTGCCGCTTCAGGCGTGCGCATTGTGTCACGCGAGCCGCTGAACCGCCGTGCAATTATGATTATCGCGCTGTCGTTAGCTGTCGGTCTGGGCGTTTCTCAGCAGCCGCTGATTTTACAATTTGCCCCTGACTGGCTGAAAACGCTGCTCTCTTCCGGTATTGCCGCAGGCGGTATCACTGCCATCATTCTGAATCTGGTTTTCCCGCAGGAAAAATAAACCTTTCTCTGTCCCGGATCCGGGCGGTTTAATTCCGCCCGAAGCCGGGACAGGTTGAGATACGGCGATAAATCAGGCATAACAATCCATTACCAGAATTCATAGGGATGGATGTGATGAAGTTCTTCGGCAAAGTATTACTCACCCTGCTGCTCCTGCTGCTGCTGGTGATAGTCACCGTCTATGTGCTGTTGCAAACCCAGTGGGGCGCAGGCTGGATTGGCCGTCAGGTCAGTGCCGACAGTGACTATCAGCTATCGCTCAGTAAGATGGAGCATGACTTTTCCGATCCCAGCCATCTGCTGTTAAACAATGTCTCCTTCGGCCGTAAAGGCCAGCCCGCAACACTGGTGGCTAAACGCGTCAATCTCGGGCTTGGGCTTATCCAGTTCAGTAACCCACTCCATTTCGCCAGCATTCGTCTTGAGCAGGGAACACTCAACCTCAGCGAAAAGAGCGCGCCGCTTTCATTACAAGCTGACCGCCTGCAACTGAGCCAGATGGCGTTAAACCGTAACCAGGGTGAATGGCCGTTACAGGCACAACGGGTTGACGGCGGTGTGATGCCGTGGAAACCGGAAGCCGGTAAGGTGCTCGGCAACGAGGCCAGCTTCCAGATGAGTGCAGGTTCGCTAACGTTGCAGGGCATTCCCGCCGCCAACGTGTTGATTCAGGGCAGTCTGAAAGGACAACAGCTTATCTTCAGTAATCTTGGCGCCGATGTGGCACTGGGATCCGTCACCGCCAGCGCGCAGCGCGATGTGAAAGGCGTCTGGCAGGTATCCAATCTACGTCTGAACAGCATCCGTCTTCAGAGTAATAAAAACCTTAGCGATTTCATGCAGCCCCTGCGCACACTGCCGGCGGTGCATTTTGACCGTGTTGACGTGACCGATGCGCGCCTTGAAGGGCAAGACTGGGCTGTCACCGATCTCGACCTGACCCTAAAAGATCTGAGCGTCAGTCACGGCGACTGGGAAAGTGATAACGGCTCACTGTCGATGAATGCCAGCAGTTTTGTGAATGGCAGCATGCAGTTGAACGATCCGATTGCCAATATGGACTTCACCGCGCAGGGCGTGGCGCTCACACAGTTCAGCTCTCGCTGGGTCAACGGCCTGGTGCGGGCGCAGGGAAACTGGACGCGCAGCGACAAAAAACTGACGCTGGATGAGCTGGTCATCGCCGGGCTGGAATATACCCTGCCGCTGAACTGGCGTGATCACTGGATGCAACCTCTGCCCTCCTGGCTTGCAAGCGTTGAGGTGACCAAATTCAGCGCTAACCGCAACCTGATTATCGATATCAATCCGGACTTCCCGTTCCAGATGACGTCACTGGACGGTACGGGCAACCATCTGCTGATGGCTCGTCAACATCAGTGGGGAATCTGGTCAGGCGATCTGAGCGTCAATGCCGCCGAAGCCACGTTTAACCGTGTCGACCTGCGCCATCCCTCGCTGGCGCTCAACGCCGGGGATAATAGCATCAACGTGACGGAGATGAGTGCTTTCAGCCATGAAGGTATGCTGGAGGGCCTGGCCACGGTCAGCCAGCAACCGCAACGTACGCTATCGTTGACCCTGAGTGGCCGTCAGATGCCCGTGAATGTGTTACATGACTGGGGCTGGCCACAGGTGCCACTGCAGGGTAACGGCAATCTCCAGCTGAAATTACAGGGCAGTCTGTCGGCGGCACAATCACTGAAATCGTCTGCTAATGGTGCGCTGACAGTGACGGCAGGCGAGAAATCGGTGCAACAGACCATGCAGGCAGGCCAGGTCGCTGGCGCGCAGTAATTCTCGTTCGGGGCAATATCTGCCCCGTCCGGGCTTCGCAACCTCACGCGGGTAAGGTATAGTCCGCTTTTTTACGGGGGAACTATGCTGACTAACTCATCCATTCGTCTTAACAAATACATTGGCGAGAGCGGTATCTGTTCTCGCCGCGATGCCGATCGTTACATCGAACAGGGAAATGTTTTTATTAACGGCAAGCGTGCCTCGGTGGGCGATCAGGTCTTTGCCGGCGATGTGGTGAAAGTGAACGGTCAGCTTATTGAACCGCGTAACGAAGACGATCTGGTGCTGATTGCACTGAACAAGCCTGTCGGTATCGTTAGCACTACGGAAGATGGAGAGCGCGACAACATCGTTGATTTCGTTAACCACAGCAAGCGCGTCTTCCCTATTGGCCGCCTGGACAAAGACTCTCAGGGATTGATCTTACTGACCAACCACGGCGATCTGGTCAATAAGATCCTCCGGGCCGGTAACGACCACGAAAAAGAGTACATCGTGACCGTCAACAAACCGGTTACCGAAGAGTTTATTCGCGGTCTGGGCGCAGGCGTGCCGATGCTCGGTACGGTCACCAAAAAATGTAAAGTGAAGAAAGAAGCTCCGTTTGTCTTTCGCATCACACTGGTACAGGGACTAAACCGTCAGATTCGCCGTATGGCCGAGCACTTTGGCTACGAGGTTACCAAGCTGGAACGTGTTCGTATTATGAACATCAGCCTGAAAGGCGTGCCGCCGGGAGAATGGCGCGATTTGACTGACGATGAACTGATCGCGTTATTTAAACTGATTGAGGATTCGTCCTCCGAAGATAAATCTGCGAAGAAAGCTCCGGCAAAAAAAACGACCGCGAAAAAGCCGGTATCAGGCGGGGCGAAATCCGCCGATAAAGCCCCTTCCAGTCCGGCGGGTCGCAAACGTTTTGACCAGCCAGGCCGTAAGAAAAAGGGCCGCTAAGGCCATTTTCTCATTAACCGCCGCACCCGCCCTGCTCTAACGGGCCGTCCGGGTCGGCGGGCAATACGATATATACCCCTTCAAACACCGCACCCGACTCATCGTTACCAAACAGTTCCACCTCCAGCTGCACACGCGCCTTACGGCCACGCGCCAGACGGTCAAGGTCGCCAGACAGTGATCCGAGGTCAGCGATTGCGCCCGGCTTACCGCTGATAGGCTTACTGTAACGAATATGGGCATCGGCCAGGATGATCGTCCCACCAAGGTGACGTTCACGCAACAACAGCCAGATAAGCCCCCACCCGGTGAGCGTCGCCAGTGAAAACAGGCTTCCGGCAAACAATGTGTGGTGAGGATTCTGGTTGCCGGTTTCCGGCATCGTGGTGATAAATTTCTGACCGGTATACTGCAGAATGCGCACGCCCATTTTTTCACTGAGCGGAATGTGCTGATACCAGGCCTGCTGCAACTGCCCACACCAGTCCGCACGGTGCAGAATATCATCCAGTGTCACCACGGGTTTAATCATCAGGAAATGGCGTACCGGCGTGGTTTGTGGCGCCGTGATTTCGCCCTGATTGAGGTAGCCAAGCTTAGAGAAGAAATCGACCGCATCTTCACGGGCGCTACACACCACGCGCTTGACCCCTTCCTGACGGGCAACAGACTCCAGCGTCATCGCCACCAGTGTTCCCAGGCCTTTCCCCTGGACAGACGGATGAACGGCGAGGAAGCGGATGGCGGCTTCGTTATCGGCATTGATATACAACCGGCCGATAGCCACCGGATTGCCCTGTTCGTCCACGACCATCTGATGATGCGCCAACGCATCCCAGGCATCACGTTCTGAGCCCATCGGCTGGTGTAATGGCTTACGCAGCATCTCCCAGCGGAACTGGTAATAGGTATCTAACTCTTCTGCAGTTTCTGGCACGCGGAGGTGATACATAAAATGGTTCTCTCTCTCAGGTCCCGCCAGGCCATTCCTTTGCCGCTCGGCTAGCTGCTTCAAACCTGCAGCCAGAAGGTCACGGGGCCATCATTAATCAACGCCACTTTCATATCAGCGGCGAAACGCCCGGTTTCCGTGGCTATTCCTTTATCACGACAGCAGGCAGCGAAATACTCATACAGTTTTTCAGCATCAGCGGGCGCAGCACCACCAGAAAAACTCGGACGCATCCCTTTTTTGGTGTCAGCCGCCAGTGTGAACTGCGACACGACCAGAACACTTCCCCCCGCCTGTTGCACGTTGAGATTCATCTTGTCGTTTTCGTCGCCGAAGATACGGTAACCAAGGACTTTATCGACTAACTTTTTCGCGTGCTCAGGCGTATCGCCTTTCTCCACACCCAGTAAAATCAGTAGCCCAGGCCCGATTTCCCCGATGGTTTCCCCCGCCACTGTCACGCTGGCGGATAACGCCCGTTGAATTAAGGCAATCATGATTCTTCGTTCTCTCTTTCTTGTTCTTCTTGTTTAAGCTGGCGGTAATCCCCCAGCGTGGCGGTAATTTCTGCCCCTAATAAAACAATACACCAGGTCCAGTAAACCCATAAAAAAAGAATGGGAATAACAGCAAGCACGCCGTAAATCAGCTGGTACGAGGGAAACATCGTAACATACAGCGCAAAGCCCTTTTTACCCAGTTCGAAGAGTAACCCGGCAACAACCGCACCGATTAGCGCATCGCGCCCTGCCACCTGGGTGGTCGGGACAATGCTGTACAGCAGCCAGAACGACAGGCAGGAGAGCAGCAGCGGGAATATCCGTAACCCGACATCCACCAGCATGCTCACGCCGCTGACCGTCGCCCAGTGTAACGACAGCAGATAGGAGCTGATCGCCAGGCTGGCACCCGCCAACAGCGGCCCGAGGGTCAGAATCATCCAGTAGACGGCAAACGAGTAGACCAGTGGCCGCTTACGTTTACTGCGCCAGATGGTGTTAAGCGCCGAGTCTATCGAATACATTAACAAGAGCGCAGTGAACACCAGACCACCGACGCCAACAGCGGTCATTTTGCTGACGTTAGCCACAAACTGTTCCAGATAGTTTTGGATCGTGGCGCCAGCCGCTGGCACAAAGTTGTTAAAGACGAAGTTTTTCAGCTGAATACTGGCATCAGAAAACATCGGGAAAGCGGCAAACAGGGCAAAGACCACGGCAATCAGTGGCACCAGCGACAGTAACGAGACATAGGCCAGGTGCCCGGCCAGCATGGTCATGCCATCTTCATCAATGCGTTGCCACAGCAGCTTCACCCATGCCCAAAAGGCCCGTAGTCGGTGCCGATAATGATTGAGAAAGCGCATTTATTGGCGATCGGCAAAGAAAGCCGGTAACACGCTGGCATCGGTAATCAGCAGGCTGTGAATACCGAGCTTGCGCGCCGCTTCAATGTTATCGGGGTTATCATCAAAGAAGATCGCTTCTTCAGCGGAGAACTCTTCTTCATTGAGCAGGTGTTGATAGATCGCCGGGTCAGGTTTACGCAATCCCATTTCCTGCGACAGATAGACTTTGTCGGCGGCAGCATTCACCTCCGGATATTGTGACGGCCAGAACTGACAGTGCAGACGGTTAGTGTTTGACAGGATAACCACGCGCTCACCCTGCTGACGCAATTTATGCATGATGGCAATGACTTCCGGGCGCACGCCGACGAACACCGCCTGCCAACCGGCAGCAAACTGTTCATAGCTTAATGACAGCCCCAGCTCATCAGACATTTTTTGTGCGAACGCTTCGTCACTTATTTCACCACGCTCGTGCTGGTGAAAACTCTCCCCCATTTGAAAACGACTTTGCAGCGTCGAGAGTGGTACGCGGCTCAGATCGCTCCAGACACCGAGAACCCGGTTGAAATCAATATCAACAATGACGTTACCTAAATCAAAGATATACAGCATGGCCATCTCCTTTTGTTCCGGTGAGTTATTCACTCTAGCGGTAAATGGAGAGACTGAACAGGTGAGGATTTTGAAAACTGCGGAGAAGATTCAGAAGGAAGCTCAGGACCGGAGAAAACTCCGGCCCTGAGAAAAGCGGTATTACGCTTCTTTCGGACCGCGGCTTGCGCGCTTACGGTCGTTTTCAGTCAGGTGACGTTTACGGATACGTACAGACTGTGGAGTCACTTCGACCAGTTCGTCATCATCAATGAACTCAAGCGCCTGCTCGAGGGTCATTTTCTGAGGTGGAACCAGAGTGGTGGCTTCATCAGTACCGGAAGCACGCATGTTGGTCAGCTTCTTACCGGTCAGGCAGTTCACAGTCAGGTCGTTAGAACGTGAGTGAATACCGATGATCTGGCCTTCATACACTTCAGCACCGTGGCCGAGGAACAGCTTACCGCGATCCTGCAGGCTGAACAGGGCGAACGCGACTGCTTTACCCTGGCCGTTAGAGATCAGCACGCCGTTCTGACGCTGGCCAACTTCGCCTTGACGCACATCGTCGTAGTGGCTGAAGGTGGAGTACAGCAGACCGGTACCGGAAGTCATGGTCATGAATTCGTTACGGAAACCGATCAGACCACGGCTTGGGATCTCATAGTCGAGACGCACACGGCCTTTGCCATCCGGATCCATGTTTTTCATGTCACCTTTACGCTCACCCATCGCCTGCATCACAGAACCCTGATGCTGTTCTTCGATGTCGAGGGTCACGTTTTCGAATGGCTCCTGCTTGCGGCCTTCGAATTCACGGAAGATAACTTTTGGACGGGATACCGCCAGCTCGAAACCTTCACGACGCATGTTTTCGATCAGAACTGACAGGTGAAGTTCACCACGACCTGATACGCGGAAGGCGTCAGCATCTGGGGTTTCTTCAACACGCAGTGCCACGTTGTGCACCAGTTCTTTGTTCAGACGGTCAAGGATCTGACGTGAAGTCACATACTTACCTTCTTTACCGCAGAACGGAGAGGTGTTAACGCAGAAGAACATGGTAACCGTTGGTTCATCAACGCTCAGGGCTGGCAGCGCTTCCACATTCTGAGTATCACAGATGGTGTCAGAGATGTTCAGTTCGCCCAGACCGGTGATAGCGATGATGTCGCCGGCTTCCGCTTCAGTCGCTTCGATACGCTCCAGGCCCATATGGGTCAGAACTTTACCGACTTTAGCGTTACGGGTTTTGCCTTCGCTGTTGATCACAGTGATCTGCTGGTTAGGACGCACTTTACCGCGCTTGATACGGCCGATACCGATAACACCCAGGTAGTTGTTGTAGTCCAGCTGGGAGATTTGCATCTGCAGCGGGGCTTCCAGCTCAACCTGTGGTGGAGAGACGTGCTTAACAATCGCCTCATACAGCGGGGTCATGTCTTCCGCCATATCGTTGTGATCCAGGCCTGCAATACCGTTCAGGGCTGAAGCATAGATAATCGGGAAGTCGAGCTGCTCGTCGGTCGCATCCAGGTTAACGAACAGGTCAAACACCTGATCAACAACCCAGTCAGGACGCGCGCCAGGGCGGTCGACTTTGTTAATTACCACGATCGGCTTCAGACCATTAGCAAACGCTTTTTTGGTCACGAAACGGGTTTGCGGCATCGGGCCATCCATTGCATCCACAACCAGCAGCACCGAGTCGACCATTGACATCACACGCTCTACCTCACCGCCGAAGTCGGCGTGTCCTGGGGTATCCACGATGTTGATGCGGTAGTCATTCCATTTAATGGCGGTGTTTTTTGCGAGGATGGTAATCCCACGCTCTTTCTCCAAATCGTTGGAGTCCATTACGCGTTCGGTTGCTTCGGTACGGGCATCAAAGGTCCCGGACTGCTGCAGCAACTTATCAACCAGGGTAGTTTTACCATGGTCAACGTGGGCAATAATGGCGATGTTACGCAAATTTTCGATCACAGCTTTGCCTCAGGCATTAGAAATAGCGCGCTATTGTACACGGATTAATCGAAGGACTGAACAGGATCACATATTTCATATAAAGATAACTGTCCGGATTGCATTTACAGCCATTTTCAGTGCAAACATTGCACTTGGACGAAAATTTGCACCAAAAGAGTGCCCATTTATCATTCAATGGCACCAAAATGGTGCGCGACTTCCATCGTGGTGCAGTCCTCGTCTCACGAGAGGGCGCATCATAGCGCTTTTTTCGTTAAATAAAAAAGTTGGCATAGATTTCGCAAATACTCATTAAGCGAAAAACGCCAGTTTCCACAACGGTTGTAAGCTTGTGAGAGATCTTTATTATCGGAGTTAGCGCGGCGAATAGCAAAGCGCACCGGTGAAGTTCTCTAAACACGACGCCAATGACAAAATCCAGGAGAGTTAAGTATGTCCGCTGAACACGTTCTGTCGATGATGAACGAGCACGAAGTCAAATTTGTTGACCTGCGTTTTACCGATACCAAAGGTAAAGAGCAGCACGTGACTATCCCTGCTCATCAGGTTAACGCTGACTTCTTCGAAGAAGGCAAAATGTTTGACGGCTCCTCGATTGGTGGCTGGAAAGGTATCAACGAATCCGACATGGTTCTGATGCCAGACTCAACCACCGCAGTCATTGACCCGTTCTTTGCTGATTCTACACTGATCATCCGTTGTGACATCCTCGAGCCAGGCACCATGCAGGGCTACGACCGCGACCCGCGTTCCATCGCGAAACGCGCTGAAGATTTCCTGCGCTCTTCCGGCATTGCAGACACCGTTCTGTTTGGGCCAGAGCCAGAGTTCTTCCTGTTCGATGATATCCGTTTCGGCAGCAGCACTTCAGGTTCACACGTTGCTATCGACGACATCGAAGCTTACTGGAACTCCGGTAAAGAATATGAAGGCGGTAATAAAGGCCACCGTCCAGGTCTGAAAGGCGGCTACTTCCCAGTGCCACCCGTCGACTCAGCGCAGGATATCCGTTCTGCAATGTGTCTGACCATGGAACAGATGGGCCTGGTCGTTGAAGCTCACCACCACGAAGTGGCAACGGCGGGTCAGAACGAAGTGGCAACCCGCTTCAATACCATGACCAAAAAAGCTGACGAAATTCAGATCTACAAATATGTTGTGCACAACGTCGCTCACGCTTACGGCAAAACCGCGACCTTCATGCCAAAACCGATGTTCGGTGATAACGGTTCTGGAATGCACTGCCATATGTCTCTGTCAAAAGGCGGCACTAACCTGTTCGCGGGTGACAAATACGGCGGCCTGTCTGAAATGGCGCTGTTCTACATCGGTGGTGTAATCAAACACGCTAAAGCAATCAATGCTCTGGCGAACCCGACCACTAACTCCTATAAGCGTCTGGTCCCAGGCTACGAAGCGCCAGTTATGCTGGCTTACTCTGCCCGTAACCGTTCTGCTTCTATCCGTATCCCAGTGGTTGCCAGCCCGAAAGCACGCCGTATTGAAGCGCGCTTCCCTGACCCTGCTGCAAACCCATACCTGTGCTTCGCTGCACTGCTGATGGCTGGCCTGGACGGCATCATCAACAAGATCCACCCTGGCGATGCAATGGACAAAAACCTGTACGACCTGCCACCGGAAGAAGAAGCTGAGATTCCAAAAGTTGCAGGTTCTCTGGACGAAGCCCTGGCTGCACTGAACGAAGACCGCGAGTTCCTGACCCGTGGTGGCGTGTTCACTGACGATGCTATCGAAGCTTATATCGAGCTGCGTAAAGCAGAAATGGACCGCGTTCGTATGACTCCGCATCCGGTTGAGTTCGAACTGTACTACAGCGTTTAATTTAGAAGTAAGCCCGACGAATTTCATGTTGCAGCAAGGCGGCAATCGAAGGAGGCCCGATGAGCTTAGTTCGCTAAGTGATTCGGGTGACTGAGAGAAGCCAACACAGCTGCGGCGTGAAAGACGTCTGGGATTTTGTTGCCGTGGAAACTTTCAGCCCATCTCAGGATGGGCTTTTTTCACCACGAATTCCCGGTAATGTCAGACGATTTTCGCGTTTTATGGCTATAATGCACTAAATTGGTGCATAACTACTTCAGGAGAATGCTGTATGGCAACTGGCCCGCTGCCCGATGCTGGGCAGATTCTCAATTCACTGATCAACAGTATCTTACTGGTTGATGGTGCGTTGGTGGTTCATTACGCCAACCCTGCCGCGCAGCAACTGCTGGCGCAAAGTTCCCGCAAGCTGTTTGGTACGCCACTGCCGGAACTGATGGGTTATTTTTCCCTGAATATTGAGGTCATGCTCGAAAGTCTGGATGCCGGACAAGGTTTTACCGACAGCGAAGTGACCCTGGTGGTCGACAGCCGTGCGCACATTATGTCGCTCACCGCACAACGTCTGCCCGAAGGATTGATTCTGCTGGAAATGGCGCCCATGGATAATCAGCGCCGGCTGAGTCAGGAACAGCTACAACATGCGCAGCAGGTAGCAGCACGTGATTTAGTGCGTGGACTGGCACACGAAATTAAAAACCCGCTGGGTGGGCTACGCGGTGCAGCACAACTGCTGGCCAGAGCCCTGCCCGACCCGGCGTTAACGGAATACACCAAGGTCATCATTGAACAGGCCGATCGCCTGCGCAATCTGGTCGACCGTCTGCTTGGCCCGCAACAGCCCGGTATGCATGTCACACAGAGCATCCATCAGGTGGCTGAACGTGTGGTGAATCTGGTCTCGATGGAGCTGCCCGATAATGTGGTGCTTGTCCGCGATTATGACCCGAGCCTGCCTGAACTGCCGCACGACCCGGACCAGATAGAACAAGTCCTTTTGAATGTAGTACGCAACGCCCTGCAGGCGTTGGGTGAAGAAGGCGGCACGATTACTTTACGTACCCGAACGGCGTTCCAGTTAACGCTGCACGGAACACGCTATCGCCTGGTGGCACGCATCGATATTGAAGATGACGGCCCCGGCATTCCGGCACAGCTGCAGGATACGCTGTTTTACCCGATGGTAAGCGGCCGCGAAGGCGGTACCGGGCTGGGGTTATCGATTGCCCGCAGCCTGATCGATCAGCATTCGGGAAAAATAGAGTTCCACAGCTGGCCTGGACACACTGAATTCTCGGTTTACCTGCCTATTCGCCAGTGAGGTTTCTATGCAACGAGGGATAGTTTGGATCGTCGATGACGATAGCTCCATCCGCTGGGTGCTTGAACGCGCGCTGACCGGAGCTGGTTTAAACTGCGCAACGTTTGACAGCGCAAACGAGGTACTGGAAGCCCTTGCGACCAAAACCCCAGACGTTTTACTGTCAGATATTCGTATGCCCGGTATGGACGGCCTGGCGCTGTTAAAGCAGATCAAACAGCGGCACCCTATGCTGCCGGTGATCATTATGACAGCGCACTCAGACCTGGATGCTGCCGTCAGCGCTTATCAACAGGGCGCGTTTGATTACCTGCCGAAGCCTTTCGATATTGATGAAGCCGTTGCACTGGTTGAGCGCGCCATCAGTCACTATCAAGAGCAGCAGCAGCCGCGCAATCAGCCCGTCAGCGGGCCTACCACCGATATCATCGGTGAAGCGCCAGCAATGCAGGATGTTTTTCGTATTATCGGCCGCCTGTCGCGCTCGTCGATCAGTGTGCTGATTAACGGTGAATCCGGTACGGGTAAAGAGCTGGTTGCTCATGCACTGCATCGCCACAGTCCGCGTGCGAAAGCGCCATTTATCGCGCTGAATATGGCGGCGATCCCTAAAGACCTGATCGAATCAGAACTGTTTGGTCATGAGAAAGGGGCGTTTACCGGTGCCAATCAAATTCGACAAGGTCGTTTTGAACAGGCCGATGGCGGTACGCTGTTCCTCGATGAAATTGGCGATATGCCACTGGATGTTCAGACCCGTCTGCTGCGAGTGCTGGCCGATGGTCAGTTCTATCGTGTCGGGGGCTATGCGCCGGTCAAGGTGGATGTGCGTATTATTGCTGCGACTCACCAGAATCTGGAGCTGCGCGTGCATGAGGGGAAATTCCGTGAGGATTTATTCCACCGCCTGAACGTGATCCGTGTGCATCTGCCTCCCCTGCGTGAGCGTCGTGAAGATATTCCGCGTCTGGCGCGTTACTTCTTACAGGTCGCCGCCAGAGAATTGGGGGTGGAAGCCAAGATCCTGCATCCTGAAACGGAAACCGCGCTCACGCGGTTGCACTGGTCTGGCAACGTCCGCCAGCTGGAGAATACCTGTCGCTGGCTGACGGTGATGGCCGCCGGGCAGGAAGTCCTGATCCAGGATCTACCGCCAGAGCTGTTTGAAACATCGACGCCAGAAAACCCGGTTCAGTCATTGCCGGACAGCTGGGCGACGTTGCTGGCACAGTGGGCGGACCGCGCACTGCGCTCCGGTCATCAAAACCTGCTGTCGGAAGCGCAACCCGAGATGGAGCGTACGCTGCTGACTACCGCCCTGCGTCATACGCAGGGTCATAAACAGGAAGCGGCTCGTCTGCTGGGCTGGGGACGCAATACGCTAACACGTAAGCTGAAAGAGCTGGGAATGGAATAACAGACGAGGGCGGATAAAGAGCGGACCGAAAAAGAAGGTCCGCCCCTACACGTTCCAGCTGTAGGGTCCGATCATTTTTTCCGATCGGGCCTTTGGGGCGACCATTTTTTTCGGTCGCCCCGGCCATCAGATCACCCGTGAAAATTGTCCCCCAGATGCTTTCTGACGCAGGTAACGGTCGAAGCACATGCAGATATTCCTTATCAGTAAACGGCCCTTAGCGGTGACGACAAGGCGGCTGTCGTGGCATTCCACCAGCCCGTCCACCATCAGTGGCGTCAGCAGAGCCAGATCGTCGGCAAAATACTCACGGAAGTGA
The DNA here is from genome assembly GCF_013074405.1 of Erwinia sp. JH02. Lineage (NCBI taxonomy): Bacteria > Pseudomonadati > Pseudomonadota > Gammaproteobacteria > Enterobacterales > Erwiniaceae > Erwinia > Erwinia sp. JH02. The sequence goes on from NZ_JABANZ010000010.1 coordinate 147,425, forward strand.
ATTCCCCATTGCGTACTGATGGCGTCAAATGACAGCGAGAAGTTGCAGATCAGACTTTTAATCACATCCCGCCGCAGACAATCATCTTCACTCAATTGCAAGCCGCGCCACAGGGCGGTTTTTCCTGCCCGTATTTCTGCGTAATAGTGTTTCAGCTCTTTGTGGTTTTGCGCGTAGCTGTCCCCGATCATACTAATCGCTGAAACGCCCATTCCCAGCAGGTCACTGTCACCCTGCGTCGTGTATCCCTGGAAGTTGCGGTGCAGTTTCCCCCCACGCTGAGCAATAGCCAGTTCGTCATTGTGCCGGGCAAAGTGGTCCATGCCGATAAACTGATACCCTTGCGCGGTGAGCGTCGTGATGGTTTGACGCAAAATCTCCAGCTTTTCCAGGGCGCCGGGCAGCTCCTCATCCTTGATTTTACGCTGAGCGGGGAACAGTGCGGGCATATGAGCATAGTTAAAGACACTCAGACGATCCGGGTTCAGCTCAGCCACTTTTTGCAAAGTGAAAGCAAAACTCTCTGGGGTCTGTGCTGGCAGGCCATAAATCAGATCAATATTCGTGGAGGCAAAACCCAGCTCACGCGCCCGTGCCATCAGGGAAAAGATCATCGCTTCATCCTGTACGCGATTCACCTTCTCCTGCACCTGCTTATTAAAATCCTGCACGCCCATGCTCAGGCGGTTAAAACCTTCGGCTCGCAGATGATCAAGCACGGTGAGCTCAATTTCCCGCGGGTCGACTTCAATTGAGATCTCAGCACCCTCCGTAAAGTGAAAGTGCTGGCGCAGACAGGTCATCAGTCGGCTGATTTGCGCTTTATTGAGGAAAGTGGGAGTGCCGCCCCCCCAGTGCATCTGACTGACGGTGCGATGCTGGAACAGCGGTGCACGCAGGGCGATTTCCTGCACCAGTACATCCAGATAGTCATCCGCTTTATGCTGCTGACGCGTGACCTGCTTATTACAACCGCAGAAGTAACATAGCTTGTGGCAAAAGGGGATGTGCAGATAGAGCGACAGCGGCCGTTCAGGGTAACGCTGCGTTGCCTGAAGAAAAGCCGGCTCGTCGTAATCCTGATGGAATTCCAGTGCGGTCGGATAAGAGGTATAGCGGGGACCGGCGGTATTGTACTTCTGAATGAGCGGGAGATCCCACTCTGTGGTCTGCATCTGCATGGCGGCTTCCCTTATCGTCGTCGCATTGACCGCCGCGTGACAGGAAGCTGCTGGCTGACGATCTTGCTGCGCAGCCGGGTTTTCAGCCGCGATAGCCGCTGTAGTTTAACGAATAACCACCCCAGCCAGCACAGCAGAATCAGCGCAATAATTGATCCAGGCCAAATCATCACCAAAAACCCTACAAAGAAAAGGCAGCGCTAAATTGCGCTGCCTCATGTTACGTCAGAGAGACGAGAGGATCACTGGCCGCCTTTGAGCAGGCGATACATATCTTCTTCTGCCTGCTCATCTTCTGCGTCATCGTCCAGGGCAATCCCTAACTGCTCCATCAGCACGTCGATACGATCCAGTGACTGATCCAGCCACGCCTGCTCTTCAGCTGACAGTGCATCGCCATTTTCCAGACGATCGAGCAACGCATCCAGACGCTCGTCATTTTCCAACTGCGCCAGTTCTTCTTCTGGTGACAGACGAGCCTTCTTCTCTACAACGGGTTTTGCCACTTTTGCCGGCTTCGGCTTGCTGGCAACCACATCCGGGCCCAGGGCAATCGGTTTTTTACTGCCGATACGTGGGTCTTTGGCCGGTTTGCCGTTAGCGCCTTTCTTGCTCTCGGCGACCGGGTTAGCCCGACTGCCGGAAGTATTGCCGCTGTGCTTTTTATCACGCTTGCGGTCTCGCGCTTCCTGATTAATCTCATCACGCGTTTTACGTTTCACTTTGGCTCCCGGTTTTTTATCCTGGGGCGTGCGTGCAGGTTGCTTCATGGTTTCTGCTCTCAGACGTTTATCTTCAGTATAGAATTGCCGCGAAATCTAGCAGAAAGCAGACAAAGAAAAAAGGCGGCAGGTCACCCTGTCGCCTTTTTTCGCACCTTCCGCAGAAGGACTGACAATGTCAGCATCCTTATTAGCAGCCAGCATCCCTGTTTTCCTTTGCCTTTACTCAATCCTGTGAGCGTTCCTGAATCCTTGTCGCGCACACCTGTGCACATTTCCTTCCCTGCCCGAGATCGTCCTGATGCTCCCTGAGCACTTCATCCTGAAGTGAAATATCCTGTTTCTGGATACAAATGTAGACTAACCAGTCCGGCAAACAAGGTGACATAAGTAATTTTTACTCTGTTTTTTTTGGCCATTTCACAACCCTATGAAAATTAGTAAAAAATCCATTTTTTTAATTTCAAAATACAGAGAGTGCTCGCAGGGTGAATGGTCAATGTCTCACAGCACTCGATCATGCAGTGTCTTACCGGGCGCTTTACCGCTATACAGGGTATAATCAGCACAATTGTCCTTTCTTACCTGGAGTATCTATTTTGTCTGGCTGGAATTATCACGTAACCCATTTTGTCACCAGCGCCCCCGATATCCGCCACCTGCCTGCCGATACTGGCATTGAGGTTGCTTTTGCCGGGCGTTCTAACGCGGGTAAATCCAGCGCACTGAATACGCTGACTAACCAGAAAGGCCTGGCTCGTACCAGTAAAACCCCTGGTCGTACCCAATTGATCAACCTTTTCCAGGTTGCTGAAGGCTACCGTCTGGTCGACCTGCCAGGCTACGGTTACGCGCAGGTCCCGGAAGAGATGAAGCTCAAATGGCAACGTGCGCTGGCGGAATACCTGCGCGATCGTCATTGTCTGAAGGGACTGGTAGTGCTGATGGATATTCGCCATCCGCTGAAAGATCTCGATCGTCAGATGGTGATGTGGGCCGTACAGAGCGGGATTGAAGTACTGATTTTGCTGACTAAGGCCGACAAACTGGCATCCGGGGCGCGTAAGGCCCAGCTGAACGCGGTTCGTGAAGAGGCAAAAACCTTCCTCGGCACTGTCGATGTTGAAGCGTTTTCATCACTCAAGAAAATTGGTGTGGATAAACTGAGCCAGAAGCTGGACAGCTGGTATCGTGATATTCCTCCGGCAACCGAAGACGATATTCCTGCCGAATAACCCGCCTGCCCCCTACGTTTCGCCCAATAAAAAACGCCCCAGTCATTACTGACTGGGGCGGCTAAAATATTCAGCCAAATCCGATTACGTGAAGTAAAAGGTCTGAAAGATAGAACATCTTACCTCTGTACCCTACATCTGAAACTTTACATCATTTTTTGAGCGCTCAAAAGGGTTTTTTGTAGTTAATTTTCAGAAAACGACATGCATTATCCAACTCAAGTCACATAATGCAGTCGATCATGTAGCTTAATTACTAAAAAAGTGTTGCGGCAGAGATGGTTAGATGATGTCACTGGCGAAAAGGGATAACGCGAGTGGCTGAACCGTTTAAAGCGACAATGTTAGCAGGGACAATCCTGCGAGCTGATTTCGGGAGAGTCATCAGCCCACAGGACAGAGAAAAATGAACTTAGTGAGCCTGATCCCAGTTGTCACCCACACCAATATCAACGCGCAGCGGCACATCCAGTTTCATGCTGCCTTCCATCAACTGACGGATTTTCGCTGATGCGCTATCGACTGCATCGGCACGCACTTCAAACACCAGTTCATCGTGTACCTGCATGATCATTTTCACGTCACCGTTTGTCTGAGGCTTCAGCCATTCATCCACGGCAATCATTGCCCGTTTGATGATATCCGCTGCGGTCCCCTGCATTGGTGCATTAATCGCAGCACGCTCTGCCGCTTTACGACGCATCGCATTGCTCGCTTTAATCTCTGGGAGATAGAGTCGGCGGCCATCCAGCGTCGAGACATAGCCTTTCTCTGCCGCCAGTTCGCGGGTACTCTCCATATACTGCAGTACACCCGGGTAACGTTCAAAGTAGAGGTCCATGTACTTCTTCGCTTCACCGGCACCAATATTGAGCTGACGTGACAGACCAAAAGCACTCATGCCGTAAATAAGGCCAAAGTTGATCGCTTTAGCGCTACGGCGCTGCTCGCCGCTGACTTTATCCAGCGCAACGCCGAAGACTTCAGAGGCTGTCGCACGGTGAATATCCTGCTCGCTGGCAAAGGCGGTCAGCAGCCCTTTATCCTGTGACAGATGCGCCATGATGCGTAGCTCAATCTGTGAGTAGTCAGCCGCGACAATGCGACAGCCTTTCGGCGCGATAAATGCCTGACGAATACGTCGCCCTTCATCATTACGCACCGGGATGTTTTGTAGGTTCGGATCGCTGGAAGAGAGACGCCCGGTAGCCGTGACTGTCTGGTGATAAGAAGTATGTACTCGTCCGCTGTGTGGATTGATCATCAACGGAAGCTTATCGGTATAGGTGGATTTCAGCTTAGAGAGACCACGATGTTCCAGAATCACCTTCGGCAGCGGATAGTCCAGCGCCAGCTCAGCTAAGACTTCTTCGCTGGTCGACGGTGCGCCACCCGGCGTTTTCTTGGTGGGCTTGATGCCCTGCTTTTCAAACAGGATGGTTTGTAATTGCTTCGGCGAAGAGAGATTGAACGGTTCACCTGCCAGCTCGTGTGCCTTCAGCTCCAGCTCTGCCAGGCGGCTGCCCAGCTCCTGCGAGTGCACCGCCAGAATATTCTGGTCAATAAGCACACCGTTGCGCTCAATACGGGAGATGACCGGCACCAGCGGCATCTCAACCTGTTCAAAGACCTCTTTTGGCCCCTGCTCTTTCTGCAACTCTGGCCACATTTTCAGATGCAGCTGTAGCGTGACGTCGGCATCTTCCGCCGCGTAATGCGCCGCCTGCTCCAGCGCGATCTGGTTAAACGTCAGCTGATTCTTACCTTTGCCGGCAATCTCTTCAAAGCTTACGGTTTTATGGCCCAGCCAGCGTGATGCCAGGGTATCCATATCATGGCGCCCGACAACGCTACTCAGCGCATAAGATTCCAGCATGGTATCGAACTGAATACCTTGTAATTCAATGTCATAGTTTGCCAGCACGCCACGGTCGTACTTCAGATTCTGTCCGACTTTAAGCGCTTTGGGGTTTTCGAGCAGCGGTTTAAGCCGTGCCAGTACGGATTGACGATCTAACTGATCCGGTGCATCAAGGTAGTCATGTGCAACGGGCAGGTAAGCGGCTTCACCTGGGGCGATGGCAAAAGACAGGCCGATGATGTTAGCACTGAGCGTATCCAGTGAATCGGTTTCCAGGTCGAAGGCAAACAACTCGCTTTGCTGAAGCTTCGTCAGCCAGCTATCGAAGGTCGCTTCATCCAGAATGGTGACATAACCTTCGGAAGAGAGCACGCTAGCGACTTCTGCGGCATCCGGTTCCACGCTTGCATCCACTTTGCCTTTTGCGGCAGTGGGTCGACTCTTATTCCCTTGCAGCCAGGTACCTTCTTCCAGATCAACAATCCAGCGCTTAAATTCGTAGTGTTTAAATAACCCCAGCAGTTCTTCAACTGCCGGTTCTTCAACGGTCAGCTGATCGCAGGTCAATTCCAGTTCCACGTCGGTCTTAATCGTTGCCAACTGATAGGAGAGGAGGGCCATCTCCTTATTCTGTTCCAGTTTCGCGGCCATGGTTTTAGCCCCGCGGAAAGTCAGTGTTGCCACTTTATCCAGGTTGGCGTAAATATCCTTCACTCCGCCTAATCCCTGTAACAGTGCCTGAGCCGTTTTTTCACCGACACCCGCTACGCCCGGAATGTTATCGGAGGAGTCGCCCATCAGTGCCAGGAAATCAATCATCAACGAGGGAGGGATACCGTATTTCTCAACCACTTCATCCGGGCCAAGAATCGCATTATTCATCGTGTTGATTAAGGTGATATTTGGCGTTACCAGCTGAGCCATATCTTTATCACCGGTGCTGATCAGCACCGGTTTACCGATTTTCTCTGCGGCCAGCGCCAGCGTACCGATGACATCATCAGCCTCCACACCTGAGATGGCCAGCAGCGGCAGCCCCATCGCTTTGACCATGGTATGCAGTGGTTCAATTTGCGCACGCAGATCGTCGGGCATCGGGGGACGGTGAGATTTGTACGCTTCAAATAATTCGTCGCGGAAGGTTTTACCCTTGGCATCAAATACCACTGCTACATGACTTGGCTTATATTGCAGCAGCAGGCTGCGCAGCATATTTAATACGCCGTACATTGCACCGGTAGGTTCGCCTGCGCTGTTGGTCAGCGGAGGGAACGCATGATAAGCACGGTACAGGTAGGAAGATCCATCTACCAGAATCAGCGGGTTTTCTGCAATTTTAGCCATAAGTCGTCACGTTCTTCTTTGGTTTTTGATTGGCGTTAAGGATGCCACAGCTCGCTATGAAAGATGAAATCTCAACGGCGAATAATCCACGGACAATTGTCATTTTGCGTTACGCTTCGCATTGACACGTTGTGGATAAGTTTGTGTGTAAATTTACTAACAGCAGCTAACCCGTGGAAATTCATTTAAAAATAAAATTAAATTTTGTTTATAATCATTTAGTTATTTATTCACTCCAGGATTAACTTTATGTTTTCCGGAATAAAGCTGATGTGGATATAAGTTGGTACGCTCAGAGAAAGAGACGATATCTACAACTGATGAAAGGGCATTTTTACGATAATTATCTCGTCAGGCGAGAAAGAAAACGCCGGCATTGCCGGCGTTAAGGGAAGTCTGTGCAGGCTTACTTCTGGGAAGTCAGGAATTTCACCACGTTGGCATACTGCTGAACATAGTTTTCCTGTGAACTGGTATCCAGGCCACCGTTGTTCACCATGTATTTGCCGTTGACGAACATCGCTGGCACACCACGCAGATCCAGATCTGCTGCGGCTTTCTCTTGCTGAGCAACCAGTGATTTCACCACGAAGCTGTTCCAGGCGGCATCGTACTCTTCAGGCTTGATACCCGCAGCTTTAACGAAGACCGCTTTCAGGCTGGCAGGATCAGTGATGGTTTGCGTCTGCTGAATACCGTCGAAAATGGGTGCCGTTACTTTGTCTTCCACACCCAGAGCCATCGCGACTGCCCAGGCCTGCGTTACGGTTTTACCCATTTCGCCACCCAGGAATTCAACATGATACTTGGTGACTTTCACATTCTCTGGCAGGCCTTTCTTCACGGCATCACTCACATGCCATACATGCTCAAACTGGTAGCAGTGTGGGCAATAGAATGAGAAGAATTCGAGAACCTGTGGTTCGCCAGTAGCCGGTTTATCCAGCGTGACGTATTGCTGACCATCGGTAAATTGTGCGGCAGAAGCGCTGAATGCCAGAACCATACCGACGAGCGCAAATAAAATCTTTTTCATCGTCAAACTCTCTCCTGATTACATCTCAATAGGCGAACCAAAGGGTGATCACACCTGGAAAACAGGTGCAAGCTGTAGCGGAGGCTCTTGCAGCAGCTTGTTCTGTTCGTTAAAAGTGGAAATCTGTCTGCGCCAGAAATCCTCATCCGTCATCCACGGAAAACTGGCCGGGAAAGCCGGGTCGTGCCAGCGGCGTACAACCCATGCAAGATAATAAACCATCCGCATAGCACGTAAAGGTTCAATCAGTGACAATTCATGAGTATCAAATTCACAGAATTCACCGTACGCCTCTAGCAAAATGTCCCATTGCAGACGCTGCTCCTGGCGATCGCCATTGATAAGCATCCACAGATCTTGTACCGCAGGGCCATTACGCGCGTCATCCAGGTCAACAAACAGTGGGCCATCACGCCACAATATATTGCCCGGATGGCAGTCGCCGTGTAAGCGCAAAGGCTGCCACTGAGTATGCCAGCAGTTTTGTAAAGTTGTGCGCAGACGCCCGATACTGGCCAGTAAATCAGTTTTTAGCTTTGCGGGGACCAGCGTGCTGTCGGTGAGAATCTGTAACGGTTCATCAATGTATTCCTGTAATCCGATAGTAGGCCGCGACTCAAAGGTTTTCCGGCGGCCCACCTGATGGATTCGCCCGAGGAAACGCCCTACCCATTCCAGGTGATCGTAATTATCGGTTTCGTACTGGCGCCCGCCGAGGCTGGGAAAAACAGCAAACCAGAACCCCTGGTGCTGGTGCAGCATTGAGCCCTTCAGTTCCAGAGGGGCTGCCAGTGGGATCTCATCAGCAAACAGCTCAGAAGCGAACTGATGTTCTTCTTCTATCTGCGCCTGCGACCAACGCTGCGGGCGATAGAACTTCGCCACGTAGCGCCGTTTGTCGTCATCGGAGAACTGGTAGACGCGGTTTTCATAGCTGTTTAGCGCCGTCAGGCCGGATTCCACGCGCAGACCGGTCTCCCACAACGCATCCAGGATGGTATCAGGCGTCAGGGTGTGGAAGTTAAAAGCAGGTTCTTTCATCCGGCATGCTCGCTGATAATCGATAAATAATAGCCTGCAAGAGTACCATTAAATGGCAGCGGCAGCGGGTCAACCGCCTGATTTAATCCTTAATCACGCCCCGAGCACGCAGTAATGCTGTTTTGAAATCATCCTCATAGTCTTTCTTCAGCCCTGGAATTTCAGCATCTTTATCACTGCCCCGCATCTTGAGATGATAGATCAGTACATCATCCGTTAATTCACTAAAAGGCTGCTTAAAGCCGGCTTCATCGGCTAATTTCTGTAAAAACTCAAGTAAATTCAGATCAGGATCGTCCTGCCAGGCAGGCTGCAGCAAGCTGATTAATTCGTTAAGGCGATGGCATTTCATGCAGTTGTCCCTGTATAAAGAACCCAACATTAAGCATAGGGTATAAAACTAATGAATCGAATTTCCGCCCCTGAACGCGAAACCGTGACCGGCGTCATCCTTGCAGGTGGCCGTGGCAGCCGTATGGGGGGCGAAGATAAAGGGCTCATGCTGTGGCAGAACAAACCACTCTACCAACATGTTTTGCAGCGTTTTCAGCCCCAGGTCACTACTGTATGGATTAATGCCAATCGAAATATTGAGGTATATCAACAGAGCGGTTTGCCTGTGATATCCGATACGCTGGCAGCTTTCCCGGGACCACTAGCAGGAATGCTGGCAGCACTGCAACAGACAGAAACTGAGTGGGTAGTATTCACTTCCTGTGATACGCCATTGCTCCCGGATAATCTGGTTCAGAACTTGTGGCAGCATAAAGGAACAGCATTTGCGGTCTGGGCACGCACAGAAGAGCGAGATCACCCCACGCAAGCATTGCTGCACCGCAGTATTGCGGGTTCACTGCAACGCTATCTGGCGGACGGTGACCGTAAGTTGATGCTATTTCTTCAGCAGGCAGGGGGGCACAGTGTTTTGTTTGAGCGAGCAGAGGCTGCATTTCGCAATGTTAACTATCCGGAAGATCTCATTTAGGCTTTTATAGCAGGTAATCCCCTGACAAAACGGAGATTTTTCGTGTCAGATCGACGATTATCGCCAAATTCAAAGCACAAAAAAACCCCGGCCTTTCGGTCGGGGTTCTTTCTTCGTTTGATGCCTGGCAGTTCCCTACTCTCGCATGGGGAGACCCCACAC